>JACRKL010000005.1 GCA_016219835.1 Candidatus Woesearchaeota archaeon
CAGACAAGAGCTCACGCTATTCTTAACTCGAATTGTGTGCGCAGCTTCGTCCGCAGGATAGTCCTGCGGCTTTGCCGCACAAAAATTTTTCGGAGAAAGAACGACCTAAAGGTCGGGGATTTAAACCCCTAAATCATTAATGAAGCTCAATGAAGCTTCAAGGCAGCCTCTTTCAGTTGAAACCTATAAAGGGAGAAATGCCGTCAGAATTGCATTAAGAGATATTATCAACGCATTAAGAGAAAGAGGGGGTGAGGTTTTGTGCACTGCCATTGATGAGTTTATCCCGTTTACCCAATATAAAACAATTTGTGACCAATATGAACGAGATATGCTAAATTATAAGATCAAAGAGAGAGTGATTATTAAGAAAGGATCGAAAGGCATGTTTCAGAAAGGAACATCCAAATATAAAAGAATCCCTGAAAAGTTCTTTAATCAAAATCCAGTCCAGATTTATGGTGATAATGTTCAAATCATTGTATGGGGTAATCCTGATTATTTAATTATAATTAGAAACCGTGAAGTTGCTGATTCTTATAGAAAACAATTCGAACTGTTATGGAAGACCGCAACCCCTTAAATCCTTTAACTAACCAACCCTACACTAACACGCCATTCAACACACCATGCTGTGATGGTCTTGAAGTAATGCGGACTTTGCCTTTCTCGGTTTCAACGATCGTTCCCTTGGTCATGATGTTTCGTCGGACAAAGTTGCTGTTTGCAGGATTTCCAACGACCGTCTTGATCTTGACATTACCCATGCTCTTGTTGTCTTTGCCAAGTACATTGACCACTTGCTCTTCGTAGAGTTTGATCTTCTTGATATTGCCGCCAAGTGTCCTCACGGGCGTTGCATGATGCTCACCTATTCTCGTCAAAACAGGAGTTCTGCCCTGCTCAAAGAGTTTCTTCTTGCGGTCTTTTTTGTATCGCGCACCGCTTGGCTTCAATCGTGCTCGTCGCTGTGAATATCCCATGTATGCAACGAAAACGGAGGTTGTTTATAAATGTTTTTCATTTCAAAATGCTTTTAAACTCTTCTGGATTCTCGGTGCTATGAAAAGCCATAACAGCGAGCGAACATTCCTTCTGATGGGCATGGGTATTGGTATTGTGCTGGGAGCTCTAGTGGTCGTTGTTCTATCCTCGCTTTTAGTCGCACCAGTACAGGAGAGACCTGCTCCGTTTCGAGCCATTGTTCTCCCGGACATTGCCTCACCGTATGACTGGGTTGCAGAAAATAACATTCTGATTAATCCTCATGCTGTTTCTTTTTCCGTGCCAGGTTATGAGCTTGGCTGGGCATCATTTGCAGACACCCACTCGATGGATCCTACACTTGATGCAACAGCTCATGCGATTCAGATTATGCCGCATGGTACTGCTGATATTCATAGAGGCGATATCGTGACCTATCGGTCTTCACTCTCCGGACAATCCGTGGTTCATCGAGTTGTTGCTATTGCTGCTGACGAATCCGGATGGTATGTCCTGATGAAAGGAGACAATAACCCGGATCTTGATCCTGAAAAAGTAAGGTTCAATCAGATTGAGCGTGTTGTGGTTGCTATTATCTATTAGGGCGTCTTTCTTTTTTTTGATAATTGCATAACAAAACAACGACAGACACTCCCACTACAACCAGCGACACATACTGCCAGATCGTGAAGAGCCAGAGATGAGGATCATCCCTCCAGAAATCGGTGATGAATCGTAATACCCCATAGCCGATGACGAAGAGAAAGAACAATATCCCGTCCGAAAGCTGCTTCTTCTGCTTGATCTTCCAGACGACTAAGAGGATAATTAACAGGAACAGATGCGATACTGAAGCATAGATCTGATACGGATGCCTGCAAAGCATGTCTACTCTTGGAAAGATGACACACCATGGTAGACGTGCTGGATCTGCTGGAATTCCCACTAGCTCAGCGTTGATGAAATTCGCTAGCCTGCCGATCATCAATGTGGCAATGCCCGGAAAGACGATGAGATCAGCAACCTGCAAAAAGGAAACTGTTTTTTTTCTGAGAAAGATCCATCCTGCTACCATCACGCCGACTAACCCCCCAAAGAATGACATGCCTCCGTGCCATATCTTCAGCAGTTCAAGAGGATCTTCCCAAAAAATCTGCGGGGTTGAAAAAAGAAAGTGGAACATTCTTGCTCCGATGAGCAAGCCGACGATGAGGTACAGGATGAGTTGATCAATCTCATCAGCAACCATGCCCAGCTTCTCTTTGTTTTTCCAGAGCAGGAAGTAGGTGAACAGGAAACCAAAGACATATACGAGACCGTAGTAGCGGATCTCTAATGGCCCAAGGTGCAGAAGCACAGGATTGAGGTTGTCGATGAACATGGAGAAGAGCAGGATGATGGAGCTTTAAAATGTTTCTGGAGAATTGATGAGTTCACCATAGCGGCTTGAGATAGGTCATCTTCTTGATCGCTTCTGGCTCTGGTAGTTCCATCTCTTTTCTCCAGAGGTTTACTTCTTCAGCTGTTGTTCGGTACTCCTTCTGCCGCAATGCTGCAACAATCTCTTCTGGCTCAGCTCCAGTCCATGCAATCTCCCATAGATCGTACACCAGTCCTCTTTTTCTCTGTTGGTCGTGCTTTTTCCATGCTCCAATATTCTCTGGAAGTATTGCCTGTATTGCATCTTTTACTTCTTTTAGCAATTGGTTTCTGCCTCCTTTGGCGAACGTGTAGACGTAGTCTCCTATTAATTTACTCGGAAGGCGCTCCTGAAGCCAAGCAAGGTAATCATGCAGCATGCCTTTGCTTTTTGCAGCGTGATATTCAAGCAATGTCGCTTCTTTGTGGCTGCCCCCTATCCTCTCACCGAATTCATGGACGGCTGTGAATTCTCTGAACTGTTCTGGAACTTCATCAAAGACAAAGTACCACCAGTCTCCAGCGTAGCGTGCTTGCTGACTACCAAACAACTGCATGACAAAATGGTTCTGGTGATTTACTGAAAAAGCAAACCCGCAATGTTCAAAAATGTCTTTATACCCTCTGAGCGGAATGATGGCGTAGGAAAATCTCTGCCCTTCAAACTCTTGGCTTACAACCCTGCCTTCTTTCTCAGCACATACATATGCTTCCCTTGCTTTCTCAGAGAACCAATCATAGGGACCACCTCTGGATTTTCCACGAGGTGTAATTTTAAACCTCCCATCATCATCAGGACAGGAGATGCCAAACTGTGTTCTGAGCATATCCTGCTGTTCTGGAGTAATCAGCGTTCCTTTAAATGTTGCCTCTCGGAAAAATTGTAAGACATAATGTGCATACTGCGTATCTACTTTTGCATCTCTTAAGTCTGCACCTGAGAAATCAGCACCTTCAACACTATCCAGCTTGTAGATTCTTGCATCTCTTAAATCAGCTCCCCTGAAATTGGCACGATCCGCCGTACAGTAATCAAAGTTCACTCCACGAAGATTAGTTCCTTTGAGAATGGCATCATCAAAAATTCCATCATGAAAACGAACACTTTGTAAATTTGCTGCGGTGAGATCAGCACCGGCAAGGTTAATCTTGTCAAAGCTCAGACTATAGACGAGGTCATGCCTGTGCCCATCTCGCAGGTTATTGATTGCATCAACATTTGGGTTCAATTGCAGCAAGTGCTCTAATGCTGCTTTTGCGTCATTACTCATGACGAGGAGAATCCTGCAGGGGTTATATGCTTTGTGGCAATGAGTTCGTTATAGGAGATTAATTAATTAGAGGACTAATCTCCTTGATTCTCAGCATATCCCATGACCGCTATTGTTATATATTGTCTATGATTTCCCCTCACTCATGCCCTACACCCGCATTGCATTCGACGGCCTTTCTCTTGCTGGAAAATCAACGATGGTGCAGATGTTGCTGGAATGCAGCCTTGATGCCGTCGTCATTCGCGAGAATACGCTGGATCCTTACCGTCCGATGACGTCCCGAGTCAATAAGCTGCTCAAGGAGAAAACCATCCCTGAAGTTATCGACGTTATTGGTTCTGAATTTTCCCAGCATGCATCAGTCCTTCATGATGCGTTTCAGTATGCCTCCGCTTTTGGCAGTTCACAAAATCAGGCCATGCTCGCCTATCTTTTCACGACAGGTAGAAAAGAGGTGGCTCTTGCATCGCAACCACACCTTGAGGAACAAGATGTCATCCACGACCGCTGGAAGCTCTCTGGATGTGGTTATCAGGTTGATCTTCCGGCATACACGTGGAAAATGATCCTTGACTTGAATGATCGATTTGAGATACCTGATCCTCATGCTCAGTTCCTGCTGACCTGCCCTCTGACAGAGATCCCTCTCCGTAAACAGTATCGGGAAAAGCAGGGCACTGGAACTGCTGGACAGATGAGCAAAGGCAAAGAGCATATCATCCTGCCTGCATTTCTTGCCATGTCTCAGAATGCTGATCTGCAAAGCCGATTCCCGATCTATCTCTTGGAGAATAAAGGAAATCCCGTCGATGATCTTCAGACGCAGATTCTTCAGGCGCTTCCTGCTAATTGCAAGATTGAAGAAGCGATCCGTGGGTCTACATCATTCCGATTTAAAGAACCAGAGATTATACGTGACCCGTCCTTCTGGCTTGAACCTACACGATTGCAGCGAATTTATGGACGACAGACAGGATGAATGGGCGTATCAGCGGTCAAGTTAGATATTTTTGACCGTTATATAGTAGTGATAGGCAAAAAGTTTATATACCTGAACCGTCCTACACGCTTTATGCAACGCTCCTCATGGATTCCTGCTCTGCTGTTTGCTCTTGCGTTAGGTGGATGTACGCCGCAGCAGCAAGTAACACCATCGCTTCCGACACACGGTGTTATCAACCATCGTTCCTACCTTTTCCAAGGCAATACCGTCACTGAGGAGACAACGGATCCAGATACTTACGCTGTCTTTGGTGCTATCAGCGACTGCCACGGTGAAGCAGCAAGGGCACGATGGTTTGCTGAGGAACTCAAGCGGCAGGGTGCAGAGTATATTCTGAATGCAGGAGATAATGCACTTAACGAGCGGCTTCGTTACGGAAGAGCAGATGTGAACGATGATCGCAAAGAAATCAAAGACTGTCTTGCGGCGATGGCATCTACCGGACTCCCCGTTTTTGTCATTCCCGGAAATCATGAGACTCAAACAACCTACCAAGGAGCTTTGCAGGATCTTGCTGCTCAGGGAATCAAGAATATTATAGACATGACTATCTACCAGAGATTTGATGGTGATGATCTTGACATTGTTGCTTTGCCAGGCTATCATACCAAAAGCATTCCTGGAAGGAAGTTTATTCCTGATGATGGCTACTGGGCACAACCCGAGAACATTAAAGCTGCCGGTGCATTAGCTCAAGATCTTGATGATGCTGTCGTTCTTCTTAGCCATGGTGCTCCAAAAACAGGGTCTTATGGGCCTGGAACGATCTCTAACGGGCAGGATGTGGGTGATGAAGTCACGAGAAAAGTAATGATCCAGTACAACATCTCGTTTGCAGTTGTCGGTCATATTCATGAAGCTGGTGGTCTCGCAGCGAATCTTCGAGGAGAAAAAGTTGCTCCTGAAACATGGGCAAGTTCATTTGTCGTCAATGCCGGCGCTTTGGAAAACTGGGAATTGCTCAACGGCAAGCAGAGCAAGGGCATGGCACTCTTAGTCACGATTTCGGATAAGCAAGCGAGATATAAGGTCATAACCTCCGAATGATCTTCTTGTCTCAGATATTCCGAATAGAGATCACCTATCTTTATAACCTTCTGAACCATTGTAGCTTTACCATGACTTCGCTGTATCACATTATCCAATCCTCATACCAGCCAGCCATGCAGCAGTTTGCAGGCAATGCGGCAAATATTTCCTACTGCGAGCTCTGCACCACCATGCCCGAGAAGCCGTTTGCGTATCAACCTTCCTCGTCCTCTTCACCAGTTCACGCTACTCCTAGGTACACCATGTCTGCATCTTCTCCACCAGTTCAGTTGTCCCTTTCTTATCTTGTCCTCTCTTATCACAGCCCGCAACGCACATCTTCTGCATCTACTTATGAAACCGCATCGTACGGAAGCAGTTCTTCATACACCACCATGCTCACTCCGGAAGAGCAATTCAAGGCAGAGGAGTTTATCGTCGGCGACAGCGAAACGTTTGTAGATACGCTCGGAGAAATTCGTCCTTTTGTCGAGGAGATGATTTTCAAGACAACTGGAACACCGCTTGATACTTCTATCCAGATGACGCTCTGCTGCGAGACTGCATTCAACAATCAGCTCCTGCGGTTTGGCGGAGAAACGAGCAATTCGATTTTAGGGTTTGCGATCCATGAGCCAAAGCCACGTGTTTTTGTAAAAGCTGGTTCGATGGAACAAGTCCTTCTTACGTTTGCACACGAGATTGGACATGTCCTTTCCCCTCGCCTTCCAAGTACGGTTGATGAGGAGGCAAAAGCATTTGCCTTTACGCTGGCGTGCATGGAGAAGATCAAGGAGCACAACATCGCCGGCGTTGGAGAGCACATCAGGATGCCTAAGCCAGCTGAAAACGGGATTCACAACACGGCATTGGATAAAGTCATGACACTGCTAAGGACGGGAATTTCTGCGTTGGATCTGTTTGGGTCGATGACAAAGCATCCTTTTCAAGCTATACATTAATAAATTTCTCTCCATTCGTTCCTCTATGGCATTGCTGCATCCGCCGTTCCTCGATCTAACCCTTCCATATGACCAGCCTCTGGGAAGTTTCTCTTTGCTGACTTCTGTTTATGAGTCAGAGATCGCCTCGAAAAATGGAGGGCTTGATCTTTCTTTCTTACGAAAATCAGAACCAGTTTCTCGTTCCCACAAGGAGCATTATACGTCATTTCTTGCTTATCGCCCGTTTAATATGAATAACGCATCAATCTATCTTATAGCACAACAATATGCTGATATCCCTACGCCTTGTTCTCTTCTGCTGCAAGATCATCATGAACTCCTGCAGGTTGCGGCGCAGGTCTACCAAGTATGTTATGCCCACTATGTTCTTGCTTCTTATTATGACAACATGTTTCCTCATGGCTGCTGCAAAGATTCCAGCAGAAATGTGATGATCTCATTATTGGGCATAGGCTATCCACAGGCAGCGTATGCACTGTGTGATCAACAGTTTGATCATGCTTGTGTCCTGCTTCCGTTCACCATGGAAGATGCTTCTGCACCAGCACAGCAGGGTGTCATTCTTGCTGACCCTACCTCTGACCAACTCTGGATTTCTCTCAAAAAAAAACCAAGAAACATGGTCAGCGTCATTTTTGAGAAACGATGGAAATACATTACTCAGTGGGGCAACGGGACAGACCTTTATCCAACCTGTGTGATGGATCATTCAACATTATACTGCTTTCTCCAACAAATGAAAAGTATTAGCCTGAAGAGTGAATTCTATCCCATAGGCACATTTTTTGAAAAAGCTTATACCCATCCGATAAGAACACCTTTCGCTGATGGCATGCCTTGATCTACTGCACCACAATCACATTGCCTCTTCCTTTCTTGATCTTCTTTACGTTGCCTGCTGCTTCTAACTCTGTTAAGGCTAACGAAATCTTTGCTTCAGAATACTGCGGTAATTGTTTCCTCAGGTCACGTTGGGTGATTCTCCCTTCTGCAGCGTGGATGATTTCCAGCAATCGTTGTGGCAGTGGGTCGATCACCTGCGTAGATGTTAGCTCCGGCTTCTGCATTTTTTTGTTGAGGCTACGGACAGCTTGCTTTTTCTTCTGGTGGAAGCGATAGGTCAGAAAACCAATGATTAAAGCTATCGTGAGCATTCCAATAGCAATGAGCAGTGTTGCATTCTTGCTGAGGAAGGTTGTTTTTGGTTGAGCATCCAACGATGGCTCTTTTCCCTCAATATTGGGCAACAAGATGAGATCCAGCGTGTAATTGCCATCATCTCCAACTCGGATAAGGTCACTGCTTGATGCAATCAGCTCTTCATGTTCAACGTGTTCTGCTACGATAGCATAGCTTCCTGGCTTGACAGCGAAATGGTATGATCCATGAGCAACCACACGCTGTACGGGCGTTGTATTGATGGAGATGATTGCAGTAATTTTCTCAAGAGAAAAGTCATACACATCACCAGAGATTTCTGCTGCAGACGCATTCGCGATCAGCATGATGAACAGTGCCAGCGTTATGAACTTTGTTGCAGGGAACATCTCTCGAGTGGAATTGCCGAAGTATAAATAATTTGCTGAAGGATGGGCTCAACAGGATCATAACAATCCATAAATAGTTCCTCTCCCTTCTCTGTTCATGATGGAGCTCATGACCCTTCTGGATGCACTGCGTGCGTCATATCCTGCTACAAACAGCTCTATGGTTGAGAAAGCCTATGAGTTTAGCAGAAAAGCTCATGAAGGTCAGAAGCGAGCGTCCGGCGAGGATTATATCCAGCATCCACTTGCTACCGCTCTGATTCTTGTTGATCTTAAGGCAGATATTCCTACCATCACAGCAGCATTACTCCATGATGTCCTTGAGGATACAAAAGTCAGCTTGGACACGATTCGCAAAGAATTTGGCGACGAAGTTGCTCATCTCGTGGAGGGAACAACAAAAATTAAAGGAATCCAGTTTGAGTCGAAGGAAGACTATCAGGCTGAAAACTGGAGGAAAATTATTCTTGCTACTGCTAAAGATATCCGCGTGATGCTGATCAAGCTTGCTGACCGCCTGCACAACATGCAAACGCTGAAATATTTTCGGGAAGACAAACAGAAGAGAATTGCCAAAGAAACGCTTCGTATTTATGCTCCGATTGCCGAAAAGTTAGGGATGTGGAGCATCAAGGGCATGCTGGAAGACCTTTCCTTAAGATATCTTGATCCTGAAGCGTATCAGGCATTGAAGCAGAGCATTGCCCAGAAACGAGGTCAGCGCGAAGAAAAAACACAATCCTTGCTGAAGGAAATCGAAGACATTTTAGCGTATAATCACATTAAAGCAAACACCACGGGAAGGGCAAAATATTTCTACAGCATCTACAAAAAGATGAAAGAAGAAAACAAGCCATTTGACAAGATCTATGATCTCATTGGTTTCCGTATTATCGTTGATACGGTTGAAGAATGCTATCATGCGCTCGAGATCATCCACCATCATTGGATTCCATGGCTTGACCGCTTCAAGGATTACATCAAAGATCCAAAGTCCAATGGCTACCAGAGTATTCATACCACGGTTTTCTATGAAGATACGTTGCTTGAGATCCAGATTCGAACCAAAGAAATGGATAATTTTGCAGAGGAGGGAGTTGCTGCTCATTGGCGTTACAAGCAGACCGAACGCGATAAAAAGTTTGATACCAAAATCAGTTGGATTAAGCAGTTACTGGCATGGAAGAGCTCTGGAGATCAGGAATTACTGGGAGGATTGAACATTGATCTCTTCGGGAATGAGATTATTGTTTTAACGCCGAAATGTGATCCGATAGCTCTTCCTGAAGGTGCCACGCCCATCGACTTTGCATACATGGTGCATTCCGACATTGGTAATCATTGTTCTAAGGCAAAGGTCAACGGTAAGATTGTGCCGCTGGATCATCATCTCAAAAGCGGCGATATTGTCGAGATCATTACGGTAAATAATGCTTCACCCTCACGACAGTGGCTGAAATTTGTGAAAACCAGCAAGGCAAGAAATAAAATAAGGACTACCTTAGGCATTGAGGCAGAAGATAAATCATCTAAAAAAACTGACGACCAGCGGAGTGTCGTTGATTACTTGCAGATCAAAGGGAAAGTGGTTCCATTAAAGATATCGAAGTGCTGTACTCCTGAAATTGGAGACGCTATCGTGGGATTTTACACCAAAGACGGGAAGATTACTGTGCATGCAAAGAATTGCTCGAATGTCCATACACTGAAAGGAAACAAGCAGGCAGAGCTGGCGTGGCAGATCGCTCCCATCACCGAGAAAGGCATCTTTATCATTACCAATAACAGGATCGGTTTGCTTGCTGATGTGCTGAAGATTATCTCGGAAGAGAGAATTAATGTTAAGAGTGTCAGAACTAAAGAAGGAAAGTACGTGCATCTGTACTTTACCGTTGAGATAGCAGATGATGCTAAGTGGGATGAGTTGATCCGCAAGCTGAGGATCGTCAAGGACGTGATTGATGTACGGAGAAATTAGAAGGAAAGCTCAGCGAGTTCTACTGGTTGGATAGACTAATTAACTTATCCAGTAGTAATAATCAGCAATTGCTTTCTCCATCATTGCAGTGAGCTTGTCATAGACCGGCTGAACAGGTTTTCCAAAAGAGGGCTCTGACGAAAATCTCCATAGGCGATATCCTATGTTGTAGGCTATGAGCCTACAAAAGAGTTCAGCAGTTTGCATTATGATATGCTTTGATCTTAGTGTGCTTCCAAACAAGCGTTTAACCGCAGAAAACAAACTC
>JACRKL010000056.1 GCA_016219835.1 Candidatus Woesearchaeota archaeon
ATACAACAACTCAAGCTTTAAACGACGCTTCGGAGACTACGTCCGAAGCGTTACCTTCCGCGCACAGCACGCGGAAGTGACGGCAAGAATCATCCTTCACAATCTAAAAGCAATATTAACCAGACTTTTTCACCGGAGCCTGACCTATGACCAGATTCATAAACAGTATAACTACGATAATGGTCGTGAACCAGATGCACCCGTAAATCCCGCAGACTATCGTCCCTGTGATGGACCGGAGTTCTATGGTATTGTTGCAATGCTGTTTCAGAATCAAACTCATCCGGCAATCGTTCCGCTCCATAATCTTCTTAAAGCAGGCATTAAGCCAAACCTTGACACACTCACTAGAGTTATCTGGGATCCGTCAGGCGATGGTGAAATCATCCATCAATACGGTCTGCCAACGCAGTACTCCCTGAACGGAAAGTTTGCCTGTCCTAATGGCAGGATTTTAGATCCAGCAACCAACGCAGAAGCATATGTGCAGGCAGCGTTTAATACTAGAGATTCTATGCACCACATTAATCATCTGCTTCAGTGGGTGAGCGGAAAAAAACGCGATGCATGGTGCCTCAACGACAAACCTCCTGTACCTACGGAAAGCATCTTAAATATTGCCACTCTTTCGTACTATGACTCTACTATTGATGCTACTTACCCCGGTATAGATACCACTTCTACCCTCGACTTTTTCTACCTTGGGGTACATGTTGTTGAGAAGTTCGAGATCAGAAATTAGCGAGTCACTCTACAATCTCCACGCTATCAATCTCTCCATCGCTGTCTAAATCAAATCCGTGCACAACATGGCAGAATATTTTTTGTCCGGTGTAATCAGCTAAGAGTTTTTGATGATGGCGGGTTAATGCCAAGATCGCTGCCTTTGTGCCATCAAAACGGATACCCGCAAATACTAAGAGTGAAGCATGCTTGTTCAGGGGATGGGGGATCTTTGCAACAACGCCCTGTGCATCATCGCTATACTGGCGTTGCGTTTTTCTTGAGACTAGCTCCCACGTTTTTTTATGCACGAATGTAACGGGCAGTGCTTCGTTGATCTCTCCAAGGATGACATTGGTTACCGGTCCACCAACAAGAATCATGCTCTCATGATCTCGTTTCTCTTTTTTGATCTCTACATCAAGCTTGACAGAAAATGAAGGTGGCATGCTGCAGAACTGTCCTAAAAACAGGGCAAGATCGACTGCGTAATGCCCATCCCTCGCGATTGCTTTGAATGGACCGTGTGGATCTGTGCTTCCCACGACAATCGGCGTCTGGAGGTTGCCTTTGACGAGTATGGGATCTAAAAATGACTCGACCCCTTTGTTGATCTCTGCTGCAAAGAAGCGAGAAAATGTTTTCCAGCTGCTTACTGTTCCGATTTCAGTAACGAACATTCGTTCCTTGAGTCGATAACGTTTGGCGATGGTTCCTCTGATCTCTTTGCGTTCATCGATTTCCAGCAAGGGGAGGAGGCTTTTTAGATGGTAATAGATCGTTTGTTCATGTACTTTCAGTACTGCGGCGAGTTCAGACGGGAATGATGGCTTTCTCGCTAATGCTTCGAGCATAGCCATGCGTATGGGGTGGCTGCAGGCTTTCATCTCTGCCGGAGAGAGCACCTTTGCCTCATGGTACTCCATATGTTGAGGATCTCCTTTTACTACAAATAACGTCATCCGTATTGAAAATCACCCTATCTATAAAAACTTATGGTTATTATAGCTTAATTATTAATATTAACAATTTAATCTTCTCATCAACGATACCATAACGGGTCGTAGAACCAGACTTTCCTTAAAAAACAGCTAAATAACTGGATATAAGATCTATACAGGTTATATAACCCTTTTCAATACTCTCATCGGTCTATTCAGGATTTTCACTGCTCATTACCTCCATTTTTTTCTCGGTTATCTTTAAAAAGAAGAGCTCTTTTGACGTTTTCATGTGTGGCATTACCGCGTACTACGGCAAGCAAAAGGCAGGCAAGATCCTGTTGGATATGATCCAGCACCTTGAGTATCGAGGATATGATTCTGTCGGTATGGCAACACTCTCTTCCCATAAGCTTTTCCTCAAAAAAGGAATCGGGAGAATCGCGCAGGTTGATGCTCGACTTCATTTTTCTGAAATGCCGGGAACCAAAGGAATAGCACATACCCGGTGGGCAACGCATGGCGGTGTTACTGATGAAAATGCACATCCCCATGTGGACGAAGAAAGCACCATTGCCGTGGTACATAATGGGATCATTGAAAACTACCAGCAGCTAAGAGCTGAATTAGAAAAAAAACGGCATCGCTTTGCGTCTCAAACGGATACGGAAGTGATTGTCCATTTGATCGAGGAATATGCCCGGGAGAACTCCTTTTTGGATGCCGTCAAGAAAACACTGGCACGGCTGGAAGGAAATTATGCACTTGCTATCTTATCCACAAAAACCGATGTGCTTATCGCAGCCAGAAATGGCAGCCCTTTGGTGTTAGGTATCGGCAACGGCGAATTCTTTCTGGCAAGTGATGCCCCTGCTTTTCTGGGATATACCAAGGATGTTATTTTTCTGGATGATCATGAACTTGTGGTGATCAACGGTTCGTGGGAAGTCATCAATACCCTCACGAACAGCGTCGTGAAGAAAGAAGTACAACAGCTCTTGTGGAGTGCAGATCAAGCCAAAAAAGGCGACTATCCACATTTCATGCTGAAAGAAATTAGTGAGCAGAGCACAACATTGCATGGTTCGCTCCTTCAGGATGAACGGCTTTTGCAGCAGGTTGTTGCAGAGATCAACCGCGCAGACCATATTTTTCTCGTTGCTTGCGGCTCTGCTTATCATGCTGCTTTGACAGCCTCTTATGTCTTTGCCCAGATTGGCAGAAAGCATGTTGATGTGGTTTATGCATCAGAGTTTATGCACGTGCAACCGTTTATTACATCCACTTCAGTTGTCATTCCCGTGAGCCAGAGTGGAGAAACTGCTGATGTTCTTGAAGCAGTCAAACTTGCAAAGGAAAAGGGTGCTACGATCATCTCGATTATCAACGTCATGGGCAGTTCGCTGATGCGTGCATCTGACCGTACGCTGTTGATCAATGCAGGACCAGAGATCTGTGTCTTGGCAACAAAAAGCTTTACTGCGCAGCTCACGCTGTTGACACTTTTGGCCTATGCTTGTGCAGGAAAACTTCAGGAAGGCAAGGATGTTTTATTGCATCTGGCAATCAGCATTGGCGATATGCTGCGGAAGGAGTATCGTACTCGTATTGAAACGGTTGCCGATCGGCTAGTATCAAGCAAGGATATTTTTGTGATTGGGAGATCTTCACTCTATCCTCTCGCCCTCGAAGCTGCTTTAAAGATTAAAGAGGTGTCGTACATCCACGCTGAAGGATTTGCCGGTGGAGAGCTCAAGCACGGCAGCATTGCCCTCATAGAAGAAGGCACACCATGCATAGCATTCGTTGGCAATGATGCAGGAAAAGAAGCAACGCTGAGCAATGCCATGGAAGTCAAATCACGAGGAGGATTTATTATCGGTGTTGCAGTAACGGATAATGAAATCTTTGATGTGTGGCTTCCGGTTCCCAGTGCGGGCGATATCGTTTCCCTTGCACATATCATCCCCATTCAATTGCTGGCATATTTTCTTGCCGTCAAACGAGGAGTAGATCCTGACTTTCCCAGAAATCTTGCAAAGTGCGTGACGGTGAAATGAATGGGAACAATAACTGCAATTCTTTTTGATCTCGATGGTGTACTGATTGATTCAGAAAAAGCACACCATCTTGCAGAGAAGAAGTCGCTTACTCAACAAGGCTATGGTTCTTTTCATCCAGCGGTCGGTATGCCGTTTGGCGATCAGATTGCAGCGATCAATCAGCGGGAGCATCTCACTTTAGACCGAGAAACAGCGATGCGGGATAAAGATGCTTTGATGTTGCAGGGTGTTGACAAGATCCATATTTTTCCTGAAGCTGCTGCGATTGTCGCTCAACTCTCCTTAACATATCGCCTTGCTTTGGTGACCGGTGCAAGCAAACCATTTACGCTTGCGGTGCTTCGCCATCTTCATCTCAACCAGTATTTTGACGCTCTTGTTACTGCAGAAGATGTTCAGCGTGGAAAGCCGTTTCCTGACCCCTATCTTCGAGCGGTGGATCTCTTAGGTAAGAAACCAGAAGCATGCGTTGTTGTTGAGGATTCACTCTTCGGCATCTCATCAGCAAAGGCTGCAGGAACCATGTGCATTGCCCTCACTACCTCTTTTCCGAAACATCTATTAACTCAAGCCGATATGGTTATCGACAATCTTACCGAGCTTCCAGAAGCAATCAAGACTCTAGAAAACCAAGACCATGACACCAAAACTCTTCGGCACTGACGGCATTCGGGGAATTGCTAATTATCCTCCGCTCATCCCTGAAACGATCGTGAAGATCGGCAAAGCTATCGCTCATGTCTTGGGTGGAAAGCAGAAGCCAAGAATTTTGATAGGCAAGGATACGAGATTAAGCGGGTACATGATAGAATATGCATTAACTGCAGGCATCAGTTCGATGGGTGGCAACGTGTATCTTGTTGGTCCTCTTCCTACGCCTGCGCTCGCTCATTTAGTCAAATCATTATGCATGGATGCTGGCATCATGATTACGGCATCCCACAATCCTGCAGAGCACAACGGGATCAAGCTTTTTGACAGTCAGGGGTACAAGCTTTCTGATACCATGGAAGCGGCAATCGAAAAGGCCATGGAAAAGATGGTGCCTCCGATTAAGCCGCAAGATATCGGAAAAGCCTTCCGCGTTAATGATGCAAAAGCACGCTACATTGAATTCTGTAAGTCAACGATCCAGAACAGAAGTCTCAAGGGGTATAAGCTGGTGATTGATGCTGCCAATGGTGCAGCCTATGAACTTGCACCTTTGATTTTTACAGAACTGGGAGCAGAGGTTGTTGTGCTAGGAAATGAGCCTAACGGTTTCAACATTAATTACCAGTGCGGTGCTTTATCACCGGAGTCCTTACAGAAGAACGTACTTGAACATACTGCAGATCTCGGCATAGCTTTTGATGGCGATGCGGACCGTCTGCTCGTTGTTGATGAAGTAGGTAATCTGCTTTCCGGTGATGATCTCCTTGCAGGGCTTGCACTGTTCCTCAAGCAACAGAACAAGCTTGAAAAGCAGACGCTGGTGGTGACCCAGTATTCTAATCTAGGACTTGATGCATGGGCAAAAAAAGCAGGCATTACGGTTCTGAGGACACCCAATGGCGACCGATATGTTATTGAAGAGATGCGGAAGCACGGGTATAATCTCGGCGGTGAAAACTCCGGTCATCTTATTCTTGCAGACCACAATCCTACAGGCGATGGGATTATCGCTGCGCTTCATGTGCTTGCTATGCTTCAGCAAACCGCAAAGAAAGCATCTTCACTCAGTTCACTTTTTTATCACTATCCGCAGCAGATCATCAATGTGAAAGTCAAAGAAAAAAAACCATTTTCCCACATGAAATCTGTCGGACGTTTGATAGCTGCCACGGAAAAATCGCTCGGTAGTAACGGGAGACTGCTTGTTCGTTATTCCGGCACTGAGGATATGGCGAGAGTGATGGTTGAAGCTAAGGATCAAAACCTCGTTGAGCAGACTGCTCGTACGATCGCCGATGCCATCGCTCATGAGGTTGGTGCGCGATGAAAGCCGTTATGCTTGCTGCAGGTTCTTCGACACGAACAGCTCCATTAACTGTAACGCGACCAAAACCGTTGCTTTGTGTTGCCGGAAAGAGCATACTTGAACACAATCTTTCTCAGCTGCAGGGTCTTGTCGATGAGGTTATCATTATTGTGGGTTATCAGAAAGCAATGATCGGTGACAGCATAACGGCACTTTCGCTTGGAAACATGAACGTACGATGTGTTGAGCAACAGCAACCAAAAGGAAGCGGAGATGCGCTCCTTGCCGCAAAGCAGATGTTGAACGACAGATTCTTAGTCCTGAATGGCGATGATCTTTACGCGAAGCGCGATCTGCAGCGCCTCCTCAAAGTTCAAGGAGCTGCTATGCTTGTGCAGGAAGTAGAGCATGCTGAGCGTTTTGGCGTTGTTGTTGAGGAACATGGGAAGGTGAAGCAGCTACTCGAGAAACCGTCATCACCAACGTCTAAGCTCATTAACACCGGAGCGTATGTGCTTGATCGTGCGGTTTTATCTCTGGCTCTCAAGAAATCTCCTCGTGGGGAATATGAGTTAGTTGATTTTCTCCAGCCGTTGATCAAACAGCAGCAGCTTTCCGCAGTTCATGGTAAGGATTGGCATCCGATAGGTTATCCGTGGAATCTTCTGATTGCCAACGAAGCGTCGCTTTTGAATCTCAAGAAATCTATCAAGGGCGCTGTTGAACCTTATGCTGTTCTCAAAGGAGTCGTTGTTATTGGCAAAGGGACAGTTATAAAGTCCGGTAGCTATATCGAAGGACCCGTCATCATCGGTGAGCATTGTACTATTGGACCGAATTGCTTCATTCGTGCTTCCACCAGTATCGGAAATTATTGTAAGGTTGGCAATGCCTGCGAAGTCAAAAATAGTATCGTGATGGATCATACGAGCATAGGGCATCTTTCTTATGTTGGAGATTCTGTATTGGGAGAGCATGTCAATCTTGGCGCTGGAACGATCACTGCCAACCTTCGCCATGATGATGCAACGGTGAAGAGTATGGTGAAAGGTGAGTTGGTTGATTCTTATCGCAGGAAGCTGGGTGCGATTATTGGGGATCATGCGCACACCGGGATCCACACGTCCATTTATCCCGGAAGAAAGATCTGGCCAAAGCAGACGACGGTACCAGGAGAAGTGGTGAAGGAAGATAAACTCTGATACGGTTTCTTGTCAAGCTGCATTTTCCTCTAACTGCTTTGAAACTGCTTGATACAGTTGTACATCTTTTCTGAGATCTTCAAGGATTCTCGCGGCGTACTGTGTAACCCTAGCGTTGACATATTTTCTCAGCTCAAGATGACTGCTAAAAACAACAGGAGTGCCCTGCAGATTTTTCTGGATCCCTTCAATCGTTTGAATCATCAGATCACAATGTTCAACCAGCGTGGTATGGAGCGGCTTCCCACGATATGAATCCTTTGACTTCTTTTTTATTCTCAGGGCTTGATATTTAAGATTCACGAGAGACTCCAAAAACGGCTTGAGATTTTCTTTCTGCAGACTGGTTACCTTTTCCAATTCTTCCTGCATGCGTTTAACTCCTTGGAAAATGAGACGGTATTCTCCATGAAATTCCCGATCGGTTGCATCAAGTTGTTTAAGGTCGCGGCTCGGTTTGCCCATAGTTTCTATTTTGTTTTTCTTGTTATTTAAATATTTCTTCTTTTCCTTGATTGTCCGATAGTTTTTTATACTTCATTTCTGCAAGAACTCTAAAAAAGAGGTACTATGGGCATTTTTGACTTTTTGTTAGGTAGAGACGGTCGGGAAAAGAAGAATAACCTGATCGTCAGAAACACGCAAGCAAAGGTCTCGCAGCTTGAGCACGAGCTGGAGTTTAAGAATCGGGAGATCGGCAGTCTGCATATGCAAGTAGCGAATCTCACGAAGCAGAATGATGTTCTTGTTGCAACGATTGAGAAGCTAACCAATCAGATGGTAGATAAGAAGAATGCTGTGCTTATTGAGTCTGAGCATTTTGATGAGAAACAGCATGAAGTTAAAAAGAGCATCGATGAAGTAAGTGAGCTATTTGAGAAAGGTGTTGCACTTTCCCGTGGAAGGAAATATCAGGCAGCGATCCAGATTTTTGATAAGCTGCTGGATCGTGATGGTGAGCACAAGCAGGCACTGCTGAACAAGGCGATTTGCCTCCACAAACTGAAAAAGACCGATGAAGCACTGAGTATGATTGATCATCTGCTTGAGCTCGATGCTCAGTACAAGGATGCATGGCTCAACAAAGGTATTTTCTTGGATGAGATGGGTCGGCATCAGGAAGCCGTCAAATGCTTCGACAAAGTGATTTTTATTAATCGGAAGTAAACGCCATCGGATAATTTATATACCTCTTTTCTTTGGTTGGTGATATGGCGATGCAGAAAAAAGGTGACATGGATCTTTCCTTTCTACCAGAGCATACGCTGTACATCTTTCTCGTGATCTTGTTTTTTATCATTGCGATCATCATCGTTTATCAGATTATTGCAGTCCTGAAAGGGTGAACGATGGGCATGACAAACCGACTACACAAAGCACAGATGAGTGGCTTAGGAATGTTGATCATTATCTTAGTTTCTGCCATCCTGCTATTTACCGTGGCTAAGATCATGATCGCCAAATTCTCTGATGCGGGTGAGAAAAGTGCATGCACCCTTTCTCTTACTACTCGTGCATTGAGCAAATCGCTTGGCTCTTCTTCACTGAAGGTGGAGTGTCCTATTGATACGATTACGTTCCATCAAAATAATTGGGAAGTCTGGGGATCCACAGACGGCAAGGATTATGGCACAAAGAAGTATACCTCCAATGGAATAAGTGCAGATGAAATTCATTCTCTCATTGCGCAGGAATCTGCATCCTGCTGGCAAAAAACAGGCAAGGGTGAGATTGACTTTTTTAACAAACATGTGGTGGGATGGGATTTGAAACACGCGTGCTTTATCTGCACGACCTTTTCATTTACCGATGATGTGCGGCAGCCAACGTTTGAAGGGTTTGATGCCTACGCCAAGCAGCATAAGGTACCTTCGCCAACAGTTTCAGAAGACTTTTTTAGCTATCTGACGAACGGCAAAGAGCGCGGTAGTTTGCTGATCACCTGGGAAGGGCAGAAGCCAATTCGCTATTCAGCGTTTAGCAAACGGACATCCTATGCTATTCTTGTTATTGGCTCTGTTCCGGCATGGTGGGGGAGCAATGATGTATTCTTGCTGGGCAGTATGCTCGATGGCGTATCCTCGCGGTACGACTTTATGATCTCTCCGCTTGATAAGGTCGCTGAAACCTGCCAAGTGCTGGTGAACTAAATGGTACCGATTCATCTTCAGAAAAAAGGCATGACGGAGAAAATGCTTGGCATCTTGGTGTTGATTGTTGTAACTGCAATTGTCTTTCTCGTTTTTTATTTTGGGCAATACCGTGCGATCGTCGAGGGTAACACTCAGCAGGCATTCTGTAAGAGCAGCATTGCAGCGATGGTGCAATCGCGCATTGCTTTTGGCGGCAGCACTATCAACGAGTACAAGGATCTAAAGTGCGTTACAGACTATGTGACTGTCAGCAAGAAAGAATCGAAGGAGCAAGTGCTTGCAACTCGTATTGCTTCGTGTTGGGATCTCTTCACCCATGTAAAAAATGGGGAGCGTGTAACGCTGGAAGTCTTTCCCACTGCAACTGAAAATTACTGCTTTGTCTGCTCAGTTCTTCGGTTTGATGATCCTTCTGGCATTCGTAATTTTGATGCCTATCTTGCAAAAGAGCAGGTGCCTCGCTCATTGGGTACGGGAACGTATCTCGAGTTTTTAGAGGGCACGAACATGGCTCCCGAGCAGCAGCAGGCGTTTGCTGCAGTTGATAGCGAAGGGAAAGATGGCATACGGACTGATGTTCGGGAAGCGGTTGTCTTTTTGCTGGCAAAGGACGCATACTGGGGGAAGAGTTTGTCTGCAGGAGCAGGAGTTGGAACTGGAGTTGCCATTGTTGTTGGTTCTGGAATTCTGCTCAGTACGCCGATAACCTTACCCGTTCTTACAATTGTGGGGATCAGTGGCGGCGGGGTCGGCTGGCTACTTGGCTCCTCTACAACATCGGATTATGTCGGCAAGATTTTTGTTACGCCGTATGACAATCTCAGAGCACTCCCGTGCACTCGCTTGGAAGGAAGAACGAGCATGGAGCCGTTTAATGGGTAAGGATTGCTCGGTGACCGTATCTGTTGGCTTCTAAGCACTCCTCAAGAGTGATCCTACTCGGAATATTTATACACTTCGTTTCATTGCTCTTCTTGATGAAGCTTGAGACGCGTGCAAGGAAGCTTTTCTTAGGTCTTGGTCTCAGTGCTTTGCTCTGCGGGAGTGTTGCACGTGCAGAACAGCTCAATCGGAGCAATGAAGAAGCAGAGTACAAAGACAACTTCCCTCATATTTCTCAGGTCTTGGATGACCACTATCTGTCATGGAACCTTACGGATGAACTCACAACAGATGTTCTTACTTTGCATACGAAAACTATTCCTCTGATTCCTGCTTTTGGGTTCTCTTGGTTCGGTCCATTAAGGCACCCTTCTCAGGAACGAGATAAGAGATATACTCTTCATCTGCATCGAGAAGAAGAGGAAGACCTCATAGACAGGTTACTCTTCTTTGCCGAAACGTTAGGAAATCATGGAATTAGTATCGAGGCTATCGGACCAGAATACCTTGCGTCCCTCTATACATTGCCTATGAAGAACGATCATTCAGTTTTTGGATTTCTTCATACTACAAAACTAAAAAGAGAATGTCGTGAAGCATGTTCAGCATCTCTGAGCGTTGTCCAACATTACCTCATCGGTATAGAGGGTATACAACATGGTCTTGGAAATTGGGCAGCTGATAATATCGGCATCATCCTTCGTTCAGCATCATCATTAGAGGACATCAGTACACGTGCGAATGTTGTTACCGCGTATCTTACACAGTTACACCTCAGAGGCGAGCAGGAATTAGTCTACGCTCTTAACTCATTGAACGATAGCGAGGCAATTCCCACTATGGGACTTGTTGAAAAATTACTCGCTCTGCACCAAAACTATGGGATTCTTGAACTTGCTCGGCTTCAGCATAATCCAGAGGATATGACTCTTATCGATGAACTACTCCGTAATACCTCTAAGGAGTATCATGCAGAGAGACCATTAGCAGTCTTGGTTATGGCGCGTTCAGATCCGAATGGTGCCTTTTCGGAAGGTAGTTTCCAAGATCGGCTCGAAGATATTTTCGAACACTATAAGGTATTGATTTATTCTATTGCTGCAAAATCCGGGATTTATACATCACTTGCGACAGCAACAACCAGCAATGCAAAACCAGTTTCTCTACTCTATATTGCCGGGCATGGAGACCAAGGGTTTGTCCTATTTGATAGAGGTCCTTATGAGGGGATTGAGCCTGCAATCGGACATGGTATTATTGACTATGGCAATAAACCAGCAGACAAACAACTGAGTATCAACGATCGTTCTTTGATGGAATCTTGGCAACAGTTCTTCAGTTCGGATGCTCGCATTATTCTGGAAAGCTGTTCTACAGGGTCATGTCCTGAAGAGCCGAATATGGCAAATGAACTGGCTTTTGCACTTCCTGGACATTGCGTATCTGCACCTCTTGATGATTTCTCGGGGATAATCGTAAGGCTTGGTAATCATGCAACCATCAGGGAAGTAAGATTCACCGAGACTTTGGTTAATGACCAAAAAATGACCTCGGGGGTGTTTGCTGGTTCATCTCCTAAAATCTCTCAAGCAGATGTCGGCACATATACGGTCATCACGTATCGTTAATGCATTCTTTAACGGTAGGTGGGATGTACTCGTCCTGGACCTTTGATCATTCTTACATACGGACCTTTGGTTACCTGAAGATCGTACGGTGCAGCAAGAGCTTTTCTTGGCTCATCGTCAACATTGTACCCTTCGTTGTGGTAGATCCGAATCGTGCAATTCTTGACGTCTTGATTGATTGGAATTCTTTTTCTCTTCGGTAATGGGCGATTAAGCAGTAACTCTTTTGCTCCCCGAAAGATTGTTGAAACTGATGGCTCAACCGCAAGAAGATGAAGCTCGTCGTTATCAACATTCCCAAGGTCTAGACTCCAGATCTGCTTCTTTCCTTCGTAGAGCACAATTTCCCATGGCATACGCGTGACTTGGATATGCACATAATTCCCACCGGTTATCAGACCGGTTTGATGATCTTCTATGACTCCATACCTGCGTTCCTTCATGAACGTATTGTAGGTCTCTGACTTTGATGGCTGTATGCAGTGGTAAACGGTTGAACTCAGAAACTGCATGACCATCTTCAATACCTCTTTCGGCTTCCGCTGTTCTTGATCATGCAGAAAATCAAATATGGGAACAACAATGCCTGCAGAACAATAGAATGCATACTCATCATTTACTTTAAGAAGTGGAACGTTTATCTCTTCTAGATCCTCTTTTCTTAACTTTTTTTGAATGATTCCTTCTAACCCCGTCACATCATCTCCGTTATATCCGAGTTGTTTTGGAATGACACAAAAGCTCCCCTTCGCATCCGGAATTACAGCCGGCAATGGCTTATTTTTTAATGCCTTTTCTTGTGCATAATGATGCACCATTTCGTTGACAACTTCATGGATAGTTCCATCACCCCCGAGTGTGATAATCATATCGACATCTTGGGTTAATTGATCTTTGAATTTATACCGAAACTCCTTGAGTTGTGGTGTTTGTATCAAATCCCGGTGGACCTGAAATTCCGTTTGGTCTTGTCCAAAGCATGAGGTGTATGCTCGTTTCACTGCCTCAAGCGCTTCATACGGCACTTCAGGATTTCTTCTGACCTCGTGCGAGTTTGGGTTTGCAACAATGAGTGTACGCATGGAGGAGCGAATCTCTTTTGCTTTAAATGGGTTTGGGAATCTTTTTATAGCGTCACTGTACTAATTGGAATATGGGTGCGTTATCTGTTACTGGCTTGGTCAAGAAATACGGCGATTTTACTGCTCTTGCCGGAATCAATTTGACGGTCAAGAAAGGAGAATTTTTTGGACTCTTGGGGCCGAACGGAGCTGGCAAATCAACCCTCATCAACATCATTGGCGGATTGCTTTCGTATGATGCAGGCACAGCAACCGCTTTCGGATTACCTCTTCAGGAGGTGAAGCAGCGGATGAATGTGGTGAGTGCTTATGCAGACTTACATTCTATTCTCACCGTTGAACAGAATCTTCGGGTTTATGCACATATTTATGGTGTCAAAGACCGAGAGAAAAAAATAGCAGACTTACTTTCGATGTTTGAACTTCAGCATCTGAAATCAAAACGGTCTAACCACTTAAGCTCGGGTGAAAAATCAAGGGTGATGCTTTGCAAAGGGTTGTTGAATGATCCTGAACTGTTGCTATTAGATGAATGCACGGTTGGATTAGATCCCGATATCGCAGAGAAAACACGTCGCATTTTACTGGCTTATCAACAACGTACTGGAGCAACTATCCTGTTTACCTCTCATTATATGCACGAAGTGGAAGAACTCTGCGGCAGGATTGCATTTCTTCAGCAAGGGAAGATTCTGAAGATTGGCACAGCATCGGTGCTCAAGCAGATGATTAAACGCCAGATCATCTCTATTGACTTTGTGAAAGCAGATCCTGCTTTGCTGGCTTTCCTTCGTGAAAAAGGTGTGATCATAACGCATAGCGAGGGCAATACTATCTCTTTTGAGTTGCATGAAGAAGATGAGAAGCTCTATAAACTCCTGAATCGTTTGTTTCAGCAGGGTTATAAAATCAAAGATCTGAAGATTACCAAATCGACTCTTGATGATGTTTTTATCAAGATTGCGAGGCATGAAATCTGATGCGCTGGAACACGATCAAAGGGCTTCTGTTGAAGCACTGCTATACCTCTTTAAACAGCCTCGACAGGATTTTTGATTTGTTTTACTGGCCGCTGCTGTCTCTCGTTCTTTGGGGGTTTACAACGTATTATCTAAAAGGGTATTTAGGCAACATGATCGTCGCTATTTTTATTGGAGGAGCGACGCTGTTTCTTTTTTTCGAGCGAACGCAGCAGGACATTTCAGTTTTTATCCTCGAGGACTTTTGGAGCAGATCGCTGTTTGTGTTGTTTACTTCTCCGGTAACGGCTACTGAGCTGATCGCTTCTACCCTCATTTTTGGGTTTGCAAGAAGTATCATCACCTTAGGTGCGTTACTGATTGCCGGCAGCTTGATTTTTTCCTTTTATCTCTTCAGCATCAGTGCCATCTGGGTTTTAGTGTTTCTCTTTCTTTTGATTCTGCTTGCGTGGGCATTCAGCTTTTTTATCATTGGCTTAGTTTATCGCTATGGCATGAAGATCCAGGTTTTTGCTTGGAGCATTACCTGGCTGATACAGCCCTTTTCAGCCGTCTATTATCCTGTTGCCAGTCTTCCTCCTCTTCTCCAGAAGGTTTCTTGGTTTATTCCCCTCACGCACATTTTTGAAGGATTTCGAGAGTTGCTTGCAACGGGAACGATCCATTCCACATTCGGTTTGTGGTACGCCTTTTTTGTCACCATTGCTTTGTTGTTTTTATCTGTTCTGTATCTGGAGCGTAGCCTCCGCAAAGCATTAAAAGAAGGTCTGTTTGTTCATCCTATCTAAGGATCATGAGGTGGAATGATGGAGTGTATCTTTTGCAAGATTATTGCGGGGAAGATTCCTGCTGCTAAGATTTACGAGGACAGAAACGTCTTTGCTTTTCTGGATATTGCCCCCGTGAATCCTGGGCATATTCTTGTGATTCCTAAACTGCATTATGAAACTATTCCTGATACGCCCCCGGAACTCCTGCAAAAAACAATGCTGGTGGTAAGAAATCTTGGCGATCGTGTGATGAACAAGCTTCCCTGTGATGGGTTTAATATCATTTGCAACAACAAGCCAGCAAGTGGACAAGCAGTTCCCCATGTGCATTTCCATATCATTCCAAGACATCAAGGTGATGGTTTGCATCTGCATCCTCCGGGAAAGAAGTACGTAGAAGGTACCTTGGAACAGGTACGACGGAAGCTTGCTTCAACAGTTCGTGTATGAAAATCTTTAAATCTCGGGTTGATATTCTCCACTCTTTATGGGGATCACCGATCCAGTTCGTGATAAGTTGTATCCTTATTATACTGCGCTGAAGGATTGTCTTTTTCAGACTTTGCCAGATCCATATGTTGAGCGTCTTCTGATCAGCAACGACGATGGGCATATCACCATCCAGCAGAAACACCTTCTTGAGCAGAACCATGTGTTGGTTCATGGTGAAGCAGGGATAGGAACAACTGCACTGCTTTCTGATCTGGCGTTAGTTCCCGAGTACCGGATTCAGGGCATTATTCCAATTATGATCGACCTTGCAACGTATACTGGAAAGTCACTTGAAGATGTGCTTGGTGTAGTCCATACTATTTCACCGCTCGACTACAATGCTTCGGTTGACGTAAACCTCCTGAAGGCTATGGCGGTTGAAGGAAAGTTGATCTTTCTGGTTGATAACCTGCATCGGGCAAAAGATTATGATGCTGCGCTTCGGAGCATTGATGCCTTGGTAAATATTCATTCATGGGCTGGTAAACAGTCGCTTCATCCAAACCAGGTGATCGTTGCGTGCAGAAGTGAACTGTATAATGGCGGGTTGGAGAAATTTAATGCTTACTCCTTGCAACGATTGCGCAAAGAGCAGGTCATAGAAATTCTGGAGATGAAACTTCCGCCTAAGCAGTATGCTCTGGCAGCGCAACTCTTGCAAAATGCCCCTGAACTTTTGCATCTGGTAACTCATCCACGGATGCTTGATTTTTATGCGGCTGGAAATCACGTTCAGAATACCAAAAAAGTCCTTAGGCATATAGTAACTGCTTTTTTGGATTATGCATCTCAAAATGACCAGACGCTTACTCGTCGTTATGGTTGTGACATGAGAAAGATTCTTTCTTCTTTGGCACTTCAGCTTGATGAACATGGTTTGAGTGAGGAAGAGTTTACCAAGAAATTAAAAAAATCACAACTACGTAAGCTTCCCTTGGATTCACTTCTTCGTACGGGGTTTCTGACTAAAAAAGGAGAAATCTGGCATTGGATTGATCCTGCTGTGTACCATGCATTGCTGCCGAAGCCGGTTGCAAAAATTCCTGCTTCGGTTGCTGTTCCAAGAACCACTCGTGAGACAGTGATTTACGATCCGTTAATGCCACAGATTATTGCTGCTCTTGATAATTTAGATCAGAAGGTTGAGGGAGTGATTGATGATTCATCATTGCCGAACCGTATTGCAAAGCCTCCTCTGAAAAGTAAGAACGTACAACCTCCCGCATCGCTTCCTGATATTCCGCCACCCGCTTCGCCTGCTCCTGCCCAAACACACGATGAAGATTCTCCTCATGACTATCCTTCTCCTGCTGATACCTCTTCAGACGGACTTTTGACTTCTTTCTTTTCTTTCTTAGGGATAGGCAGAAAGACATCGCCTCTCTTTAAGGCTCCAAATCAGAAGCCTTCGGTTACCTATGTGCTGACGCCGGTGGATAGGGATATACGCTATATCGCCGATGCCTTTAGTCTGATGAACCATCGTTTCTCGTTCAGATCATTAGCATATCCTGAGGTTCGTACTCTTTCTCTTAGATGGTCTGCTTTTGAGGGCAGTTTTGATCTTTTTCAATTTCATGACGAGGATGAGAAGCAAACCAAGAAGATGATTGCATCTCTTGATAAGAGATACAGATCCGTCTCGTATGAAGAAATAAATCGAGACTCCTTTTATCAGTTTCAGATTCATGAACCTAGCTCACAGAAAAAAAAGTACCTCCAAGACATCGTCGATTTTATGGGAAAGCAAGCACGTGAGCACCTTCAATCCGGATCTTCGGTTACTGTGGTCGATTCTTTTTATGAAGCAGGTTATTGCCTTTTAGATCTTGCCCAACCGACCCTTATTTCTAGAGACAATCCTTATCGTGGTTATATGTTTACGATGATTCCTTCGTCCCTTGCAATTTTCCGAAAGCGTTTCTCTGGACTCGATGTCAGCGAACGTTTTCTGTATCTTACTCCAAGCCGTGACGCGAAAAAATGGATTACTAAGCATGGTGATCTTGCGTTGGCAAAAGATCTTCCAGATTCCTTCTGGAAATCCAGCTATCCGTTCTATGTGCAAAAACATCCTTTCTTCCAACAGTTTAAACCACGCATGGAAACCATTGAAGCTTTTAGTAAACTCGAGCAGGATATCCGGCGTATGATGCTTCCGTATGGCAATGAGGAAGTTCTCCATGAGATTCTTCCTGAAATTACTGCGTTACAGTTTACTGATCCTCCAAAACCGAGCGAAAAAAAAATAGAGTCACTGAACAAAATATGGAATGATGCCTGTCGAGAAGTCCAGGTTAATGAGAAAGAATTGCAGCAAGCGATGAGCGGGTTAGTCTCGATTGATCGTTTTTCGATCCCCCCGCTGCCAAGCGTACCTTCATGGAGCCGTATTTCTGAAAGTCCATCGCCACCCACTATCTCCGTGCCTGAATATTTTGATCAAATGCTTGCTCGGTTCGAGCTGGAGAGGAAATTGACGGATGCTGGATTGCTTACACCTCTCGGAGATCCTCCCCCGA
This sequence comes from Candidatus Woesearchaeota archaeon, assembly GCA_016219835.1. Taxonomy (GTDB): domain Archaea; phylum Nanobdellota; class Nanobdellia; order Woesearchaeales; family JACRKL01; genus JACRKL01. Next base: position 17,399 of record JACRKL010000056.1, read on the forward strand.
CTGATCCGTCCTTCAAACTACCTGATTGGCTGAAGTGAACGTTGTTCTTTTGGAGTGCTTCATGAATCTTTGATACTACTTATTAGTCCTAATTAAAGAAATCTTTATATACCCCATTCACTTCCCTGCTCTATGGCATCTTCCTCGGACCCTCGTGACCTTGAACATAAACTCCGTATCCTGTTCTTTGGAACGACGCGAGAAAACAGCCACGGCGTTCCTGTGGTGATGAATAATCTGACAGATTATCTCAGGAGTCATGGTCATGACGTAGGATTTGTCATTAATTTGTTTGATGATCATTTTGTCGAGCTCCATACGGATGGTTCTTTTCGAAGATATCCTAATCGTTCTGCGTTGCTTCGAGCAGAGCAACCAGTCCTCAGCTCCTATGACATTTTCCACTTTCACAGCTGGCATTTTGCACCTGGCTTTGTCCCGTTTCACACGGAAGTTCAGGATACTCTGAGCCTAGACCAATTTCTTGGATCATTCCCTGAAACCAAAGTTATGTTCACTGATCATTCAAATCCCACCGAAGATGCAGATACTATCCTCCGGGTAAATGGCATCGACTTCCTTCAATTATCTTCTGTCGAGAAACGAGCATTTCTCGACCAAACCAGATTAAAAGACTATGATCTGCGAATCTCTAACGGTACCTGGAAACAAGGCTGGACTGCGACTGCTATGTTAGGAAGGGAATGGATGTACCGCCATGCTGATGTGGTCACGCACATTTCAGCGCACCAGAAGGGCTTTAACCGTGACATTTTAGAGCTAGATTTTTCTGATCCCTCGAAACATCATATCATTTACAACGCCATTGACATGATCGATTTAGCTTCTGCTCATCTTACTCCGAATATTCAACGGCTCGGAGAGCAACATAGCTTCTCTTCTGTTCCTCGCATTCTTTATGTAGGAAGAGCAGTGGAAGAAAAGGGTTTTTATGATCTTCTCCATGCAGTAGACTTGTTTTGTAGTCTTAACCCTGATAGGCCATTGGATCTCTTGGTTGCAGGAGATATTCCCCCTCACTCTTCTGATCTAACGCGACAGTATCCTAACCTTGGCAAACAACTGAAGTTCCTTGGAAGGATTAAGGATCGAGAAGATCTCGCTGCACTCTACCAATCATCTCAGGTGGTCGTACAGCCGACTCATGGTGAATGTTTCAATCAAGTTATTGGAGAGGCCCTTGCGATGGGCACGCCGGTTATTGCTACGGAAACTTCTGGACCTTTCGAAGTGTATGGCAGCAAGGGCATTGTGTACAATGTTCCAGTCAGGAATCCTGTGAAGCTTGCCGAAACGCTGGAGGATGTGCTCACTCATCCTGCCGAAGCACTGCGTCTCGCTCAACAGGGTAAAGCATATGTAGCAGCAACTCTGTCCCCACGTTGTATCGGCGGGATGTATACAGACATTTACCATGGTCGTGCATCAGCACCATTATCTCCGCCCAATTCATTGACTGCAACACCTGACTATCAGACCATGCTTGCTGCTTTTCGTCAAGGCGATTTAGCAACTGCTAAACGTGCCTTACAGTCTCTTCGTTCTCTTGCTCGCCATGCCGATGATGTTTCCCGCATTACTTTCTTTACGGAATGGTAGTGTTAGTAAATGACTGACCGAAAGATTTTTATTCTTTGAAATATTTGGTGTGCGTATGGCACCAAAACTCATCTGCACAAGCTGCAACAGCAGCAATATCGTTATGAATGGACTTACTTCTGCCAAGAAGCAGA
>JACRKL010000058.1 GCA_016219835.1 Candidatus Woesearchaeota archaeon
GCCATCCTTCTGTGAGCATTCTTAGAAGAATCGGTTTGAGCGAGAAGGGTGTTCCAGAGGAATTCTCGCCAGCAAATGAACCCTAAATCATGCGAACCGATGGCAGAACCTCGCATCTTGCGAGATTTTCGTCAGAGCCAAACCGACCAAAAGGTTGATCTATTAATACTACTCTTAAATAGAATATCTACTGAATTTGGAGGTAACCATCATGGAATCGTACAAAGGACTATTGAAAAAGATCGGATACGCTGGCGCAGCGTTTGCAATGGTAGGCATGCTGTCGAGTCGATGTAGCAATGTAATCCAGAGGTTTGAAGATGAAGAGGTGACTGGACTTGCACGCTCGATAGAATGTCATGATGGTAAAGATGGCTACAGCAGAGAGGATGTTGATGATTTTTTTGATAGGTTGGTTGATATTAAATGTGCATACGGCAAAGCATCCTTCGGTATGGGTTTCGGGGTTGATAAGAACCGGCAACGCAAGGATCTCGCTGATGCATGGATACAGATGGGAGATTTAGGAAAACTGCATGAAAAACCTACAGAATACTTTGCACCCAGAAATCTTCATGGACGATTCTTTCCATCTGATCTAGAAGAGTTTATCCGCTCCTACAACCTAAATCCGTAATATCACTCCTTCTTCATCTTCTTAATTTTCTTGATCTCTTTCTCTAATTTCAGCTCTTCAAGAAGCTCTTTGTAGCGGTTTCGGATCGTGACTTCAGTTACACCGGCAACATCTGCAACTTCTCGCTGTGTTCTCTTTTCGCCATGGATCAACGCAGAAACATACAGCGCAGCTGCAGCAATGCCCGTTGGTCCTCTTCCCGAAGTCAATTCAGATTTCTGTGCTCGCTCAAGGATTTGGACGGCATAGGATTGTGTTTCGGCATTCAATCGCAATGAAGAAGCAAATCGTGCAACATAATCGGCGGGGTTGCTCGGCAGAATGGTGATGCCTAACTCTCTCGTCACGAAACGATACGTCCTTCCAATCTCCTTCTTCTCAATCCCAGAAGCTTCAGACAACTCATCCAGCGTTCTTGGAACTTCGTGTCGCCTGCAAGCTGCGTACAACGCACCTGCAACAACGCTCTCCATGCTTCTTCCTCGCACCAAGCCACGCTGAACTGCAAGGGTATAGATCCTTGCTGATTCTTCCTCGACGCTGCGGGGAAGTTTTAAGTAAGATGAGACTCGTTTCAATTCTGCAAGTGCAAGCTTCAGATTTCGTTCAATGGCCGTACTAATACGATATTGCCATTTTCTCAATCTGAAGAATTTATTTTTCTCTTTGCCTTCTAATTTGTAGAGATCGCCTTTCTGTCCGATCTCTGTTCCAAGACCTTGGTCAAACTGCGTGTAACTCAATGAAGCACCAGCTCGCCGCTTGCTTTGTTCATCATCGCCGTCGAACTCTCTCCATTCCTGTTCGAAGTCGATCATCTTGTCTTCGATGACTAAACCACAGTCTTTACAGACGACTTCGCCGCGGTCTTTGTTTGAGAATAAGTTTGTAGACTCACATTCAGGACATTTCTTGATGAAGTGCATCATGCCGCCAACCTCACAACAAAAAGTTTTATAAAGAGAAAAAGAGATCGTTTATAAACTTTTCGGCTGTCCTCGAGGAATTCATCCAACGGTAACAAAAATCTTCTGGATGGCGCCGTGCTGTGTGCCATAACTGTCCTGCACCTTCACCGTTGCTGAGCAGATATCTCCTCTGTTTCCTGTTGCGGTAACTGCAATGCCTCGGCTGACCGAGCCATAGGCAGCAAGATGTCCATTAATATTGTTCAGTATCATGGACGTGCACGACTCATCCGATAATCTAATTGTATAATCCATCTCCGCAGAGTTCGGATTCCCCACCATAACAGTAAATACAACGGTTTCTCCCTTCGGTGCTTTCTTGCTATTCGTCCCAATGCACACCTTTTCTGAAGATGGGCATCGCACTTGTTCAATTTGGCGGTCGATCTGTTCCTGCGTTATCGCAACCTTGTCGCTGCTTGCACCAAAAATATCAAACGTCAGCTTTAAGCCAAAGCCAATAATGACCATCCCGATGATCAGTGTGATAATTAAATTGACGGAAAGCTCGATGGCTGCTCGTTTGTTCATGCGAATAAATTCTTGATGAGATCTGCTTATTGTACCTACTTCATAAGCCACAGCAGGTGGCGGTGCGACGGCTGCTTGGCAGCCTACTCGGCACCCCGCAGGGGTCGTCCCCCGCCTCGTCGTACGCCACGCTACGGTTGTTTGTGCATCGCGTGATTGCCAGCACCACAGGCGCTGGTCGGATGAGGGATGGCTCCTGCGGAGTGTCCGACGAGCACCGAAGGTGCGACAGCCGCCATTGGTGGTGCTGGCAGACGGTAATCTTCCTTTTGGCACAGACATCATACCCCCACCTTCACGAAAAGGATGCGTCCTATGTTCTTGGAATATTCAATATCCTGCACACGTCCTTCGCTATCTGTCATCTGGAGATATGCCTTTAGTCGGATGTTGTCAATTCTTTGCTCAGGAAGCGAAAGCGGGTAGGCTATCGGTAGAGAAAGGATAGTTGCTTCATCTACAGCAAGCTGCGTTGCAGGCGTTTGTTCAGCGATGAGTTGATCTCCACTCAGCAACTCTACACGCTTGACCAATATTGCTGTTGGATAAGTAGCAGTTGCAGATGCGCTTGGCGTGAGTGACAACTCCACTGTTGAAAAACCCGTTTGTATGGGCTCTTCATAACTCACTTTCACGAGCAATGATACGCCGAGATAGAGCTTTGTTTCCACGAGCGTTTTCGGAATTGCTTTTTCCTTTAGAAATGAGATACAGGATCCTGCAGAGCAGGCGTAGGAGAGATAGTCACCTGTTGCTCTACTACATTGCCCACAATCAACGGGACAACTGCATTGGTTCTCTCCTGCTTCACAGGCGTAATTCCCGCAGCATTCCGGTTTTTTCCGGTACTCACAGAAGTAATTCGTTTCTTCACCACAGACAGCAACTTCACAGGGATTGGTAGATACACAACGTTTGCAGCCAGCGGTTTCACCGGGAGCAACGACGACCACTTTGCCGATGCTGACATCTTGGACTTGCGTCCTTAACTCTCCTTTGCTCATGTAATCATATACCAACCGAATGTTCAGGCGTTTGGTGGCAGACTTGTTGCTGCTGCTTGCGACATCTTGCATGGATAATGGAATGGATTCTTCGATCTTGCTTGTGCTATCCCAGAGCACTCGATCCAGCGATCGTTGTGCATAGCTCCTGATTTGTTCGCCAGAAATACGTTCAAACACCTCGATGCTTCGTATCGTCAGCTGTTCTATATGTTGGGGGAAGATATCCGGTTGTATCGTTACCATTAATGGCGTCGTGTCAATATTGAGCGGAGTTTCATAGTTCAGCGTTACTTTCAAGCTGGGTGCAGATGACGAAACAGAGAGGATGCTGGTAAAACTTTCTTTTTTTAGCAGACCTTCTTTGACACCCAAAACACATTTCTGTGTCCCTGCATCGCACTGATATGCCATGAGCTGACCGAAGGTTCCAATGCAAGGTTGACTAGCACAGTCATAGCTGCAGTTGCATCGTTCACCGAGATTATTATCGCAGACCAAATCACCGCAATTGCATGCAGGAATGGCGACATGCATGCAGGTTTTAGCAGCAGTGTTGCACACATCTTTCGTGCAGAGGTTATCCTGCGGCTGTTCATTGCAATCCGTATCTCTTCTGCATTCACCTTGCTGACATCCCGTAAGAAGTAATCCACCAACCAGAATAAGACTCAAAAAAAGAAAGAATCGGAGCAGGTGCTTCATCCCATCTCCTCGTTTTACTTGCTGATGATCTCATACTCTTTAATGATGATGAACATAAACAGCACCAGCACTGCTGCGCCTGCAAGCATATAGCTCAAGCCGCGGACAACAGCATCCTGCCCAGCATTCACCATCATATAGAGCCCATAGAGCATGATCAAAATGCCGACCCACAGAAATTTGTCTAACACTAACTTCATAATCTGAAATTCCTGATCAACCGTTAATCGTTTCTTTTTTGCAGCCATAGGGCACCTCTTTTTTAGGATAAATCATTGAATCTTAAACAGGACGTCGGTTTGGTAGGTATTCGTTCCTACGATCGATGTAAACGTACAAAGTGCAGTTCCTGTGTTTTTTGCAGTAAGCAGTACTGTTGAGGTTCCTGAACTTAAGGGTGGAATTGAAGCGATCGTTGTAGAACCAACGTAAGCAACCTGACTAGCACCGGACGCTGCGCAGGTCGGGGTTCCCACCGTAACTGTAGAACAGGCAGTAGCACCATTAGCACCGCCATCGCAATACACGCTAAATTTCAATCCCATTTCTTCACCTTTGCTTGCAATGACTGTAGACCGTGAAACCGTCAAGGGATTTCCTGCATTTGCTGTGGAAGGCTCTGGCTCGCTTTCAGTAAAGCCAGTAAGTTTCTTACTAATGCTACCAAATGAAGTTGTAACGAACGCTAACGCCAACCCTAAGATAGCAATGGCAATGATCAGAACAACAATCGCGTTTGTGGATAATGCAAGATCTGCTTTTTTGAACAGCTTCATCAATATGCACCTCTTTTCTTCTTCCTTCGGAATTACTTCTATTTAAATCTTCCTTTTTAAAAAAACGGCTCTGTAGAAAAGTTGGTTAGTAGCCTTCAAGTCGGATTCTCGGAGAAGGCAACATTGAACTGACAAGGGGGTGCCCCATCCGGGGAATGTCAGTTATCGAGCTAAAGACGCGGAGAATCCGAAGCTACTAACCCGAGCGATAGCGAGGTTTTCTACAGAGCCAAAAAAACGCAAACTATTTATAGTTCCCAACAGAGTATATGGGCAAGAGGTGTTATCACCATGTCAAAAAAAACACAGAAATCTTCTCGGCAATCGTCTAATGATACATCTACTCGCAATGTATCCAGCCATAATTTCCCATGGCTGATTCTCATTGCTGCCTTGGTCGTTGGTTTGGTTATCGGCTTTACGTTCCTTTCTCCCCTCGGGCAATCATTTATTGGTAAATCTATCTCCAAGCCAGGAGTGGCAAGCCAGACTGCACTGAACAACTGCCCGGGCGGTCCCGAGGGAAATAAGCAATGCTGCAATAGTTATTCTGCATCACGAGGCTGGCACTGGGTTAATACCAATGGCGAAGAATTCTGCTGCGGTAATGATATTGGTGAGGCGTATAATCCCAAGAATGAGCAGTGCATTGGTCATGATAACGGTGATGTCTCTCTCGCAGAAGCTAAACTCACCATCAAAAACTGCTGTGAAGCAAGCAAAATCGGAAAAGTAGCTGGCTATTTCCCATATTACAGCTATGATGTTGGTTATACTGAGCCAATCTGCTGCGGAGATACTTCTGATGAAGCGATTGTAGGGTCGGTCGATCAGCCCACAAAACCCAAAGTCTGCTGCACGGATCTTGAGGTGGTTGTAGGAACTGACGGTCAGCCAACCAATGTCTGCTGCTTAGTCCGTAGGACCGATGGAACCTGTAAGCTGCTGTACTGATCTTTCTGGAGTTCCTTAGCTCCTTCTTTTGTATAGGGTTCTCCTCTCAAATAATAAAAATCTATATAAACTGAGGATGCTTCCTTCAGGTATCGGGGATACATTACGATACCTCACATGGAAGACTATCTCACGGATTTAGAGAACCTCATTTTTGCAGAGCAACAAGAGCAACAATATAGAATCGTCGTTTTAGATGATGCTCTCGCAAAAGAGATCAAAGGCATGGTTGAGCCAAATGAAACCTTTGATCGTGCTTTTCTTCAGTATTTCCGAATGACACATATTCCTGTTGGTCTGACTCCTCACGCTCCATTACCTCCTGAACAGTATTTTCCGCTTCGGCTTACGGGAACCGATGCCAAGAAAGTCCCTGGACTGTTATGGGAACGAGGAGTTTTCAACCTGTTTGATCTTTCAAAGGTACTCGAAAAAATTCCCGAAAGTTCAGATTATCTTAGAAAGAGCCAAGCTGAAATTCTTGCATGGTTAACGGTTGTAATTCCGCTGCATGGCGAAACATTTGCCGATCTCCTTGATCAATCGCTGGATCGCCAAAGTTTTTTTGAGATTATCCAGCAAAAGCTGACCTTACCTCATGATTTGAGGTTTTCTACTGGTGGTGCGACGTATGATTCATTAGCCTCCATTGCTGATGCTGCAGGAACAATCCATCAAAAACAGCCATTTGCACAATTCGTACAGGACTTGAGCGTGTGGGCTGATAGTATCAGGGAGCAAGGTTGGTATTTCTCTCTTCCATCAGTAAAAGCAAGGCTTTCACAGGTGAAAAGTCCGGTTGAGCTTCAATGTTTGCTGTATAACGCGCCTTTGCCTCTCGTTGTCCATGGACATGGGCAGGTGGTTTCTACAAGGTACCCTACGATTTCCACACTTGATGCTGAAGATCATTTCTCTCTGCAGGGGGAGAACTATGGTATCGTGCTGCTTCCCGAATCTGCTTTTCAAGGGCTCCGTGTGACGAAAGGAGAGCTTGAAACGGGCGATAAAGGAGTATCTTACCGTGATGCATTCGAAACGTATTTGCGAAAGCTTACTGTAGAAAGCACTGAACATTTAATGATGGGTAATAACCTCAACCTCGGGGATCTTATTGGACATATCACCCCTCAGGCATCGTTTGCTGATCTTCAGGAAAGTGTTAATTCCTTAGAAGCTCAGATCATAGGTTCTCGCTCTGCACAAGAATTCTTTCGAGATCGTCAAACTGCAGAACGTGACCTTCTTGAGTTTTATGGGCAATTGTCGTTGGGGGCAAATGGTGACTGGCGTAATGCAAAAGCTCATGCGTTACTCCTTACGGCAAAGCAGTCTCTCCGACTTTCTCAGAGAGTTACATTCCTAGGAGAAATCAGTGAGGGCGGTGCCCACGCTTTCCACAAAGGATGGTACATCCTCAAGGATTATGAAAAAGAAGAACGTGCTCTGGATGTCTATCTGGTTACGGGATTGATGGAGTCTATTCCTCCTATTCAAAAGAACGGTTTTTGGATTGCCCATGTTTTTCTTCCGGTAAAGACGAACGGCCATTATGTTGGTATTCAGGAGTGGGTCTATGGACCCGATGCTGCTACATTTCTTAACGTGGTAGAATTGGCAAGATCAGATCCGAGTACTCGTGCTATTGCATCTGCGTTGAAAGAAACAGTTATCGAGATGAATCTTTCGGATCTTGCGGTATGGCAGCAGTTCACGACACCACAACCAGAAAATAATCCAGTACACAAAGTCGCAGTAAAGTATGTCACGAATTATGTCCGCGCATGCAAGGATGCAGGCACCTACACTCAAGCAGCCTTCACGGATGTGGAGTTAGCTGCGATCGCAGATGCTGCTCGATTGATGGAGAACATTAATCTGAATCATGGAAATCTGGCAAAGCGTCTCGATCTGACCACCAGAAATGTGAAAATTGCTATGGAGAATTCTGATCCGATGGATCCATTCTTTCATCATCTCTCCTTTTCACAAATTCTTAACACCTTTGTAGAAGGCGAAAAGATTACCCCTAAACTCAGGGATAGCATGAAGCATTTTGATCCCTATACATGCACGGGTCATTGGCTTGAGGATGCAGCACTTTTCCTAACGTCTATGCATACCTATCTCACTCCCTCCGAACGCGATGACTACGCTCAGCGGTTTATCACCCTACGGCAAGATGCCCCTTCTTCATCGATGGGCGACTTTTCTCTTCTTTCCATCTACTGGACGAATCACAAAAAAGACCTCATCTTCACCAAATATCTTCCCGAATCTGAGAGGAAAGCTCACCTTTCTCCTGCTGAAAACGCTCTCACTTCGGATGATGAATCCAGTCCTGTTTATTTTCAGAAACAGATTTGCTATTATGATGACCTGCATGTGCAGGAGCTGTGCAGGTATGCTGAGCATCTTTCAGCATCGATCTCCTCGAAAAAGTATATTCGTGAAGTCCAAAAGGTTCTTCCCTTAGGACAACCATTAACACCAAGCAGTGTAATAACCTACCATCAGATCCTAGCTCGTGAGACAGATCCTCTCCGCCAAGCATACGCGCGTACGCATCTTCTCGCTCAGGCTGCTGAACGCATGCGTAAAAATAACTTGCTTAAAGATTCTCTATCTGTCGTGTCGTAAGTTTTCCTGCATGCACGATAAACAGCGGTCCGATTAAGCAAAAGATTTGTTGAGCGATCGTTATGATGCTGTGTAACAGGACGATCTCTTCCGGTCGCAGAGGCTTGAGAACTCTTTTGTAATAGGTATCGACGACGTCCTTGCGGGTGTTGCCGATGATGGTTATTTTTTCCGGTTGCAGTTTATTCATGGCTTCCATGAACAGGGTAAGTAGAGTATTCACCTTTTCCAGCATGATGAGGAGATCATCTCCAATCTTCATTTTCGTAGGCGATTGGGAATAGAAGTATGCACAAATATATTTGTACTCATCAGCAATCTTCTCGAGCTGCTCTACGATCACATACATGGATCCTAAGGAAGACGCATCTGTATATCCCTTTTTGTTCAGATGCCTTCTCATGAGGGTCGTAAACCGATTGTTGGTCTCCTCAAGAAAAGCAGTACTCTTCAGATGGCTAAAATTATTGCTTCTCAGTTGCTGCAATGTCGTCGTTGCCATCGTCTCGAGCACGGACAATGTCCTCTTCATCAGTGTTTCAAAAGCATCAGTTTCTGAAGTTACGCTCTTAATAACGCAGCTTGTCGGTCCTTGCTTAATGATTTCATACCCGACAGACTCCTTCCTGATGGCTTCCTGAATTTGAGTCAGCACATCCACGCCATCAAAATGAACCATAATTTCGTCAACACCTCGCTTATAGAGCGCATACAGTAGCCGTGGTCCAAGGATGCCATAATCACTATAAGAGAACTCTGCTTTTTGGGTTACGATCCCTCGATCCGTCGTAATGATGACTCTAGTGCCTTCAATACTAACTTCTACCTCATCTCCTTTTTTCACGCCATACGCTTTGCACCATTTGATCGGCAGAGAAACAAGACTGGTGCTGTTGGCAATCTGGATCACGCTGCGTTTCATAAACCGATCTAATCTTCTTAAATATATAAACTTTTCTGTGAAACTATATAATCTTCATAATCTTTAGCGAATAACTATATAAATGATGGATGCTTATCTAGAAGCATTCTTTTTGGGTCAAACACAAGTAAGGGGTGGGATTATGTATATGCAACGGTTGAAACGGGCTAGAGAGCAGATGATGGAAGGTATGCAGGATATTGATGAAGAGGAAGAAATCTTAGCAATAGAGATGGCACTGAAATCTGCATGGCTGAGAGCAGAGTAAGTCTGTTGAGAAGCATCTGCTTTATATACTTTTTTTCATTCCAGATGGATTATGGAACATTTCCCTTTCTCTTCTACCCTTGAACAGCTTACTGCCGTTACTAGTGCCATTGTTTCTAAAGCCGGAAACTTTGCAAGGGACTACGAAGGAGCTGGTGAACTTTTCTGGAAGGGTGATTGTTCGTGCCATTCTCTTGAAGACCGAAGTAAAAGTGCAGTTTCGCTTATCGACTTACAAACTCAGTCTCTCATATTACGCGAGTTAATTGGTTTCAACCTCAATCGAGATGCTGAATTGCATGCAGAAGAAATGACTGAAGAAGTAGCATCCTTTCAAAGAGAAGCAGGGTATCGTTGGGTTGTCGATCCCATTGATGGGTCTTTAAATTATGGGCTTCGGTGGTCTCAGGTATTAGCAGAAGGGTTGTATAGTAATCGGGATAAACGGAATAATGGTGTTTCCGTTGGGTTACAAGATGCCGACGGTGCTTTTCTGCTGGCTGTAGTCTATCTCCCGGAGTATGGAACTCTATTCAAGGCATGGAAAGGTGGTGGTGCATATAAGGACAATATGTCTCTCGTTCTCAATCCGTTGGAAACGTATCCTCTCATTGCTTCTTCTTCATTACATGTAAGTTCAGCATTCCACGATTTGCGTGAAACCCTTCCTGCTGAGCAACCGGGATGCACTACCTATTCTATTACCGGTGTGGTCGAAAAAAAAGTTAGGGCATATCTCGGAAGGAATAAATTACTCCATGATGTTGGACCAGTAAGCCTGATCCTTCAGGAAGCCGGTGGCTTCGTCTGCGATTTCCATGGTAGAGAATTCATGGTATTTCCCCGTCATGGCGAACCGATCTTGCCTACGTATCTTGCAGCGCCAACACGAACGATTGCAGAGGAGTTGATTACGCATCTAGAACTCCAATCTTCTTTTTGAGATCGGCTCCGGTGAAAATCTCGCAAGATGCGAGGTTCTGCCATCGGTTCGCATGGTTTCTGGGTATTCTGCTAGCGGAAATTCCCATTGGAATTCCCTTTCCGCCTGAATGGTTTATGCTGCTGATGCTCACCTTAGGATGGCAGAACTGACATTTTCATCGGAGCCTTTGAGATCGGCTCCGGTGAAAATCTTAAAATAGAACCCCTGCCAGCTATACTGGCAGGGTTGGGGAGGTACGAGCTCCCCATGAAAAAGAAAACAAACATACTACAAAAAATTGGTAGTGTTAGTAAATGACTGACCGAAAGATTTTTATTCTTTGAAATATTTGGTGTGCGTATGGCACCAAAACTCATCTGCACAAGCTGCAACAGCAGCAATATCGTTATGAATGGACTTACTTCTGCCAAGAAGCAGA
>JACRKL010000057.1 GCA_016219835.1 Candidatus Woesearchaeota archaeon
CTTCTGCTTCTTGGCAGAAGTAAGTCCATTCATAACGATATTGCTGCTGGTGCAGCTTGTGCAGATGAGTTTTGGTGCCATACGCACACCAAATATTTCAAAGAATAAAAATCTTTCTGTCAGTCATTTACTAACACTACCAAATGTTGTTATTATGGTGTACTTTTCTCTCGGAAAGATTATCTACCTGTAACTCCCTACCTAGAGTAAAGAAATAACAAAACGGAGGACATACCCATGCCGAAGCAAAACAACAAAAACAATGCCGTCAGCTTAGATGCATTAGTTTATCATCTCAGAAACCATCCAGTCGTCGGAGCGTCAGTCATCGGAGCGTCTGCTTTGCGCCTTCAGCAAAGCATTCATGAGGCAAATCAAAACTTGGAGTATCGACTTCATCCCCGTTTTAAGAAATCAGAAAAAGCAAAGAATGTTTTGCAGGCATATTATCGGTTCATCCGAGATTTGAAGAAAGCCCCTCGTGAAACTCAGTACTTTGCTTCGTCAGCAGTTCGTGATATCAGAAGCAAGGTTTCCAAGATTCAGGATACTGGAGGGCTTGAAATCAGTTTGCAGAGAGATCTTCAAAATATTCGCGAAACTGGAAAGAGGTTTTTCTATAGCACAGAATGGATTGGTGAAGAAAAGCATGGCTTTAACTTTGGGAACGTAGACTTGCCATTGCCCTATTCGAAAAATCTCAACGTCGCCGTTACAAGTGAGGGTACTGTAGTTTACAGTCCTCAACCAATCTTAGAAATGCTCTGCTACGGAAGCATCATGGACGAGCTTGGCTTTGCCGATTGCTGGGAATTCATAAGAGCAAAGATCAGCGGCCTGAAGACAGGAGTTAATACCTTTGGAAATACAGTAAACGTAACCACTCATTACACTGTAACAAAAGAAGATGCTATGCTTTACATCAACGATGTTGTTGCAAAAATAGCAGCAAGACAGTTTGCGGATCCTACCGAGAAAGGAATGGATTACCTGCATGCAGCCGTAGAAAAGATGTGCAGCAGCAACGATGCTCCGCTTCCTCCTAGACTTGGCCATAGTTATTCGTATGCCCTTTACCGACCCGATCGAGGAAGCGAGAACATCTGCTCTAAAAAATCCAACATCCGGCGTTCACCTCGCTTGCGGATGCTCTTTGATCCTGCGTATGGCGATGCGTACGGAGCAAGAATCCGTAATCCAATACAGCAGCTTCCTTATGATTACAAAGTAACAAGGGGCGTGCAGCCGTCATCTGACCTCAAGCCACAAACTCCGTGGTATAAGAGGTTCTTCGGATAATCGTAATCAATCAATGCCCGCCAATCAAAAAGCTTGAGAAAATTAATAGACTCATGGGAAAAATGGAGACAAGATATATAAATAACCATACACTTCATATACTAAGGTAATGGGGTAATAAGACAGGGGGCGATAGATTGCGATTGCTTATTACGGTTGAATCGATGAAAGACTGCTCGCATGTGCACTGCTATGGGAAGATGCGAGGCTTTGTGTACTCTCTCCAGAAAGAGTCTCCTGCGTTCAATAAGCACAATGCAAGCGGGTATAAGCTATTCACATTCTCCAACATTTTCCCTGCGCAAGATGTCAAAAGTGGAGAGACACGGTACTTCCAGATATCCTCACCCTTAAAGGATCTCATGTACTATCTGAAGGGAAGATTGGGAGAAATGCAGGAGAAGAAGATCGTCTTGAACATTGGGGAGTACCAGTTCCTGATTACTTCAGTCAGAAGCCTCCATCCTGTTGTGACTAGCAGCTGTGAGCTGATTACCGGCACGCCTATCGTTCTGAGAATCCCAAACCAGAGGTATGAAGAGTATGGCATCTCAAGTTTACGGTCGTATGAGTACTGGAGACCGGATTATGATTTCAGCATATTTGTCAAGCAGTTGACAGACAATCTTATCAAAAAACACAAGCAGTTCTCCGGAAAGGTATCAAGGCTGCGGCAACTGTTTGAGGAGTTTACCTTCAAAAAATCAGTCAGTGTTGTTGTTGCTGAGGAGGGGAGGAATATTCCAGTCATTGGTTCCGTCTGGAAGTTTCGTTTTCATCACATGGAAGAAGAGCAGCAGCGAATCCTGCAGCTTGGGCTTGATGCAGGATTTGGAGAAATGAATTCAAGCGGGTTCGGGTTTATGAATAAGGTGATCATGCATGGCGAGAATTAAGTCTGATGGAAACGGTATACCATTACCTGCGTTATCATTAGAGGATACCTCTGAGATTAAGAAAATAAAGACATTAAAGGGGAAAGAAGAAGAATATTCCTACCTTTTGGCTCCGATTGAGCATGCTATTGCGGCATATTATGCAGAAAACAGGATGTTAAAGGATAAGAACGTTGTCAGCATGCTCAAGAACCTGAAGACGAATTATGCCAGCGGCTTGGCATTTTTCAAAGAACCACTTGAACGGGAGATCGTAAGGCAGCTTACTTTTTCTGTTTACAAGAAGAAAACAACCCGCCGGGAGCTTATGCTTGCCTTTAGCTATATCCTCTGGTGCATTGACAACCGTAGCTGGACTGGTGATAGCAGAGCCTATCTTGACTGGGTGCTGAATCTTTTTGGCATGATGCCCTTACAAGAAAAAAGAAAATTCCAGAAAGATTATCAAACACTGGGAAAGAAGTTTGGGATTGACCCAAAAAAGATAAAAGTAATAAGCGCCGGAGCTGGGGAATTAGGCCATGCTGATGGTGATATCGCGGTTGATGAGGACGATGATGCATGGGCACTTGATGACAGCAAGTACTTTGCAATGAGCGATGGGGAGAAGTGCGAGTTTTTTCTTAAAGCAAAAGATGAGATGGAGCAGATGGTGGTGCTGCAGGATCTCCTCACTTCGGCTGAAGAGAACATGAAGAATCAGGAATTTGGGAAATCACTGCGCATCCTTCATAGCCTTCTTAAGGGTAATCTTCAGGATAGCCTGCGGGAGGTTGTCTCTTCCATGATGGTTGAGTGCTTTATCTGCATGGAGGACTTCAAGGAGGCAGAAAAGGCAATCACAGACATTATAATCCTGAATAAAGACTATCCTATGGCCTATTTCCACAGGGCAGTGATTGCATATAAAGAAAATAATCTCCCTGTGGTGATCACTCATCTTGATAAGTGCATCAGCATTGCCGAGAAGGTTGGCATGAGGCATCCGCAGTTTTATACCCTGAAAGCTGAGGTTCTCAAAAAGCAGGGAGATGATGGATACAGACGATTTGAGAAGATGGCTCAGGAAGCAGAGAAGACAAACATCAAAAGAGCCATGAAAATGGCAAAGCAGGCAGGGATGGATCCTGATGATATAGAACGGATGGTCAGAGAAAGATGAGCGGTTACAAAATCCAGCACTTGGTAAACTGGTTTCACGGCAATTACTGCACAAGGAAGTGCTCTGATGAAATTGAGAAGCAACATGAGCACTGGGAGAAACTGCAGGAGCTTGCCAGAAGGCTTGATGGTGTTGAGATGACGCATGCAGCGTTCTTGTCCATGATGAGATCAGACAAGACGATTTGTGATTTAAGTGATGACGAGTGGAAGCAGAGGAAGTGGAGCTGGAAGAGTACGGATTGCATCGTTTGTAAAAGGATTGGGATGAGGTAGAGAGATGATAAAAGAAGCAATATCCTTTGTGGAGAAATTCGAATCTGACCAGACTCAGCAACGCACTAAGGAGGACTGGAAAGGAAAGAAGTTTGTCATAATAAACACCAAAGAAGAGCATGGGAAACTTTGTTATGATGGTGTGACTCTTCTTCAGAATGATGAGCAGATTAAGTTGTGGATTGATGATAATAAGCATTATACTCCCTTTCTTAGCGATTTGAATAGATACATTAAACCCATAATAAACATGAAATCTATCGGAAGTAATAGTAGTTTCCTTTCAATGGCATTTTTTTCTTTTAGACTTACAGAAAAGAATATAAGCGGGTTTGAGGATAAATTAGATAAATTAGATTTTAATGATGAGAAACTGAACGAAGGGATAGATATATCAAACATACGTAGTGTACTTAAAGAGTTCTATAATACCAATAAAGATAAATCTGGTGATTATAAAGATTACATCCTGTTAATAGAAACAAACCCAATACAATTAAAGAATTGGATTAATTATACTAACGAGTTTATTAAAGAGAGGTACGCCGGGGCTCCGGTGAAAAAGTCTGGTTAATATTGCTTTTAGATTGTGAAGGATGATTCTTGCCGTCACTTCCGCGTGCTGTGCGCGGAAGGTAACGCTTCGGACGTAGTCTCCGAAGCGTCGTTTAAAGCTTGAGTTGTTGTA
>JACRKL010000059.1 GCA_016219835.1 Candidatus Woesearchaeota archaeon
CAACAACTCAAGCTTTAAACGACGCTTCGGAGACTACGTCCGAAGCGTTACCTTCCGCGCACAGCACGCGGAAGTGACGGCAAGAATCATCCTTCACAATCTAAAAGCAATATTAACCAGACTTTTTCACCGGAGCCAAACATTACTGAACTATTGTAAGAACAATAAACTAGTGATCCATCTGATAAAATCGATTGGCGACTGGGAACTGGAAATTGAGTTGGAGTCAGACCATGTGAATGTTGTTTATAGTTTTTTGGACGAACTTAAAACCAAATTTCCAGACACGATCAGAAAGACAGATCTCATCATTATAAAGAACGAACGCAAACTCGATTTTTTTCCAGAATGGTTCTAGTCAGAGAATCAATGCCCATCCTTTCATATCCCAACCATCTGATCATACTTCTTTCTTGCCTCTCTTTCACTTGCAGCATAAACAATCACGCGACCATCGCTAAAGACAACGATATCATCATTCCCCACTGAGCAGCTATTTTCACGGAGTTCCCCCCCTTTCGCAAGCCGTTCTTTCGCTTCGTTGAGATCAACCATTTTTCCTAACTCGAATTCCACTTTTCCTTTCGAGCATACCCGAACAACACGCTTTCCTTTCATACCTTCAAGGTATTCATATCTTCCGTTGCATGCAGGGCAACTTGTTCTTTTGTGGACGTTGATAAGGGTAATCTGCAGCGGATGCATAGTCAGCCGTACCATCTTCTGCTCTCCCTTTCCATTCAAATACTCTTTCGCAAGCTGCGCAGCTATTGCTCCAGTCATAGCAACCGCTGCTGGCTCAACGCCAAAACTCTCACACACTTCTCCATATTTCTCATCAGCAAAACATCGTAAGCACGGTCCCTCAGGAATCTGAATAAATACCGTTCCTTTGTTCTCAATCGCTCCGGTATAGATCCACGGCAACCTATGCTTCTTGCAGTAGTCGTTGATCAGCATTCGTGTTTCCATGTTGTCGGTGCAGTCGATGATGAGGTTAGCACCATGAAAATCAATGGACTCTTTTTTCACGTCTTCTACCTTTGCTTCAATCTCTGTAAACCCGGAGAGTCTTTCTTTTGCGACAATGGCTTTTTCTCTGCCAATCTCATTGTTCGTGTAAAGGATCTGGCGGTTAAGGTTGCTTCGCTCAATAATGTCCCGATCAATGAGCAATAATCGATATCCCTGCCGTGCAAGTAAGCTTGCAACCGTGCATCCAGTTCCTCCTACGCCAACGATCGTTATGAGCTGATGTTGATGCATAACTCCTCCTCGAGTTTACACGCATTGCATATTTTTCCAGAGCATGCGTCTCCGCATTTCTCACAATAAAAAAATCCTTTTTCGTTGCGATAGTGTTCTTTCAGTACGGGTAAAATCTCTAAAAATGCGTTGATCATCCCGCTTTTTGCGCCAGGCAAGCGTTCTTCAAAGGTGTTGAGTTGATCTCTCACGCCCGCTCTAAACGAGAGATGTATGTTCGGGCACTCGTTGAATTTCACTTGAAATTTTCTGAGGAAGGCAAATAACCGTGTTTCTTTCTCTAACATAAAGTAGAGTGGTTTGACACGAGCAACAAATCTAGGGTTATCGTGCAGCCCGGTCATGGGTCCAAGCGAAGCGTTGTGCCGCATATTTCCCAGCAAGAGATTCATGAGCAGCGATTGCGATTCATCGTCCATGTTATGGCCGGTTGCCAGCTTTGTTGCTCCTAACTCTCGTGCTCCTCGGTTCAGTAATGTCCTTCTGAAAATGCCGCAGACTGTGCATGGCTTTTTGTTATACTGAGTTATCGCTTTCTCCTTGATCTGGTCAAGTGTTGCACCAAACCTCTGCTTGAATGAAAGCACATGCAGCGGAATCTCGTGCATTTTACAAAAATATTTGAGATCTTCAAGTGTATGATCTCGATATTCTGCAATCCCTTCATCAATCGCCAGCGCGAAAAAATCTATCTTATGCTCCCTGCAGTATTTCATCGAGCAATAGAGCACCGCAAGCGAGTCCTTTCCTCCAGATGCAGCAATGCACACTTTATCTCCTTGCTTGAACAGCCCATACTTCTTGATGGTCTTAAACACCTTCTGCTCAAAATGCTCGAGAAAATGCTCTTTGCAGAGCTTCAGTGTTTGGTGATGGTATATTGCTTTGTGAGGACATTTTATGCATTGCATAGATAATCACCAGAGGCAGTTTCAAGAATAAGATGAAGTAAGGCAGCTGCTTCTGGCGGTACGACGGTCAACTTCGTTGCCCTACTCGGCAGCCCGTAGGGCGCATCCCCTGCCTCGCCGTACGCCAGCAGCTGCTTGTATCTCTTTAGCCAGCCATGGCGCAGGTTGGGTGGGGGGATGTCCCTTACGGGGTCACCCAACGAGGAGCGAAGCGACGACTGTCGCCATGATGGCTGGCTGTATAAATCCCTAGTTACCGGAGAAGATAAACTATTCACCATCTTACCCACCCGAGATCACGGAGAGAATCCGGATATCATCTTCTATCGAGAGGTCTTCATCTTCCAGAACAACATCGCCATTCTTAATCAATAGAACCGTGCTGGCATTGATGCCCAGTTCTTTGAGCAATTCCTTGCCCGTACATGGCTTCTGTATTTCTAGCTGCTGGTTGTCTTTTTCTACAAATACTTTCATGTGACCCTCCGAGACTAGTTCCCGTGTGATCTGAGGGTGATGAATCAGCATAGATTTATATGTGTTTAGTCCCTCAGTAATTCTTTGCACAACTCACCGAAATGTTTAAATAAGGATAGTTACTTACTTTACTTAGGTGATGAACATGACCAACATGACCCTTGCAATACCTGAGGACCTGTATACTATCATGCAGAAGCATAAGACGATCAGATGGAGTGAAGTTGCCCGTGAAGCTATGTGGGATCGGGCAAGAAAGCTTGAACTCATGGATCGGCTCCTTGTAAACAGTAAACTCACCGAAGAAGACGCTCTTAGAATAGGAAGAGATATCAACCGAAGCATTGCAAAACGGCATGGCATTAAACTATGAAGATCGTCATCGACGCAAATAGAGTTATTGCGGCTTTGATCAAAGATGGAACTACCCGCTCACTCCTCTTTGACTATTCTTTTGATTTCATTGCTCCCGAGTACCTGCTTATGGAAGTTAAAAATCACAAATCTACCATCTTAAAAGCCTCGGGGCTATCTGAAGAAGCTTTTGATCTGCTCTTTGAGTTGATAATAGAACGCGTGACTATCTTCTCAGAATCTCAGTATCATGATCTCCTCATGGATCTGCAACATGAGATCAATGATACCTGCGATGTGCCGTATTTGGTCGTTGGTCTGATACATGATGCAGCAGGAATATGGACCCATGATCCTGACTTTCGTAAGCAAACTCGCATGAAAGTGTTTACTAATATTGATACCTTAAACCTAAGTTCTTAGATGAGGTATCATCCTAAAACCCTGTACATTGTGATAAGAAGTAATAAGGATTACTCCCTTTTGGAATATTCTTGCTGTGCAGTGTTACCTTGACGTAACTGCTTCTTTCCTCCAGGATATCGGCAATCTTCGGAAGGGGATTTTTGTATTTCTGTCCCATAGTTTCCTTAAGACCTATTGCTATACTGAACACACTGGCTACGAACAGACCAAGATTGAGGAGATCGGGAATATTATAACTCAGTATCGGCGTATCTAATGCACCGAAGGTACCTAAGATACCAGATAACGCCACTCCTGCACCAATCAGTAGACCACCTCTCTTTCTGTTAGAGTACTGCAACCACAGATCTCCTTTTTTCTGGTAGTAGTGTGAAGAACTTGTAGCCCACCAGACCAAATCTTCGGTACTATTTCTCCATCGGTCTCGGTTTGTCCAGAGTGCATCCGATGGTAATCCTTTCATGCTCAGATGAGAGAACAGTCCATCGAGCTCGCTTATTTCTTCTGGCTTAAAGTATGTCAATGGATCATAGGTTCCCGAGCTTTCTTTCTGCAACAGTTCTTGATGGATTGATCTGAGCCTAGAAGCATACTCGGATGCCGTCTGATACATGGATTCCACTTCGTGCTCAAGGCAGACATCTTTCCACATCTGCGTTTGACTCCTTGCCTCTACAAGCCTTTCTCTCCAGGAGTTATATTCCATGCATACGTCGTAGATACGAAATGTATGCAATCGTTCATCGGTTTGAGTTACCATGGTATCACTTCTTATTCAAAACGAGCGGGTCTAAAACCCCCGACTTTAGTCCGCTCGTTTTGAATCCCAAAAACTCGCGATTAAGCGAGGAGCGTAAAACCACGGGCTTTAGCCCGTGGATAGCTCCGAGCAGCGAGTTTTTGTTATACCCTATCCCAGCAAATCTTTTCCTTGCGAGGAAATTACCTTAATGGGGTGTTTAGATCTATATGCCTTCCAGAGATATGCAGCGGACAGAGCCAAGATCACTCCATTGAGTGGACCCCACCGATCCATGCTCCATGGATGTTGCTTGATGTCCTTGATTTCACCATTAACTTCCGCAAGTTCGGGGCTATCATCTATGGCTTTTGCAGAGAGGCCATCCATCTGTTCGTTGTCCTCACGTATCTGTTCTTCTAACCGCTTCATTTCTGTTTCTGCCTGCTGCCCTCGTTGTTTGACGAAATTTATGGCTGCTTGGTCTCTGCTCAACTGATAAAACCCAAACACATCTATCCCAGTTAGCCGAAGGACTTAGCCGTACCTGCAGTGATGTCATACCTAACGCGTCCTAACTCATTGAGTATCCCTACATTTCTGTCGTACTCCTTTTTTACTTCTATAATCTCGCTCTTACACACTTGGTACTCTGCATAATACGGTGTTTTTGCAAACGCCGCTTCATGCGCCCTTGCCAATGGAGTATCAAGTCGGTATGCATCATACATAGTCAGGATCCCGATTGTTAAACCGATCCCTGCAATAACGGTCTTTAGTGCTTTGTATGTCATTGTTCATCCGCCTCTTTGTCTTGTTTTACTCATTGTCTAGTAGTTCTTACTCTTATACCTTCTCTTCCCCTTAGGGGGTCGAAAATAGCAAAGCTTAAATGCTCATGCCCCTTTCCCCTCTCATGAACCCAAATTCTCTTGAGAGTATTGGCTTGACTCACGGAGAGAGTAAAGTTTACCTTGCTCTCCTTCATCTTGGTGAAACTAAAACAGGTCCTTTAGTGAAGGAAGCTCATGTTTCTTCCTCAAAAGTCTACAAGATCCTTGACCGTCTCATCGATAAAGGGCTTGCAGGTCATGTCATCAAAGACAAAACAAAGTTCTTTACTCCTGTTGAACCAAGGCGCGTACTAGGCTTTCTGGAGCAAGAAGAGGAAAAGTTCCATGAACGAAAAGCACTCGTCGAAAAAATGCTTCCAGAACTGGAGCTTGAGCAAAACATGGGTGTAAAACCAAAAGCAGCCATCTTCGAAGGCTTTAAAGCAGTTACCCATCTCTTGCGAAATATGCTTGATGAAATCGGGAAGGGCGAATCATATTATGTTCTTGGTGCAACGTACGGAGATACTCCCGTAATCCGATCTTATTTCCAACAGCATCATATCCTCCGTGCAAGAAAAGGTATTCATGTCAAGATGCTCGCCAATGCTGAGGCCAAAAGTAATTTGGTCGTCACCAATATATTTTCCGAAATTCGTTATCTGCCTCAACAATTCGCATCGAACATGGTCATCTACCTTTACCAGAAGAAAGTGATTATCGCCATGCTGACCAAAGTTCCGACTGCTTTTGTGATGGAGAATGAAGAAGCCGTACGATCCTTCTTGCCCTATTTTGAAGCTCTGTGGAAAATTGCAACAAAGTAGAGCATTAACACTGTGTTTTCACCATATATGGCCCTTCCCGTTCATACCCCAACTTCCGATAATACTCTCTCGCACCAACGCCGCTGATCACAATCATCTTATCCTTTCCTTCTGCTTTCGCAATCTCTTCAGCTTTTGCCATCAGCTTTCTTCCCAAGCCTTTGTGCTGTACCTTCCCTTCTCCACTTTTCCCAATGCCAACGGCTTGACCATAGACATGGAGTTCTCGAATCAAAGCGCTCGTTAGTGTAATCGTCGGATGCAACGATCTCGGTGGTAATCGCAACCGTACAAATCCAAATATCTTATCCTCCGCTTCTGCGCTGATGAAAAATTCTTTACCATTGCTCGCTGTATATTCCCTTATCACAAGCTCAGGCGCTGCCGTTATGACCTGTGCTCTAACTTCTCGGCAACGAATGCATCTGCATTTCACGTTTCTCTCTTCTGCAAGAATATCAACATACTGCTTCAAATTCGTTCTATCGACGCCCGCTGTTGTCGCATTCGTAGGAATATCCCGCTGCATACGCATGATTCTGCAATACTCTGGTACATATCTCATCCCTTCAACTATAACATCTGCTGCTTTTTTTGTCGTGAGAGGAATAAATCTTCCTTGCTTGTAATCCTCTTCTAATGCAGTTCCTGGCATGACCATGCACGGATAGATCTTAAGCATGTCCGGTCTAAACTCTGGATTCTCAAAAATGGTCCTGAGTGAATCGATATCCCGTTCACGATCAACTCTTCCTCCTTCTGGCGTTGGAAGCCCAGGCATCATGTGGAAGTTGAGCTTGAATCCTAAGTCTCTCAACTCGGCAATGCTTCGTTTCGAATCTTCGAGCGTATGCCCCCTGTTTACGACAGCAAGAATCTCGTTATAGACTGTTTGAATGCCGAGCTCAACTCGAGTAGCTCCTAACCTGAGCATCTCCAAACCATGCTTCAACAATCCCCAGTCAGGTTTTGTTTCAATGGTGATGCCAATGCAACGAATTGCAGCTGTTTCATTTCGTTCTTGCTCTTCTTCCAGCGTTTTCTTGTTTCTTTTTTTAAGACTAAGAATCTTTTCTTTGATGCGCTCTTCCCTTCCTTTGTCGTGCTGATCTCCTGGAAGCTCGAAAAACATCTTGAACGCATCAATATCAAAAACCCCTTCTCTGAAAAACAGGTCTGAAAAGTCATTGTAGGCTTTGAAAGAGTAATAGACAAACTCTTCCTGATACATCCGCGGCATGGCTGGAAAAGTACCACCCATGATAATTTGGTCAACTTTCTCTGGGTTCTGGCCGAGCAAAACGTACTGCTGCAACCGATTGAACACAATGCGGTAGGGATCATAGTCATTCCTTCTTCCCCGCATGGTTGACGGCTCTTTTCCCGTGTAGCTCTTCGGTGTGTCGCCATAGAAACTCTTCAATCCTCCGGGACAAAAGGTACACGTTCCATGCGGACAAACCCATGGTTTGGTCATGGTTGCAACGACCGTGACACCTGATCCTGTTCTCATCGGCTTCGTTTGCAGCAATGTCCGGATCGCAGACAGATCCTCGGTCTTTGCTTGCATATAGACTTCAATGTCTGACGGAATATCTTTCTGCTTGAACTGCTTGCAGAGCAGGATCTTCTTCTTCGTGATTTCGTCTTTACTTGGCTTTTTCTCTTTGATCCAAGCAATAAGCTCGTCGAAGTAGGTCATAGATATGGGGAACATAGGGTTGTTTAAAAATGTGATATCCTCAATATCTTTTCTACCCCTAAAACTATGGTTGCTATTAATTGAGAGCAATTTCAGTTCTTATTTCTGATTTTACTTGCGAGGTAGGATATTATGTTATCAGCATTATACACACAGAAGAGGACTTCTTCTTTTGTAATGGGGTTACTGTGTTCTCCTTCTTTTCTTTTACCGCCGATTAATGCCGAAAGTTTTTCAATAAGTGCTATTAGGGTGGATACAATATCTCTATCTATTCCAGATAGTAGACTATTAGTCCTAATGACATCCAGAACCTGACTTACCGTCTTACTCCCCAGATCCTTACTCAATGATTCATTCGTTTCAATAACAAAATGTTTAAGTGACATTTCAATCGCACTGTATAACTTCTTTAACGAACCGGCGTATTCCCCAGGACCTTTTTTGAAGTGCGACATAGCATCACTAATCAGATTAAATTCTGCTACCCAACCAATCTCACTTAACCTCAACGTAACTTTAGAATGTTGTTCTCGCATAAGTTCTGAGGCGACCTCTGCAATCTCAAGTCTTTCCTCCATTTGATTAGGATGTAATACATAAAGTAACCCTCTTGAATCGAAGAATGTCTTTATTTTCTCTAAGAATTCCCTAACTCGTTCTGTTCTAAAGTCTGAATCGTCACTCCGGTTATGTACCTCTATAATCAGGAACTCTAAATAACTAAGGATATACTTAGTATCTGCATATTCACACAGGAAAAGAACATCATTAATGATACTTCCCTGTTTGCTTAAACCCATTTCACTTTGTGCATGTCTTGCAAGTAGATCATGCAGTGCAGCTCGTCTTGGATCATCGCCAAAGATCGGAACGTTATACTCTATAATATTCTTTAAAACCTGCCTATCTTCTTTTGAGAGTTCATACTTTCCGAGTAACTCAAGATTCTTCTTCTTCATTGCAAAGTCTTTCCACATTGTAACCCCTCATCTCTGCACAAACCGTTTCCTTTCAGACAAGCAATGAAAAGCCCGGTGCACTTCCTGCCCCAAGTATGCCATGTGCTCTAATGTGCACAATCTTCTTCTCGCGATTTCCTTGGCGATCTTATCCGGATCATTACCTCTGAACTCATAGAGCATGCGATGCTGCTGGTTCACAAAGCCAACGCAGATGTTTCCCTTTTCGATCTTGATCAGAAAATATCCCTTCGGGTTTGGCTTCCATCGAAAGGAGAGGCGATCACAGTGCACGATCTTCCGCTTGTTGATGTTGACGGGATGGGTTGGGCATTGCATGTTATTTCCCCATCTCCTCCAACGTTTTCTCCGCATCATATGCTTCTCTAATATTGATCAATGGTCGTTGCATTTCCGTAATATCATCTGTCCCAATTCTTGGGCATGCCGTATTTACCCAAACTTGAACAAATGGATAATTCTCAAACAGCCGGTAGTCAAATGTATCTCCTAAAAACAGGTAGACTTTCTTCCCTTTTTTCTCCAGTACTTGCTTAAGAAAGAGCGCATTCTTCATGTACTGCTGACCCGGTTTGACCGTTACCATCACACCAACAACGTCGGCAGCAAGAAACTTCTTGAGATTTGCTTTCTTCTTGTTCAACTGTTTTTCAATATCTGCTTGGGTAATGATCTTCATCTTTTCAGACACAGGGTCCCAGATCACTACGGGCTTGATCTCCCTTCCTGTTTGCGCAAGGAGCAGTGCTTTTGGATGAAATAACCCATCGCCAATATACAACACAGCATCGCTGGTTGCAATAATATCCTCTTCAAATGAATCATGATACGCATCACAGCCGAGGATTTGTGTTTTTAGGTGTGTTCTTTTTGCTTTCGTTTCATGCACGCGGATCTCGCTTTGCTGTAATTGCTCCCTAACTTTTTCGAGTTTCAGAAACTGAACCGACGCAAAGAGCCCAACGCTCTTGACCTTCTCTTTTTCAAAGTAACGTAGCAAATCTTTCCCGAGCACAATCTCCTGTTCCCAGGTCGCATCAACAAAGACCATCTCTACCATTCTTTCACCGTTTTATGGTAGATGTTGTGCCCCCACTGCACCATCAAATCAATACCGACACTATTCAATCCTATGGGAAGATCGCACGCCCCAAAGCAGCTGCCAAACCAGATCATCACTTCTGCTCCCGTTTCTTTCTCAATGAGGTCAGCAACTTCTTGTGCCCTTGGCTTGAGCCCATCAGGAAGCTGGATCAACACCCTCTTTGCCTGTTTTTCCTTAATGCGCTGCAACACAGTCGCAATCTCGAGATCGAACATCTGCGGTTTCCTCCGTAAAACCAGTCTTTGGCGTCGGTTTCATATACTCTTCGGTACCAAACCCCTTACCAGAAGCGTCAAGTTCAAAAAATGTTGGAAAATCAATCCATGTCCACCACCTTCCTTCCCTGAAGAATTTCTTCTTGGCGAGCAAAACAACGCGTGATGGCTTGTGCTCAGTCACCAAATCATACTCTGGAAGGTAAGCGGTGAGTTCTTTAGTAAACGCAAGAACATCCTCATGAAATGGCATGTTCGATTTTTCCAACCGCTGCCTGCTCGCGCCAACAAACATATACCCTTTCACCTCAATAAAATCAGGATCTCCCTTTCTGATGAGTGCAGCATAGTTTTCTGGCTCAACCATATTGACTCCTTTTACCATCGTCAAGCGGATCGTCGTTCTCTGCTTCTTTTGTGCCAAATAATCCAGGCTGAGGTTTGCCCGCTCCCAAAAGTCAGTAAACAGGGGCACATCAATTTTCTTCAACAGCTTCTTATTGGGCGCATCAACACTGACGTAGAGTTGTGTGATCGGTGAGAGATTCTTAATCTGCTCAGGATATTGCGCATTAGTCACCAGAAATGTCGATATTTTTTTTGCATGAAACTTGGCGATCAGTTCGTTCATCCTAGGGTAAGTAATCGGCTCTCCCGTCAGAGAAAGAGCAACGTGTCGTACTGTTCGCGTTGCGTCAAACATATGCGGCTTTACTTTTTTATTGCCTTTGTAGCCCGTAATTAATTTATGGTGCGCCTCTTGACTTTTCTCAAGAATCATATCTGGCTCATCGACATCCCACTTCCATTCTTTAGACACCGGAGCTTTATACCCTCGCCAGCAGAATGTACAGCGATTGGCGCAGCTAATGCTGGTTGTCATCTGCATGCACTGGTGGCTCATGATGCCATAAAAGGTGAGCTTATAGCAGCCGCCTTCTGACTTCATCATCTTCTTCGTCCAGTGGCAGGTTTTCACAGCGCTGTGGCTGCCTACCATGCGGTATTGCTCTTTCTCCAACTCTCGACGGGCTTCCGGCGTCAGCATGAGGGAAGTGAAACCAAGTGGTAATAAAAAGGTTATGGTAACATCGAAAAGTATGTAAATCTTGCATGCTCTTTTGATGGCATGGGTCGTAAACTGCTAGTTATCCCGAAACAGGCAAACGATACGCAGTTGCCAGCATACCTTATAGATCATATCCCCCCCGAGAATGATTCGAATTGGCTTGATGAAAAACTGTACGAGGCAGAGCATCCCTCGCTTGCAGATGAGTTTTCTGCATCGCCTCGATCCAAACGCTATGCTATCATCGAGGGGAAGATCTCTTACGATGATCTTATGTTCAGTATTAATCACTCCGTTGCCGCTAGTAATCTTCCATCATTAGAACTCCAGTTAATTAAAAAGACTTCAAGATTTCCCGATGCAGAAAAAGTACGTCATTCCTCACAACATGCCCTTGAGCAATTGATTGCATACGGGGAGCAGGTTGACCATGAAGTCGAACTGGACATGCTGAAAACCGGAATTAGCAAAAAGAGTGTAGATACTCTGTATTCACTGCTGAAAAAAGGATGTAATCTCGTTCATTCAACCAGACGAGAACAGTTGCAAACTGTTGCTGTGCAGGCGCTTACCTATCACTACACAGAGCAGAGCGGCAACGATCCTGATGCTGAGTTTCTCTCTCACCTCGAAATGCTCAAGGGGAACTATAACCCTCATGCTTTTCTTGACCGAGCTCTGGAACTCATGCACCCTAACGGCTTTGTTGTCGTTCCGGAGAATAGTGTTAAGTTCTGGGGTGGCGGTATGTCACCAGTCTACCAGAGAGCGGAAAGTCATCGTTTATGGGATTTAAATTACCCTAAAACACTCGCCTCTGAACGGAAAGAAGATAAGGACGGCATCCTGCAGTTCTACCATTTTCTGCTGGGAAGAATGCAAGAAACAGACATCGTAGAGCAAGTTGTCCCTCGGCTCTTTGTTCAAGTCTATAATGGGAAATGAAGAACTGATCTCACGAAAAATTTATGAAGCACCTCTTTTTCTGGGAAGGTATGCGATCCACTGTCATTTTGATCTGCCCCATACTCATCATCCTTCTCCTCGGAGGATGCAGCCAGCAAAAACAAGGTGATACTATGCCATCTAATGTAACGACAGTCATTTTCGAAACAACAAAGGGAACGATCGAGATTCAGCTCGCTGCTGATATGCCTATCACTACCGGTAATTTCAAGAAGCTCGTTGAGAGCGGCTTTTACAATAATGTCATCTTCCATCGTGTCATCCCCAACTTCATGATTCAGGGTGGAGATCCCACCGGAACGGGTATGGGCGGTCCAGGTTATGTGATCAAAGACGAATTTACGAATCACAACAAGAATGATCGGGGTACGATCGCTATGGCCAATGCCGGTCCAAATACTGGAGGCAGCCAGTTTTTTATCAACACCGTAGACAATAACTTCCTCGATTCCAAGCATCCGGTGTTTGGCAAGATTGTCAAAGGTATGGATGTCGTTGATGCGATCAGCAATGTGCAAAGAGATCGTAACGACAAGCCTTTAGTTGATGTGAAGATTGTCAAAGCGACGGTGAAGTAGTTTCTTTGATCATTTCTTCTTCACATAATCCATCAGCGTTTCCTTTCCTTGTTTCCTCATCTGTTTTCCATAGCTACTCTCGACGATATATGGCGGATCAAGCAAAAACAATCGTTTGCTCGGATCATACCCGAACGAAAGTAATGTTGCTGCAAGAAACGCAACTTCTTCTGGAGATCTCGCAACCCCGTCTTCTGCTGTTGCCTGCGGCTTGTAATCCAATCCAATAAACCCTTGCTTCAAATCACCTACATTGATCCAGCGGATCGTGTCACCATACCGTTTCATTTCTTCCGCTGCGTCTGGCTTCCAGATGACTCCCTCAAATTGGTTCTGCATGGCGTCGCCATGATGCGCTGCACTTCCTAAGATCAACAGGGTTCTTCCCGTTCCTCGTTCTGTCACGCCTTTAGTAAACGGCAAACCGATGTAGTGATCAAACCCCCTCTCATTTTTCTCATAGCGCATCAATACCATCTTTCCGTCAAGATTGTAACCTAAAACTCCACCATCGACCTTGAAAAGCCTTTCGTAGTGTTCACTTGCTGGTTCGTTCGCGAACCCTCCACCATTTGATTCTCCGACTAATCCAACCAAACCTCCTTCTTGCCGTGGCGTCGTTCTCGCTTTTGGCAATGCTCTTTCTCTAGACTCCGGCACATCATCGCCCCTTCCCCATCCAATGCTCTTAAACACCATGTGGATCACCTCATTGTAATAGCAGATAATGCTTCACGATCTCACCAAGTGTCGTTGCATCTCTCCATTCTTTCGTAATCTTCTCACCAGAAAATCCCTCTAACCTCTGTGCTTTCTGGTTGTACTCACCGATATCGTTCATGGTAGGTACTTGAGAAAGTCGTTCTAGAACATTCTCAGGATCTTCAGTATAGATTCTAAACAGTGGGTTGTTATAGATATAGCTTGAGAATTCATGCCACGAACGCACCCCTGCGTATATTCTTCCACTAATATTCGAAACTTGTAAATAAGGAACTCCACGAGCAACATAACTTGAGTTTCTATCTTCCCTGCACTTGAACGTAAAACAGATTTCGTCACCTACCTTAAGAAGAGCATCCTCGTCTTCCGTTCGTTGGTATCTCCTAAACTCGAATTTACTCATGCAATATTCCTTTCTTAGAGGGAGATAATCACCAACTCTATGTCTTTTCCGGTTCTTTTCGGCATTCTCCAGATAGAGTCCCATCCTTTCTACCTCTGCCACGCTGAGACTCTGCATGAGGCTTTCATTGCCCCTTACGAAATCAGCAAGCGTTGTTGGATATATACTCTGGCGTTTTTTATCATGCTTTTTATATTTTCTCCGTAGGCCGAGAATACTGCGCGGTCTGAGCCGCAGCGAAGACCCGCAGATGAATCGGACTCGCAATCTTTTTCTTCAAGAAGCATTCTAAGAGATTCCGGAGCGCGCGGCGGGGCTTCGCCCCGC
>JACRKL010000060.1 GCA_016219835.1 Candidatus Woesearchaeota archaeon
AGACAAGAGCTCACGCTATTCTTAACTCGAATTGTGTGCGCAGCTTCGTCCGCAGGATAGTCCTGCGGCTTTGCCGCACAAAAATTTTTCGGAGAAAGAACGACCTAAAGGTCGGGGATTTAAACCCCTAAATCATTAATAGTATTGGGAAAATAGGGAAAAATGTTCAAGGGAGTCTAGTGAGATTTTCTAACCAATTAGAGGGGCTTTGGCAAGTGCCTGAGCAATATCTTTCGATGTATAATCAACGTTATTTTGATCTTTGCCCGAGTGGTATCCTGACTGACTTAGTAAAGAAGCATTGGCATAAGGACTCTGAGGAATTAAAAAAGGTTGGCTGTTATGAAAACCCCAGCGATTATAGTGGTCTTTCTCACCGTGAGATAGAACGCAGATTTGATGAAGAAATCCTTCATATCCAAGGACTGCCTCAATCCTTTTACAAGGGTGTTGACGTTGAACTTTGGAGTAAGAAATACAAGCTTACTGACTTCATCCAAGATGGCAGAGAACAGTTTATGATTGGGCTTCAGAACTATATTCAGATAGTATCTAGCCAGAGATCGCCATAACCATACTAACAACAAGAGTTCTCCAGAAAAACAGAAGATTTAAATATATGTAACACTAGATTAGCTGATATAGCTATTTTGGAGTTACCCATGGAAGGCATCTCAAAAAAAGAAATGGAAGTCATTGCCCATCTTGAGTTTGATAAGAGATACTTCTTTACCCGAAGCGATATTCAGAAGTTCTTTAACACTAACCAGCAAATGAATGACTTCATCTTTGGTCTTCGGAAAAAGAAGCGGATATTTAAAATTAACAGAAAGAAGTACTATCTTGTGCCCATGAAGGCAAAAAGCGGCGGCTGGTCTGAGCATCCCTTCATCGTAGCTGATGAAATCTGCAATGGAAAGGATTATGTCATTGGTGGCTGGGCAGCTGCCAAATACTGGAAGCTTACCGAACAAATACCTGCCCAGATTGATATCTACACAACCAAACGCCAAGGGAAGTATTCGCTTATGAACACCCGCTTTGTCTTTCACCGCACAACCAAAGAAAGAGTAGGCAGAGGAATTCAAAAGGAAATAGAAACACACCCATTTATGATAATCTCAACGGAAGAGGCGCAAGCATGGTACAAACAGAGAAAGTAGACAAGCAATTCATTGCAGACCTTGTTGCAAAAACAGCATATAACGAAACGTTGCTTGCCAAAGACTATTACATCACGAGAATACTCTATCTCCTTAAAGATGTTAAAGGCATCTATTTCAAGGGAGGAACTGCATTGCAGAAAATATTTCTGGATCATGAACGCCTGAGCGAAGATATTGACTTTACCCTTACTCACAATGTCAAGAAGAAGGAGCAAGAGATTATCACACTTCTTGGAAAACAGGAGTTCATCAAGCGCATCACCAAAGACAAGGATGTCGATGGTTTTGTTAGGGTTGTCGTCCATTATGATAATCTCTCAGGGGAAGAAGATACCATTTTTATCGACCTTAATGAAAGAGGCAAGCTCCTGACTAAACCAGAAACCCATATCATCAAACACTTCTATCCGGACATTCCGTCATTTACTATTTCCACACTCTCAAAAGAGGAAATGGTCGCAGAGAAGGTTGCAGCAGCAATCGGCAGAAACAAGCCGCGAGACCATTACGACATTTACCAGATACTGAAGAGGAATATTTCCCTGGATATGAAACTGGTTGAACTCAAATGCAGGCAATCAGGATACGAATTTAATATCATCAAGATGTTCAGCAACGCAAAGAAGCTCAAGAACAGATGGGATGAAGACATGGTACCCTTATTGCCAAATCCAACCCCCTTCCCAAAAGTGATGCGAACGCTTGCCAGGCATTTCAAACTTAAGGAGGAGAAAGATCAACAAAAGAAAAGGTGAAAGGGTATAGGTCGCTCACACCATCCTTCTCGACCATAATCGCGCAATGAGCGCAACAATACCCAGCAGCACAGCATACCCCAACAATCCTAAAAGCATGGGACCAACATCGGCAATACTAATCGTGAAGATCATTGCCTTTCTCACCGATTCCATCATCAGCACAAATGGATTGAGGTAGGCAAACTGTGCGATCATCGGCGACATCTTCTCGATGGGCATGATGATGCTAGAAAAGATAATGAACACCACACCCATAGAAATGGATGCAAGCGTTGCCGTTTCTTCAGACCGGAAGAGATAACCGATGATCATGCCGATGAAGATGAAGACTGATGAACCTACTAAGAGAATAACACTCACGGTGATGATGTTATCAAATGTACGGGAGCCAAAGATGACTGCTGCTACAAGGAAAATGAGTAGTGCTTGGAAAAAGATGATCATCAGCGTGGTAATGTAGGTGCCGATAATAAAGAGGGCATCAGGCAACGGTGTAATCAGATTTCTAAAGTGAGCGCTGCTGGTTTTGTCTTTCATTACTAACGTAGAAGCAAGCAGGATGCCAACAAGGGTGATAATTAAAGCAAGAAGGCGAGGCAGGATAAAGTCAAACGTGTTTTTTCGCGAAGCAACAGGTCGTATCTGCGTCGTGATCGGTTTGAGTACTGTACTTGGATTGATCAGCGTCAGGTTGTCAAACTGTGCAAGAACATTGTCCAAGCTTGCGGACAACTGCTTTGAGTCTGCGAGACTGCTTGCAAGCGCAGTTTTCATCTCTCCTAATTTCTGACCTAGCTGACCTTTGAAAAGGGTTACCCGATCTATCTCCGCTTGGCTCTGGTCAAGCACCTGCTTAAAGGAAGCGATCTGGGTATCTATCCCGGCAAGATTACCCTGCACATCGGTCTGCAAGCCAGAGACCTGACCTTTAAAGGTTGTTAAATCCTGCTGGGTTGCATTAACCCGAGTTCTAAAATCCTGAAGGTCTGCAGAAACATTCGTCAGCAAGGTACTCTTAGTTTCTAATTCTGAGAGTGCATAACCAATCACCACACAAGATGCATCCGGATTGTTTTTCATCTGGAGCAGAAGCTCTTCATAGGTTAAGGTGTTGCCGCCAGCAGTGCAATGCAATTCTTGTTGCGCAGCTTGCAGTGTTTGCTGAGCTTTCTGGAGATCCTGCTGCTGCTGGTTGAGCTGGAATGCAACAACGAAGAAACGCTGGTCAAGCTGCGCTAGTTCTGCAAGATACGCATCAATATGCTGCGACGTGGTATTGCCAAACCCTTCAATCTTGGTTTGCGCATCGTGAGCCTGTTTACCAAAAGCGTTGGGATCGACCTGTTGGAGGTTGACCTGAATCTCAAGCTGGTTGACCTGACTTTCAAGTTCGGTGATACTGCCTCCAAGCTTCTCAGCCTGGTTTTGCATCTGCTTCAAAAGGGTTGCTTTCTCGCGCATCACTGCACTGGTCTTGCCAAGGTCATTGAGCAGATCCTGCATCATGCCCAAGCTGATTTTATCAAATTCCTGCGACAAGTCTTTGGAAATGACCGTAAGAATCATTTGCACGAGATTGACCTGTGAGTAATCAACATAAAAGGTTATGGATTTTAACTCTGCATTCTGCTGAGGGAATAGGACACAAAGATGATTCTCTCCGCGAATCGTTTTGTTGATGCAGTCATCGGGGCTTTTTGTTCTAACAACGGTAAAATCACGCTGCTGCAAGTTGGTGATAATATCACGGGTGAGATTATTTTCTTCCGGCACAAAGACGCCGATACGAACACCAAAAAGATCAGAGTTATTGAACGCAAGACCCAGCAGCAGCACTAAAATGAGGGGACCGAAGACGATGATCGTTGAACTCAACTTGGAACGCATGAGACGCTGCAAATCTTTCTTAACCAAAATGAACAGGCGTTGCATCATTTCTTCTCACCCATGCGCGCAAATGCCTCAAACACTTCATCAAGGTTGGGTTTGTTCACATCAACGTCCAACAACTTCTCACCGGATTTTTCAAGCAAATGGAGGATAGCATGCAATACCGTCTCTGCCTGCTTGGTATAAATAACGAGCCTGCTTCCCCGGTTGACAAAAAAGCTGATCGGCATCTTCTGCTCGTAGAGCTGTTGCAGCAGCGCATTATAACGACCAGGAAACGATTCGAGCTGGATTTCTTCGTTGGACGAATACATCTCTTTTAATCGGTTTGGGCTTCCTACCGCAAGCAACCTTCCAGCGCTAATCATCGCAACACCATTACAGAGATGCTCGATTTCGTCCATCAAATGAGACGTGAGAATGATGGTTGTTCCATGTTGTGCGATCGCTTTGATGACATGCCACATACTTTTCCTCAGTACTGGGTCAAGACCGACCGTCGGCTCGTCCATGATCAGGACTTTCGGATTGTGCATTAAGGCGCAGGCAACATCTAACCTCCGCTTCATGCCGCCCGAAAGATTTCTGGCGAGCTCATCGCTCATGTCGAGCAAGCCAACCAAAGAAAGCAGATCATGGCTATTGCTTTTGATCACTTCATCTGTCAGCCCATAGAGTGTCCCAAAGTATTTGAGGTTCTGGACGCAGCTCAATTCATCATAAAAACAGTTCTCCTGTGAAGCAAAACCAAACAGCTGCCTGATCATCTTTAGGTTTGTGGTAATATCGCGCTGCTGATAGTAGATTTTACCTTTATCTGCACCATAGAATCCAATTAATGTTCTCAGGAGCGTTGTTTTTCCTGAACCGCTCGGTCCAATGATACCGAAGGTTTCGCCAGGGAAAATCTGGAAAGAAATATCCTTGAGAATGTCCTTGTTGCCCAGCTTTTTGGTAACGTGCTCAAACAAAATGACCGGCAACCGCTGAGATTCCGGACTGCTATCAAGGTTGATCATCCCACTGCATGCGAGAAGAGCGTATAAAAAGATGCGTTACTGCTGGAGGGTGGTTTCTACTCCCACTCGATCGTTCCCGACGGTTGCATACAAACCCTACGATTCAACCTTCTGGTTGCCATTGATAGACCTTGTCGTGATGGTCAAAATAGAAAATCTCAACCACTTCTTGTGCATGATCGATCTGAAAAATCAGTACAAAGCTACGATCTATATGCACTCGGTTAAACATTTGTAATGGAGGGTGCAGAAATTTATAGCCCGCTGGACGAGTACGGATCTCCTTGATCTTTTTGTCGATCATCTGAAGCTGCTTTGGGTTCCGCTTGGCAAGCTTGGAGAAAATCCTGTCTGCTTCCGGCTTGATGTCGAGCTCGTACATAGGTTCAAACCTTCAAGCCATACCTTTTCGCAAAGTCATCAACCCTCATGCTTTTCTGCCGTTGTATCTTCTGCATCTTTGCAACGAATTCAGGCTTGAGCTCAGGCTCTCCGCTTTGTTCGACATAGCCGGTAATAACAAAACGAATAGCTTCACCTTTATCACGAAGACCATGTCTCGCTTTGACGATGTTCAACACCCTGTTGCTCTGCTCATCAAGTTCAACTAATGCCTGTACCATGGGTTTGTCCACCTCTAAGAGAAACTTAGTTGGACTTATTTATAACACTTTCTGTGCCTACTCCCACTCAATCGTTCCCGGAGGCTTGTTCGTAATGTCATAGAACACTGCGCTGATCTCCTTAATTTTAAGCAGCTGTTTCGTCATAGCTTCTAGTTCCTTCTGCTGGAGTCTGCCGAAGCGAGCCGTCATCGCTTCGGTTGAGTACACCGGTCGAAGAACGACACTCTCTTTGCCATGATTGATGCCAACAGGCAGAAGAACCGTCGGAAATTGCCAGATCTCTTTGTGATCTTTTGCCATGACGATCGCATCTGCCTCACGCAAAAGGTCAAGGCGATGCCTCGTGAGGGTTGCAGGAGCAACCGAGATGTTGGTGAGGTGATCAGGAGCAACGAGGTACACAACACGATTGATTGCAGTTGAAGCATTGGTAATCCACAACGAGATTTCTTCCAGAACATCCCAATCGAGCTTGCCCATGACAACAAACGGATGGCGATAGGTTCTGCCATCGCCCTGCACGCCAACGGATTTGATCGGCAAAAGGAATCCTTTGTACCCTTTTTTTGCAAGCTCTTGGTTCAAGGTATCTTCAATCTGTGCACGATCCATTGGCCAGTCAGCATGCTCTGCGCATAATGTTCGAATTGCTAGCCCTGGTCCAGGAAACGGATGCCTCCAGACCAAGTTTTTAGGTAAGCCAAGCTCTTCACCCAACGCACGAACTTCATCTTTGTACAACAAAGCGAGTGGCTCGAGCACTTTTCCTGCATCGATGAGCTCCTGCATTTTTCCAACACGATTGTGATGTGTTTTGATTTTGTCAGCGTGCTTGCTGCCGCCGGTTTCAATAGTATCCGGGTAAATCGTGCCCTGACACAGCAGCCATTCCATAGGATCAAGATGCAGCTTTCTTAATTCCAGTTCAGCGAGATCAACAAACACTTCGCCGATGATCTTTCTTTTCTCTTCTGGATCGATAATCCTAGCTACTGCTTTGAGAAAATAGTCTGATGCGTCAATGGCATGGAAATTGTGATATCCTAATGCCTGAATGGCTTCGGTAACCTGCGCCGATTCTTTCTTCCTCATAAAACCGTTATCGATGTGCAAACCATAGACCCGCTGCTCTCCCAAAGCAAGGTCAAGCAGCGTAAAGGCAACGGTCGAATCAACGCCGCCACTGACTAACATGAACACTTTTTTTCCATCAGCCTGAAGACGAATGTCGTTAATGACCTGCTCCTTATAGCTCTTCATGCTCCATGATCTGTTGCATTTGCAGACCATCAGCACAAAATTCTCGAGGATTTTCATGCCATTCGGTGTATGGGTGACTTCAGGATGAAATTGAAGACCATAAAAGTTACGTTGTTTATTTTCCATGGCTGCAATGGTACAGTCTTTTGTTGCAGCAGTTGCAGAAAATCCGGGAGGAAGATCTGCGACCTTGTCACGGTGGCTCATCCACACGGTTTCTTCAGCGTTGAGGTTATGGAATAACCCTGCTTTTCTTTTGAGATTGAGATGAGCTGGTCCATATTCTCCAACACTGCCTTTTTCCACCATGCCACCCATGCGGTGCGCCATCAGCTGATGACCGTAGCATAATCCCAGCATGGGGATGTGAAGGGAAAAAAGATCAGGATGCGGCTGCGGCGAGTTGTCTTCATAAACAGAAGCAGGACCGCCGCTGAGGATAATCCCTTTTGCTCCACTGAGCTGTTCAGGAGAAGCGTCGGAAGGAAGAATTTCTGCATAGACACCAATCTGACGTACTCTTCTCGCCAGCAGATGGCAGTACTGACCGCCAAAATCAAGGATGATGATCTTGTCTGCTTGCTCGGCATTCACCATATCAAGGAAAAGCCGATGGCGGAATATAAAGATTACTATGAGAAATTACATCTCTTCCAGATCGCTTGCAGCAGTATCTGACGTTTCTTTATGCTCCTGTTTCTTCTTGAACTCTGACATCTTGATGATCTTCACTTTTTTCTCTGCAACGTCGACCGATGGCTTCTTTGGCTTGAGGAAGAAGAATGCTGCTATTCCGACTAAGACCAGAGCAAGAATAATCAACGAAGCAATGACGGGTGATTTTCTTAAGGGGGCGATAACCGCTCCGGTAAGTGCCCGTAATCCACGAGGTTTAGCGACTTGCGGAGTTTGTCCAGAGGATAATGCTGCTGAAGATGCAGCCTGCTGAGACTCCAGAGCAGGATTCTGTTTTTGCGGTTCGGAAATTGGGGCGTAGACGATTTCTGGCGTGCATGTACGTCTCGATGGCTTGGAGATCGTCGTTCCACAATGGTTCGTATCTACACACAGGGTAGCAGTTTCAACACCATCGGCAGAGCATACTCCCCATGTGCAGATCCACGATTCCGTGCAGACTTGCTGCTGCTCTGTTGGAGGAACCGTTGTTGTACTACCTCCACCGCCGCCTCCACCCCCTCCGCCATTTCCTCCGTTGCCGGATGGGGATGCTGCCGGATTGAAAACACCAACATTCGGAATACCATAGAATGAATGTTTGTCAGCTTCCTCAAGAACAATAGTAAAATCATAAACACCATTGACCAGAGTGGTAGTATCAATGGCATATGCCCCCGTGTTCGGGAT
This sequence comes from Candidatus Woesearchaeota archaeon, assembly GCA_016219835.1. Classification (GTDB taxonomy): domain Archaea; phylum Nanobdellota; class Nanobdellia; order Woesearchaeales; family JACRKL01; genus JACRKL01. The sequence continues at coordinate 8,085 of JACRKL010000060.1, forward strand.
GCCTCCAACAACCAACTTCCAGTTAGGGATAGCAAGTGAACTTACCGACGTGAAAGGGAATGAGCTTACGGTGGAAGCTCCATCATGCTGATGAGTATAGATGCTAATGGATGTCGTGGTGGTAGATGATGCACTGGAGGAGAGAAGTGTAGTCCAGTTCAGCCGAAGGCTTCCCGTGATGTTTTTTCCTTCCGGATTACTGGCATTATCAAGACCAAGTACCGGACTTTCCGGATTGTAGATGCCGAACAGGAATCCCTCAGAAAAGACTTCACCTTTCGGAGATTGGACATAGACTGTGAAATTGTAAGGGTAACCATTCGACCACTGGGTGGTGTCAAGGTAATATGTATATTCTGTACCTGAACCTATGCCTTGAAGAAAACCGTTCAAGACGACATCATAAGTTGCAGGATTGGAAAGGTTAGTAAACGGAGTAAACAGGGCAGCATACGTTGTTGCATGAGTATCTTCCGCATCCCCATCAGAGAGTTCCCAAGGGATCGGCGCATGTTTGGTAAGAACCGTATTTCTGCTTTGAATGGAACGTGAGTTAAAGGTGATCAGAGTGGGATGCTCATTGTCCACCACTACAACACTCAGATTTTCTGCACGATTGAATTGGAGATCCATTGTCGTTGCCCGTAGCGTATAGTTGCCATCCGGCAAGTCAGTTGTGTTCCATGTAACGGTGCCATTTCCTGTCGTGTTAGCAAGAGTATGCCATGTTGCACGATCATTGCTGTAGTCAACGAGTACCGTAACGGGATCACGATTATCCCACGCCTGCCAAGCAACCGTTACCATCTTGCTTACGGTGGCAAGTAATCCTGGGCTCGTTATGCTCGCAACAGGGCAGTAGGATCCATAACCAACATTCTCGGCATCGTGACCCGTGCAATATCCTTGGGAGTCAGTACTTGCTCCATGGTCCACATTGAAGTCATCAGTAATGAAGAACGCAGGTTTCGCAGATGTTTCTGCAATGAGGGCAAGCTGGTAACGACCATTGGCTAAGGGTGCAGGATCAAGGTTGTAAGAGCCATCATTGCTTCCTTGTTGCAGCAGCTTCCATCCGAAGGACTCTTGTCCCGTCGGAGTTCGATCACGAATATAGATACTGATGTCCTTCACATCTGCACCAGCAACTGTTGTCCATGTGACGTTGTGCGGAGCAGTCAGCGTAGTTCCAGCAGGATTGGTTACTGCATCCACCGCAACGACAGTTCCATTATTGTAAACTCCAAATAAGAAACTGTTGCTGATGATTTTTCCTTGCGCATCAACAGCAACCACGGTAAAGTTATAAGGAAATCCATTAGACAATGTTGTGGTATTGAACCAAAAATGAAAGCCAGATCCATCAACTGGCTGCTGGCTTGCGTTCAGTAAAGCAAGATATTCTTCACTGTGCGAGAGATTGGTAAATGGTGTGGTGATAAAAGCATAGACGGATGCAGAGGTTATAGAGGGGTCAGAAGACTCTAATCGCCAGAACACCGGAGCTTTTTCTCCAGACAACAAATTATCGGACCGTGAGGCATTCACCGTCTGGAAAAACTGAATAGAGATTGCAGAGGAAGAGGAGGGAAGTGCAGTGACCAAAAATCCTTGGACGAGCCCTAGTGCCAAGACTAACAAAAGTACCGTCACCACCAATGTCTGGAATATCTGCATGCGTTTCATATGTTTCTACCCCTTACCCCTTCAAACAATGAACCAAAACCCAACCCTCAATGATGCACCTGAACAACAGGAATAATGGCTATGAGCATGGCTATGAATAGGTAATGGTAGGTTATATATAATGTTTGTCCAACAAAAACCGATTCATGAGACGGGATAACCGTTAGTAATGGGTATCAGTTGGATGCTACTCCATTCATTCAATGACGCTTTGTGCCATTACCGTTCTTTCGCTTGCCATTCTTTGGTTTTGAGGAATGTTGCTCTTCAATGGGCTGCTCACTTTCTTCTGTTTTGCTCGATGATTGCTCATGCTCATACTGCGGATGCTGCATACTGCCATACAACGCACCGATAATGAAGGTTAATCCCACAATGCCAATGAAGATGAGCGGGATGATCGCAGGTGATTTACCGAGAAAGCCAATAACCGCTCCCGTAATCCCATTTGCCCCAGCTCCATTTGCAGCAGACTGCTTTTCTTCTTTGACTGTTTTTTGCTGCTGACGCTCATAGAGCACTTCTGTAGGAAGACTTGTACCTTGATAGACAACTTCTCCATCATTACAGGAACGGGATGCAGGTCTGCTGCTAAAGGTGCCACAGGCATTCAAGTCAGTACATTGTGAAGGTCGCTGGATGCCATTTCTGCACACTCCCCACGTGCAGCTCCACGATTCAATGCAAGTGCTTCCTCCGCCACCGGAAGAGAAGATGATAGTATCACCACTAGAACCTCCGCCACCGCCTCCTCCACCTTGGGTTACTGGAATATGATTATCCACCGTTACCCGAACGATATCTTCAGCAGTGTTTGCAAAGCTGTCCTCTGCATGGATTCTGACATCATAAGAACCATCAGCAACTGCTGCAGTGTTCCATACATAGCTTCCATCTCCCGAAGCAGCAGGATCAAAGAAGAGATTGATCCAACCATCTGCTGCACGTACCCTTGCTGATGATACCGGACGGTAATCAATCGCCAATGAGAAGGAATGGTCAAACAGCCCCTGCCATGCGAGGGAGATCAACCCTTTCACGACCTGACCTGCCTGCAGACTATTCAATTTTACATACGGGCAGAAATAGCCATAGCCGTAACCATAGCCGTCGCCATATCCGTACCCATAGCCATTGTTGATTTCGCCGTAACCGTAGCAATAACCATAACCATCCTGACCGTAGGATGAACCTCCCGCTCCTCCACCGGATGCTAAAGGCCCTATGGCAAGAACAAAGATGCTCATAACTGAGAAGATCATCATGAGTACGCCTAATTGGATCAAGCGCAGATTATTTTGGTGTTGCATATCTACTCCCCAACCGTTTTCCTATGGGGTGCTGATATAAAAAGATTTCCATTCAACAGTGGTTTCAGAAAGTGGAATGTCGATACCAGATAAACGAGGGAATAAAGAAATGCAGTTCATAGCTCGCTGCTAGTGGCGGTGCGACGGACTTGCTGCGCAAGTTCTAGTCGGAGTTTCAAAATGAGTTCCCCTCTCATCACACATCAGCAGCGGGCTGTCTTAAGATTAGTTTTTCAGTTTTTGTCGACGAGATTTCAGATACTCATGAAGGGGAGGAATAAATGAAATCAATAAGATGAACAAAATAACGAGCGTTAGATTGCCTTTGACCCACGGTATGGTGCCAAGATAATATCCGGAGAAGAGAAAGATGGCGACCCAAGTAATCCCGCCAATGATGTTATAGAACAGAAACTGCTTATAATCCATTTTGCCAACGCCTGCCACGAATGGCGCAAACGTCCTCACCAAAGGAATGACTCTGGCAATAATGATGGTCTTTCCTCCATGCTGATCATAAAATAATTTTGTTTTCTCAAGATGCTCTGGCTTAAGAAGATGCTTTTTCAAAAAGACTGTTTCACCAAAAAAGCTGCCTAGCCAGTAATTGACGGTGTCTCCTAGAATCGCTGCAGCAGCGAGCAGGAAAAAAAGAAGCTTTACGTCCAACGAACCCTGTGCTGCAAATGCTCCTAAGACAAAGATGAGCGAATCTCCGGGAAGAAAGGGAGTGATGACTAACCCCGTTTCACAAAATAGAATCATGAAAAAGAGCAGATAGGCAAAGAAGCCGTACTGATTGATCAGCAGCCCCACATACTTGTCCATGTGAAGCAGCATATCGAACAGCTGCTGGAGGAAGAACATGGTGAGATGGGATGACTGGGAATATATAAATGGATCGGATGGTTAGGCTCTGTAGAAAGTCTCGCTATCGCTCGAGTTGTTTCACTTCGCCCTTATCTGTACACCACTACTCTCCTTCGCTAACGCAGCAGCATTCTCTAATTTGTATCGATTGTCTGCGTAGATCGTGTACAACGCATCGCCTTTCTTGACCTTGTCGCTGACATGATGATGTAAGAAAATTCCGGCTTGCGGATCTGCTGGAGCTCCTGCGATACGGGCGATCTTGGAGATTGCTTCGCTGGAAATGGCAATGATGGATCCTGTTTTTTGAGCGGTCACAGATGCGAGTTCTTTGCCCAGCTTTAATTGCTCAGGTCGCCATGCTTTTGCTCCTTGGGCTTGGATGATATCTACCAGTTTACGGTAAGCAGATCCTGTGTTGAGCAGATCTTCTGCTATCTTCTTTCCCTTGCCTTGTTTGGCTTTGCCTGCCATCTCGAGCATGGTGGCAGCAAGCATGATTGCTTTTGCTCTGAGGTCTTGAGGTGCTTTTGCATCATTGAGCAAGACCCACAATACATCTCTTGCTTCCAGCACAGGACCAATGCCGTTGCCAATCGGCTGCCTCCCATCAGTCAAAAGTACTTTCACTTTCAGGTCAAGATGTTTGGCAATAAGCTCAAAATCACGTTTAAGTTCGTTAGCTTTGGCAACCGTTGGAATCTTTGAGCCTTCTCCATACGGAATATCAACTAAGACGTGGGTTGCAGAGACGCTTGCTTTTTTTGCCATGACGCTTGCTAAAAGCTGTGATTTTGCGTCGATCATGAGCGGGCGTTCAACCCGAATAATCTTATCGTCAGCTGGCGCAAGGTTTAAGGCGCCGCCCCATACCATGCAGGCTCCTGTTTTGTTGATAACGTGCTTGAGCTGCGGCATGGTTAACGTAACATCAGCAAGCACTTCCATCGTGTCTGCTGTTCCTGCAGGGCTGGTGATGGATCGGGAACTTGTTTTTGGAATGCACAATCCCGCAGCAGCAAGCAACGGGACAACAATCATCGTCGTTCTGTTGCCTGCGACTCCTCCAACGCAATGCTTGTCCATGACCGGATAGTGCTTGAGTTTGAGTTGATCTCCTTCATTCTTCATGGCTAACGTGAGGTATGTTGTTTCATCCATATCCAGAGCATGAGCATAGCATGCAGCAACGAAATAAGTCAGCTCAATGTCGGTGAGCTTGTCATGCACAATGTCCCAGACGATCTGATTAATTTCCTGCTTCGTGAGCTTTTTGCCATCCAGCTTTTTTTTAATGATCTCCACAGACAATGGTTTATTTGCAGGAGCTATGGTGATTTCATCGCCGCCTTTGGCATCAAGAGAAGAAAGCACTTCTTCAAACAGACCAATAACGCCAACGGGAATTTTCTCTTCATTATCCCAGATGTCAAGCATCACGGTTTCCGTTTTTCTGCCTTTGGTGATTTTAATGCGGTCAGAAGGATGCAGGTCATAATGCTGCGCATCTTTTCTGGTCATTAAGCCCACTAAGACGCCTCCTGTCCTGATGTTCATATCCTTTACTTTAAGCTTCATGGTGTTCCCGCTCCGCAAGATAAATATCGATGGTTGTCATCAGCAAGGCAAGAAGAATGGGACCGAGTAAAAATCCAACAATGCCAAACACCGAAAGCCCACCCAGTGCCCCCAATAAGACGATTGCAGGATGGACATTCGCACGGTCACCGATAATCTTTGGCTTCAAGAACAATTCAAGCCCGCTGATAACAACAGCACCAAAGAACAGAATTCCGATTCCTGTGACAACGTGCCCGATCGCCAAATGATAGACACCTAACGGCAGCCAAACCAGCGACGATCCCAGCATGGGAATAAAAGCGAGCACCATAATGAGGAAACCAAGCAGGAAAGGGGAAGAGACGCCCAAGATCTTGAACAGTATGGCTGCGAGAATTCCCTGTGCAATGCCGATTACCAGCATACCGTAAAAAACAGAGTAGATCATGTCTGCAATTTTATGAACGATTTTACGGGCGTGCGCTTTTTTGAGACGAAGAACCTGCTTGCTGCGTTCGATCAACGCTTCACCCTCGATGAAAAAGTAGTAAAGGAGGACAACGAGGATGAACAGATGCAGCAAGAGTGTAGGAATGGACCATAACGCACCGGAAAAACGGAGAATGGTCGATTCTACAAACGTGCGAACTCCTTCTGAAAAGGTAAGGCGGTCAAGTCCGGTAAACGAAGTCACTGATGCAACATTATCCACAAAATCGCAGAAATAATTCTGCGGATTCGTACAATCCTTTCGCAGGAAATCCCGGGCATAGAGGTAGTTTAACGCAATTTCCTGACGCAGGCTGTTGACGACAATGGCCAGCGGAATAATAACCAGCAGCAGCATCAGCACAATAAGGCAGAAGGCAGCAACACTTCTATTTTTCAGCTTGCTTGAGAAAAAACGGTAGAGTGGAAAGCAAAGGTAGGCAAGGAGTGCGGCAGCAAAGAGCGTGAGGAGGAAGGGTTTGAGCAGGAGAACCGAAATATAAACGAGAAGCACGACAGCACCCAAGAGCAGGAGCGTGCCATAGCTCCACGTCAACCCCTTTTTTTTCGTGGACGGCATGAACAAGTTGCGGAGGATGAAGTATAAATAGGTTGCGAATCAGAATCTATAAATACATCTCCTCCCTTTTATGGATCATGGACAAGCCGCAGCAGAAAGCGATCTTCTTCGACCGAGACGGGACGATCAATGTTGATGAGGGATATGTGCACAGGAGCATTGAATTTCAATTCATTCACAGCGCGCTCCGTGGATTGAAGAAGATGATGAACACAGGATATAAACTCATTATCGTGACGAATCAATCCGGCATCGGCAGAGGATATTATAGTGAAGAGGATTTCAAGAAGCTGATGCAGTACATGCATGAGGAATTGTTGAAAAAAGGCATTCGCATGGAGAAGAAATACTATTTTTGTCCGCATCATCCTGATGGAAAAGGGAAGTATGCCAAAATGTGCGATTGCAGAAAGCCATTGCCGGGCATGCTGCATGAAGCGGCGAAGGATTATGATCTTGACCTTTCCCAGTGCATTATGATAGGTGACAAGGCAGCAGATATAGAAGCAGGCAAAGCAGCCGGCTGCAAGACGATTTTTGTGTTAACGGGACATGGAACGAAAGAGGATGCAGAAAACAGCAAGCCGGATGTGATGGTTGAAAATCTAGAGAAAGCGGCAGCGTGGATTAAGACGATACCTTCAGCAAAAGACATTTAAACTAAACGAGATTCATCAGGGCATGGATATTGCTGAACGTGTTCATCAGTTAACGGAATTTGGCATTAAGTACAATGTTTATCCGTGGGATCCTGAAAATGGTGCTCCAGCATTAGATGCCTCTTCTGGCGGTGCTTATGAGCTTGTCACCCGTTACGATAATGGCCTTGAACTTATTGAGCCGCGTACGAGATATCAAAAGATGAGGGTTTCAAGGACTGATCTTCAGGCGATGCTAGTACGTGAATTTGGGAAGAAAGCAGGAGAAGCACTCTACAAGGAAAGCGGGATTGATGGAGTCCTTATGGATCCTCTCGAAGTCGCAAGTGAGACTCACACGATCATTGATCTTGGATTAAAGATGAAATATATATTTCAGATGCCTGCAAGAACATTCAATCCTCAAAATCCAAAAAGCATGTATGATTGATAGCAGTATCGTAGTCACTGAAACAATCTTCTCAGAAAGATCCACACGCCGAGGAAGATCAGCAGAATCGGCCAGAAGGGAACTTGATCCCACCAGTGGTAGAATTTGCCCAAGTAATAAAGACCGATGGCGATTAACACCAGCGGAAAGAAGAAACTTTTTCTTGGACCGACATACCATGCCTGATGGCGGTGATGCTCTGCTTGCCCGGGTGGAACCCATTGCTGATCTGCCATACTACAAGAAGAGAGGTAGGAGTTTATATGTTTTACTTGAAAATAACTCATGAGCCTGCTGGGAGTCGAACCCAGATTAACCGGTCCGAAGCCGATTGTGCTATCCATTACACCACAGGCCCTTGGAAAAAAGGGAATGCAATCCCTATATAAAGTTATGTTCCTATTTCTGCAAGAGCTTCTCTTGATAGTTCTGGATTTTCAGCAGCAACGGCTCTTTTCCCTTCGTTGTTCGATACAGTAAATCGAGTTCGCCGTAATTCCCAATGCCATAATCACAAATATCATTCAGGATCTCAGGCTTATTGGTGAGACTCTTGGGGAGCACACTGTTTACTGCCTGCTGAAACGCAAGGCATGCGTCAAGGTCTGGTCGTAACAGCAGCCCGTCATATTTTGAGCCAATGCCTGCATAGGTGGTTGCTCGTTCTTCTGGAGTAGGCACAAGAGCACGATAATCACGCTTGATGGTATCAGTTCCATTTCTGGCATAAATCCTAAGGGTATCAACTGCTCTTACTCCAAGCTGTTGGGTTGCCCGTCCTCTACCTGTCAGATACTGCTCTACTTTGTTAGGATCAAACTCGCCATTGGTCATAAGATCATCCAAGGTTTTTGCAAACGGATCAACAACACGCTTCTGCAAAGCATCACCGACACGTTCAGCAGCCCTTCCTGCCATGGCACCGTAGCCGCCGCTTCCTTGCACGCGGTGGTGTGCTTCATGCATCCTCTCGGATGCTGCTTGACCACAGGTTTTCAGGATATCAAGAACTCCTGATTGTACGGAAGTAGCTGGTGCTGATCCATCATTACTGCCTTGCTGTCTCTTCAGCGAGTCTTCCAACGTGGCTACCACTCGATAAACCCCTGTCTTCGCCTGCTTAAGAAGATCACGAAATCCCATAGTTCCACCCCATGCTTCGACTAAGAACCGAGAAGGTTTCAGGATTCATAAAGATTGTGCGAAACGGAGTAGGATCATGAAGAGGTCGTCTGTTGGTGCGTAAGCCCTTCTACCGGTAAAGCCATGTTTTCTGCAGGTGCTCCTGAGCAAGGTACTGAAAGAATCTTCTTGGCGGTGAAGCACTCGTACCCAAGCTTGAGGAGATCAAGACCTATAATTTTTGCAAGCAGCGGAAGCTTCTCAAGCCCATGTACCTGCTTATGGATCATCATGGCTCTTCCGTGCAGTGTTTGCATCCGGTACTTCATACGCAATAATCGCGGTCGTGTTTCCTGATGATAGCAATAAACATCTTTAGGAAGATAGCTGACACTGGTTCGAGTGAGCAGACGCCATACAAAGTCAGTATCTTCCGCTCTCAACAACCGATGATCAAACATTCCCACTTGACCAAATACTTCCTTACGGTACAACAAGGAAAGAGGATGAAATGGAGTCACCGAGCCTGATAAAAATTGCCGGGCAAGCTCAGCCGCTGACGCAGATGGTGGGGGAGCTCTCCGATGGTACGGAATGCCTGCAGCATTAAGATAAAGTGTATCACCAAAAACCGCATCATCGCTGAGATTATTGTCGAGATAATACACTCTTGACGCAATGCTCTGCTTAGGAAGCATATCATCTGCATCAAGGATGGCGAGATAGGATCCTCGTGTTGCAGTGACACCTACATTGAGTGCAGCAGGCTTACCTTGGTTTGTAGAATGGCGAAGATAGCGAATAGGGAGATTCGTTTGCGTCTGGAATTGATTGACAACGCTTGCGGTCTTGTCGGTCGAGCCATCATCAATCACCAGAACTTCCAGAGGAGCATAATCTTGTTGGGCTACACTCTGCAATGCCCTCCCTAAGGTGGAAGCCATGTTATAGGTAGGAATAAGCACACTGACCAATGATGACGATTGCATGCACTAAAGAATGAGGATTTATTTAAGAATCTTACTCCCTCGGCTTTTACCGAACCGCTTCATATTTGTCTTTCTCAACGTTGCCAAACCAGTCCCTAAAAAACTCCATGATCCAGAAGAACATCGTTGCAAGGATGCCCCAGCGCTCATAGCGACGCATGGATGTCTGCACAGAGGAAGTGGAGACAAAGCAGTATGTACCCTGCTTCAGAAGCTCTTTGATCAAGTAACGATTCTCTTTGACCGCAAGCTGTTCCGAAAATCCATGCGATGCAAGGAAATCATATCTTCTGCAAAAGATGATGCCGTTGCTGCCTTCGTAGAGATGCAAAGAAAAAACAAGATTCTTCCAGAACATCAGGAATTGGTACTTCCATCGCAGAGGGAAAGGCTGCACAGCAACGGTACCAACAGCATGATTTGGCGTAAATGCCTTCATGATGGCAGTAAGGGTATCTGCAGCAAGCAGCGTATCAGCATCCAGAAAAATGAGGATCTCTCCCTTCGCATGCTGAGCCCCTACATTTCTTGCTTTGCTGACTGAAGGAGTGGCAAGCTCAATCACGATTGCCCCCTGTTTTTTTGCAACAGCAGCAGTATCGTCTTTGCAGCCATTGGCAACAACGATCACCTCAGTGGTATGAGATGGTTGCAGACGCTTGATCGAAGCAAGGCATCGACCAAGATACGACGCTTCATTGTAGGCAGGGATAATAATCGAAAACAAGGGAGCATGCTGCCGAACAGAGTGTTTAGGGGACATAGCGCCAGATCGTTACCTCATCGGCAGTGTAGACTTTTTTAAACTTTGGATTATAGGTCAATAAAAAGAGCAAGCCTTCTTCTTCCTCCTTCCAAACCAGACCTTCTTTCATCTCTTTTGTAACAACGATGTACCGGATACCGTCTGCCTGTAATCTAGGTTCAAGATCTTTCATACGACGCTCTGCAAAAAATTCTGTAGTAGCAAGGTGCTTGACATCTGCTGAAGAAAAATCATCCAGAAGCGTCTGCTGACCTGCAAGACTCTGAATCCAGAATCCGTTGCTGGGATGTGAAAGCACAAGTCCTTTGTCTTGGTCATGCAACCAGTCGAGCGATGCAAGGAGGTCATTGCCAGGAGCAGACGCAACAAATCGGTTGGTGTAGGATACTGTACTAAACAGAAGACCGCAGATAATGACATACACGGTAACTTCCTTCAATAGCTGAAGCTTCCATTCCATCTTTCTGATTTCAACGATGGTCATGCCCAACAGCAAGGAAACGGCAAGATTGAGCAAGAGAAGAAGCCGAAGATCAAACCAAGACAGCAGCAACAGGAGAAAGCCGAGGATAAAGGGTATTTTTGCCATGCGCCAAAACAGGAGAAATCCCATCATGGCAAGGATAACCGTAAAGATGCCAAATCCCATGGTACCGCCAAGCTCAATGATGCTGCTCTGGAGGACAGCGGCGGGGGACGGAAATGAGATCTGCATCTGCAGCAGTGAGATGTGCAGGAGGAGAGAAAGGAGCAGCGGAAGTGCAAGCAAAAGATGAAGATCCTTTGTTTTATTGATCAGCAGCGCAAAGGTCAACAGAAGGACGAGTCCACCCAACAAAGGAAAGAAACCAAACCATGCAAGAGCGAGATACGGAAAGAGCGCATGCCACGGCTCACGCTGGAAGGCGAAAAGCCCAAGAATATTGAGGAACAGGATGAGAGCAAAGGGTGACGACAACGAAAAGACGGTGATAGATCCGGGTGAAAGCACTACAATGAGCAACGTGATGAGTCGTGTTTGTTGGTCAACACCCTGCTTCTCCAGAATTTTGTAGAGCAGTAGAACTGCAAAAAAGCCAAGAAGCGGAGGTAGGAACAACGTCAGTATTTGCAGGGGGATGCTATAAGAAAGGACAGCAAGCAGGGTTGCATAAGCATCAAAGCTGCCTTCCCGTGAGGGGAGAATCATGGCATCTCTCACGAGGAGATTGCTGGAAGATGCAATGTCCTGAGCATGCCGCTCATAGTAATAAGCAAGCGAACCCAAAGGTTCAGCATGATGAAAGAGGAGACGATTTGCGAGAGGAAATGAAAAAGCAACTCCTGCAACAAACAGGATCAGCAGCAAGGTGAAATTCTTGGATCGGGGAGCGTCCATATCCCTTAACTTTTGAACTTGTACTCAAAAAGGTTGCGCTTTCCCGTTACCCGATAAAGAATAAGCTTGCTCTTGCGAAGCTTCTTGAGACTCATGGTAACCGAACCGAGGGAAATGTTAATATTCTCAGAAATGTCTCTTGACGTGAACCACTTGGTTTTGTGTTTCTTCAAAAAGTTGTAAACTTCCTGTTGCCCCATGAAGGAAAGGGATTGGGCGGACTATAAAAACCTTTCTATTGATCGACGGAATTTCAGTTTCATTAGCTATATAAACCAAGACGGCATGGGAAGAGCATGGCAACGCTGACGCTGATTGCTGCGTTCATTGCAGGATTGATTTCATTTGCAAGCCCCTGTATCTTGCCTTTAGTTCCTGCATTCTTAGCTTACCTTTCCGGAGCTACACTTCAAGAAGGAGAGGAACAAAGAAAACAGGGCAACGTTTTTTTGCACAGCGTCATGTATGTGCTGGGCTTTTCAACGATCTTTGCTGTTCTGGGAATCCTGCTCAACAGTTTCCTGAGCACGGTTGCCTATGATGTTCAGCTCTGGCTTTCGAGGATTGCAGGCGTTGTCATTATCATGTTTGGACTCTTTCTACTCGGGCTTTTGCGGTTTTCATTTCTGGAACAGGAACATATACTCCACGTGAAACAGAGATTCAAGTTGGGCTATGTGAACTCTTTTTTATTGGGAGCTGCTTTTGCCGTTGGCTGGAGTCCTTGTGTGGGAGCAGTGCTGGGATCGATTTACGCACTGGCAGTTTCTCAGCCCAGCATGAGCTTTGCACTGCTGCTTGCTTATGCACTTGGATTAGGGGTTCCTTTTCTCATCGTAGGGCTTTTTTCAGAAAAGGCATTGGCATGGATAGAGAAGTCTAGAAGATTCCTAAAATACTTCAACATCGTTGTAGGGATCATGCTGATCATTCTGGGCATACTGGTGTTTACGCAGAGCTTAAACCTGATTGCAAACATTGGGATCGTGAATGATCTGCTGTTGAGGTAATTGTATGGAAAGAAAGCAATGGATACTTCTGGTGCTGGCGATCGTTGTTATTGCAATGACCATTTTCTGGCTTGAGCAAGCGAAAGACAATGTTCCAAGTGGTTCAGGCAGTGATAACATCGCCACCGTCAAAGACCAAGACAGTAATACCTCAGCAAGATTACCGTCATCAGAAACTTCAAAACGTATCCTTGAGAAGAGTAAAAGATACAGTAAAGCAGCAGAGCTTGCAGGAATTCAAGGGTATCACAACACGAACAACGTCACGATTGCAGCACTACAAGGCAGAAAAGTCGTGTTAATTGATTTCTGGACGTACAGCTGCATCAACTGCCAGCGCACGATTCCTTATCTGAATGCATGGTATGAGCAGTATAAAGATGATGGGCTGGAGATCGTCGGCGTTCATACTCCGGAATTTGCGTTTGAGCATGAGTCTGCGAATGTGCAACGGGCGATTGAAAAATTTAGCATTATGTATCCAGTGGTGCAGGACAACAATTATGCAACATGGAGAGCGTATGGAAACCAATACTGGCCGAGAAAATATCTCGTGGATATCGACGGCTTCATTGTCTATGACCACATCGGCGAAGGCGGATATGAGGAGACAGAACAGGAGATCAGAAAACTGCTCGAAGAACGAAAACAGGTGTTAGGCGAACAGGTGACGATGAACAAAAGCATGGTCAATGTTTCTGTTGCTGTGACCAAATTCAGAAACATCAGAACTCCAGAGATTTACTTAGGCTACGGATTTGTGCGCGCTCCGCTAGGAAATGATAAAGGGTTACAGGCAGAGGAGGAGTATACATACCACATGCCAGATGTACAGCAGCTTGATGCCAACCTTGCCTATCTCAATGGAACGTGGTATAGCAATCGAGACAGCATCGAATCACGAGGAGAGAACAGCATGCTTACGCTCAAGTACTCTGCAAAGCAGGTCAATATCGTTGCAGGAGCACCCAAAGAAAGCGAGATTACCGTGCTCGTGGATGGGAGAGAGATAGACAAGGTAACGGTCAAAGATTTCCAGCTCTATACGGTGGCAGATGGCGAGGAGTATGGAGAGCATACGATCCAGCTTCTCATACCCAAAGGAGTGATGGTGTATACGTTTACGTTTGGGTGAAGCCTTGCCAAGATGCTCATAAAACTTCCTGAAGCATCACTTTCGAGGGGCTGCCATGACTCTTAGATACAATGCATCATAGAGCTTGACAGCATCGTTGTCTGGTAACTCAGCAATGCCTGCTAAGACCAGATTATAAGCATTCTGAAGAGGGTTCAATTTTTGCGCGTCGCCTTCGGCGACGACTCGACGTACCCCGCGCACGGCGCTGCGAACGTAGACGCAAGAGAAGGTAGCGTCGAAGATGGAACCCTTGACGAAGAATTCCTTGAGCCAGCACGCCTGCGCAACTGCTGCATTTCCGCGAATCTTTTTTTTGACGTAATCTGGGTTAAGGACATAGATTCTCGTTTCTTTATTGTTCGCCTCCGCAAGAAAGCCCATATATTGCTGCAACGCATTTTTCTTTCCATACACTCGGCTGGCTAATGCCCGTTGTGCAGGGTTTAAGGTATCCAAGGCAGCAGTATTAATCGTAAAAAAGGAGGAAAACTCGTCGTTGGATCCTTTGAGGTCTAAGTCTGCAAGATTTACTTTCAAGGTTGTTCCCTCATTTACTGAAGCAAGTACTGCATCTCGCTGAACAGCAGGAACGAGGTAATTGCCGGTCTTGATTAACTGTGAAGCTGCTTCTTCCATATGTGCCATCAGCGGATTTGCTTCTCTCCCACCAAAATAGAGCACTGCTTCGCCATCCTCAACACGATACATCGCGAAATTAGCCGTGTAGAATGGTCTAGTTCTTAACTCAGGATCTGTTACCCTCGCTACACAAATTTCTGCTGACGTTTGCCATGTTTTCGGCACTAATTGTGAAAAGCCATCGGCAAGATTTCCAGTGATTGTTTCGGTAGTGTTAGTAAATGACTGACAGAAAGATTTTTATTCTTTGAAATATTTGGTGTGCGTATGGCACCAAAACTCATCTGCACAAGCTGCAACAGCAGCAATATCGTTATGAATGGACTTACTTCTGCCAAGAAGC
>JACRKL010000064.1 GCA_016219835.1 Candidatus Woesearchaeota archaeon
AGACAAGAGCTCACGCTATTCTTAACTCGAATTGTGTGCGCAGCTTCGTCCGCAGGATAGTCCTGCGGCTTTGCCGCACAAAAATTTTTCGGAGAAAGAACGACCTAAAGGTCGGGGATTTAAACCCCTAAATCATTAATAAATTTTCACTCTCCTGAAACTGTTGCGATCTGTCTCACGCAACAACCATGTGCTTTTCTGCGTCTCTTTCGAGAGATTCTGCGATCAAGGCACGCTCGAGGTCAAGCATTTTTTTGACGATGATGCTCTTGTTGTCTAAGGTGTAGAATTTCTGCTTACCTGCTTGCCGGGTTACTTTGACCATGCCATACCTCTCAAGATTGTCCCAGTAGTTGAAGAGCGATGCTCGGGAGATTTGTGCGCCTTTAGCGATGTCTTCCTTGGTGAATTCCATGCCTTTGTTTTCTACCAGGAAATCAAGTACTTTGAAGAGAGGCATCTCACCGGTGAATTGCAGGAGTAATGATTGTTCAGCCATCATTATGGAAGATGAGCAGAAAAGTATATAAAGTTTTTCGTCGAAAGTCTATTCTGGTGGACATATGTGGACTGATGATGAAATCAAAGGGAAGATCCTTCATAAGCTGACCCGTCTTGGCAAGTTCAAGCACAGCCATACCTCCATAGACAATCTTCACAAAGGATTTCCTACGGATCTCCGTGGCAGAGTCAAGGATCTGGTGATTGCGCTTTCAAAAGAGGGCATTCTCTTCCAGAAACCCACGAGTTATGGGCTTGAGGTTTCCATTAACGCTGAAGAGCGGGAGAAAATACTCCGTTATATCGACTGCTTCCTTGCCAAAGAGTAGAAGCTCTGTTGTTCACGGCCAAACCCGCTTCCCGTGATGGTCGTAGATGGGGATGATTTTGTCGGGGTGGTGCTGTGCGAGTTTGTTCATGAGTGCTGCAATAGCCGAGGAACTTTCGTTTCTCTGTTTGATTGGATGAGATTGCCCCATGCAGCGTAAAATTCCATCTTATCATCGTTATACTTATAGGAAGAGGCATATTGGTGCATTATCTTAGAATATTTCTGATAGATTCCATAGAACACATTATACTCTTCTCGTAGTTCCTTCAGAATCTCCCGCTCCCTCTGCGGATTATACTTCTTCTTTTGAAACCAACCAAAGAATCTCATGTTCAATGCTTGCTCACGCCATACACCAAGCACAGCACACCGGCAACGAGATAGAGCAGTTTTGCATACGGCTGGAGCACGCCGCCGATAGAAGGAATGATCTCAATATAGTCGATGGCATAGACAGCGATCAATCCTACGCCTAAACCCAGCAAAAAAGAGTTGCCCATATCCTCCCCTAGATGATCCGTTCCATAAAAAGCTTTCCTTTTGAAGCCTTGAAGGAGATGTGATCTTTCGCATGAAATTTGGTAACGTTGGTAATCATTTCCGGGAGGAGGATTCTTTCTCCTCTGAAATCGAGCTGAAGTGCCATGTCCAGACCATGTTTTTCTTCCATGCCGATGCCTAATTCATCAAAGAGCTTCGTGCTTTTCCCTTGCTGTTTTTCGGTGATGGATTTTGTTCTTTCGTAGATGTGCTTTGCCATGATTTCTGCTATGTCTATCTTGGTTACTGCTTCAATGCCCTGTAATCCCGGCGATGCATTCACTTCGATGACTAAAGGACCTTTAGCACTTTCGAGGAGGTCGATGGCTGCGATTTCTGCATTGATGGCCTTTGCAGCCTGCACTGCGAGTTTTCGGATGTCGGTGTCAGGGTTATAGAAGACGCCTTTGCCGCCGCTGTGGACGTTTGCCCTTTCTTCGCGACTTGCTGCTTTTCGTTTCATGGATGCTACGACCTTGTCTCCGACCACAATTGCACGGATGTCTGAACCACTAGTATCTACATATTCCTGAATCAGGAAGGGTTGGTTTAAGGCAGTGAGAGCATCAAGAATAGAAGATGCGGTTGCGTAGCTTTCTGCAACCATGACACCTTTGCCTCCCGTCCCATGCGGAAATTTCATGATGACTGGATAATGTGCCCGTATGAGAATCTTTTTTGCCAACTCAACGGTTGCTGCGAGATAGGTTGTTGGCGTACGAATATTTGCCTGCTGGAGCTTTAAATGCGTGAGGATTTTATCATGGGCTAATGTGTAGGAACTGGGCATGAGCGGTGTGTAGGCTTTTTTGTAATAGGCAGTAACAATGGCTCGCATGAGTGACAGATAGCGGAATGATCCACGGACAAAAATACAATCGTACGACCTTAGTGTTTTTCCTTGCTGTAATACTTGGAATCCTTTCTCTCCCATCCTTACTTCAATATCTTTCAGATTGATGTTATCCAAATCATGGAAATATCCTTGCATGGCTTTTGCAATGCGTTGTGATGATTCACTCTGCAGGCTTATGATTGCTGCTTTCATGGTTCCACCTTAGAGGGGTCAATGAGAAATTGCTTGAGAATATTTCTGCCGATGAGCGCAGGAAATTTCATTTTTCTTCTATCGGCTAAGGTAAACTCTGCTTCGAGCATCGTTCCCCCTATTTCGATTCTTGCTTTTACTACTGGTCGCAAGCCATGCCCAGAAGCTGATTTGACAATTTTGGTTTTGATAATGGGTCCAAGGCGTAGTTCAGCGGCAAGCTTTGCGTCCAAAGAACTTGTTGCTGCTCCAGTATCGATGCGTGCAGTAACCATTTTTTCTGCATCATCTTTCCCATACACTTTAATTTGCTCAAGTAATCCAATAACGCTTTTCTGTTCTGCCATGGTTCCTTAGCTTAAGTTGGGCATTAAATAGTTTTCGCACGAGTCTGCCCTGATGAAAACTTACGAGTGGCTCATCTTCACAAGAATGCATCCAGCCGAATATTGGTTTCAGGATCAATTTCCTTGAGTTTCATGGGTACATTCCGAAGGGAAGAGAGCAGTACCGCATCGTGCAGTTCTTTGAATTCCATTAATCTGCTGTTGCTTTTGATAGATCGGTAGGAAACTCCCTTCACTTCGGACACCTCTTTCTCCTGAGATCCGTTCGTCGGAACAGGATACAAATAGCTATACTAGTCTCCTATTTAAATGTTTTTATTTTGCGCTTCATTCTGGTACTTTGAGTTAATATCCACTAACTGAGGAGGTGTATATCGCCCCTTAATCAGGTAATCATTCGTAATCTACTAGTGACTAAAAAGACAACCTTTAAATACTTCCTTCTCTTTCGGTGTCGTATGGAAGATCTGATCGAACGACTTCAGCAAACCTATGGCATTCATCCCTATGCCGCTCTCACTGAACACCAGCGTGCATTTCTTCTCTCTCCAGGTATTATGAACCGTGCTGCTAGTACTGATAGTATATACCGGCTGGAGAACATCATCACTGGCGAAGATCAACCTCCAGTTTTAGTGATGCTTGATCTCCATACCTATCTCTTCCATAAGAGCAGCGTTGGTGGAAACCGTAGTTATGCACGACTAAGAATTCCTGCATTACGACGTCTACTTCAATCTGGCGACCCCCTTAACTTGCATGATACGACCTATCGCTTCACCTTGCCAGACCAGTCTCTGGTTGATGTAACCTTTTTATCGTATAAGGATAGTTCTTGAGTAATCACTGCCTCTCATTTACCAACTGATGGAGATCTTCTGAAGTGAAGAAAGACTTCATGGGTATCTTGGTCTCATTCACGACTCTCTTTTGCTTTGTCCTTGTGTTTTTTGGGTCATAGAAAAAATGCTCCCCTTCGTATTCCTTGACGAACGTAGTGAGGAGAGTTGCCGCCAATAACATTGGCGAGCATGTTCAAATCCGGCTTAAGAAATAATGGGCCCGCCCGGATTTGAACCGAGGACATACGCCTTGTAAAGGCGTCGTCATAACCGCTAGACCACGAGCCCAGAAGAAACAAGAAGCGATGAGGTTTATTTAAATCTATCCGATGAGTGGGCTCCGGTGAAAAAGTCTGGTTAATATTGCTTTTAGATTGTGAAGGATGATTCTTGCCGTCACTTCCGCGTGCTGTGCGCGGAAGGTAACGCTTCGGACGTAGTCTCCGAAGCGTCGTTTAAAGCTTGAGTTGTTGTA
>JACRKL010000067.1 GCA_016219835.1 Candidatus Woesearchaeota archaeon
GTCGATATCATTTTCTTGTCTCCGCAGACAAGAGCTCACGCTATTCTTAACTCGAATTGTGTGCGCAGCTTCGTCCGCAGGATAGTCCTGCGGCTTTGCCGCACAAAAATTTTTCGGAGAAAGAACGACCTAAAGGTCGGGGATTTAAACCCCTAAATCATTAAAATCCGAAAAAAGAGCTAACCTCATCTGTACGACTTCTGTCGCTTCGCCCTTGCTTTGGAATCGTTCGGCTTTCTCGTTTCCTTTCTACGAACGTCTGCAACCAACAGTGAACGATCATACTCTAAGAACGTCTGCTTAAGCTCCGCGCTCTTGCTGTAAAGGAGAAGGGAACGTGCAATAGCCAATCGAGCTGCTTCTGCCTGCCCGATCATGCCGCCGCCAGCGGTGCTGATGTCTAAATCAATGCCATACACCAGATCTCCTGCAAGGAGCAATGGCTCTTTGATCTTGTCCCGTGCAATTTCAGGACGAATATTATCCAAGAGTATTTTGTTGATTTTGACAATGCCATTACCGGATGATAATGTTGCTCGTGCAACCGCACGTTTTCTTTTGCCTGAAGTTTGGATTACCATGGGATCATCTCAATGTTGTTCTGGTTTATTACCTGAAACGAGTTTAACATACTCGCCAAGGGCAGTGTAATGAGGCATCGTCAGTTTTTCAACGCCAGCTCCTTTGATGGTTTCTGCTTTCTTATCCTTAAATTGATCAGGAACGCCGACATAGCACATAATGCGCTTGTACGCTTCCATGCCTCTTGCTCGCTTGTAAGGGACCATGCCACGAACAATGCGTTTGAACATAAACTCTGCAGTTCGTCTCATATACGGACCTTTTCTGGCAACACCACGATTGATGTTGTGCACAAAATCGCCCAAGACGACGCGCCTTCTGCCGGTGAGAACACATTTTTCAATATTCAACACCACGATTTCTTCCCCTAAGAGGGATTGCTTGGCAGCATAACTTGCCACCCGTCCTGCAATGAGATTGTTTGCGTCAATAATAATCATCATGTTCACCTAGTTATCCAATGATCCTCACGCCTTTACCGGAAGGATTTTTCTCCACCAACTGCTGAATGCTCAGGATACTGCCATTCGCCTGCTTGATCTTCTCCTTTGCCTGTTCTGAAAAGGAAAATGCTGCAACGGTTATCGGCTTTGTTAAATCGCCACTTGCCAATACCTTTCCAGGAACAATAACTGTTTCCTTGTCTTTTGCAACAAGAGCAATTTTGGAAAGATTAACTTCTCTACGCTGTCGCGAAGGAAGCGCAAGATCCTCAGCAATTCTTGTCCAGAGACTACAGTTATTGAGCCTTCCAACTCGCTGCAAATCCCGAATCAAACCAGCAAGGTGTTCATTGGTAATGTTGTGTTTTCTCATGGTGTTGTGATGATGAATGCGAGGGACGAGGATCGAACTCGCGTAGGCACTAAGCCACTAGCCCCTCAAGCTAGCCCGTTTGACCACTCCGGCACCCTCGCGTGAGGATCATTCGAGCGCCTCCGCAAACTGGTCGAGGTCATGGTTGAAAGCATCGATGGCAGACTGAACCATCTCATAGGAGCTTAACTGCCCCCAAGGCTCGATCGTGAAAACAAAACGCTCCTGATCAACAACAGGAGTTCCTTTTTCCTGTGCACCTAACGCAGTAATCACGCTGATGAATTGATCAACATGAAGCACAGTAAACGTATCTCCTTTTGCTTCCATGACATTGTCTCCGGCAGCTTCTGCGATTTTTTTAGTATCAACTTTCTTCGTGTCAACCGTGACAGTCGCAGGATGATTATAATAAGCATGTCCCGGTGACCATTTGGCATGAGTGCTGCCAACGCCAAGCACTGCAGTGCACGTCACTTCAAGCTTTTGCCCTTCCAACAACTTCACAATCGGCGTTTTGGGGTGCACGGGCTTGATCTTAGGATCTTTCGACTTCATATCTCCGGCATACACAGTCTTGGGACCCTTTGCTTTGAGCGTTAAAATTGCTTGACACTGTGCGCATCCTTTACCCTGACATTTGCACGCTGAAGGAAGATTGTAGGATTTTCTATCGGTTTCTAATACCAATAAACCCAAACGTAAAGCAACACTTTCATCGTAGAGGATCGAACTGTTGTCAGCGATCTCCACATCTTCGATCGCCATGATCGGAGTTTCATTGATGAAATACCGTCGTAGGCTGTTAGCATACGAGATGGAAACACCTTCTAGCAGAAACTGTGCCTTCTGATCCGTCATATTGAGTGCCTTGAGTTTCATGGTTATACTCTCCTGCCCCGCTTGCCGCCTTTCTTTCTGCAACCATCGTGGCATACGGGAGTGACATCATCGATAATTCCTATCCTGAGGCCCATTCTGGACAAAGCCCTAATGGCAGCTTGTGCTCCAGGTCCTGGATTGTTAGGACCTTGATGCCCGCCGGGAGCTTTGATCTTGACATGAATTGCGTTAATGCCCTTTTCAAGTGCGGCCTCTGCGGCTTTTTTCGCAGCGAGCATACCTGCCGTAGGAGATGATTTCAAACGATCTGCTTTCACCACTTGCCCACCGGTTGCAAGCGCAACGGTATGGGTGCCGGTAATATCCGTGATATGAATCAAGGTGTTATTGTACGATGATGCGATGTGGGCAATGCCCCAGGTGATTGCTGATTTCATGCTCGTTTCGCCTCACTGGGACTCGTGTTCTGGCGTGGAGGTGCTCGTCTAAAGCTGTTACGTCCGCCGCGTCGATCATCACGTTGTACAGGTCGTGGTGCCTTGACTTTCTTTTCAAAAGGCCTTCGTTCAGGATGATCGGTATTCGATAAGGCAGAAGTAACAATAAATGCGATGGACATCTCATCCGCAAGAGGAACGAGATACGATGGCGAGTTCATTTTCTTTCCTTGTACCGTAACGTGACCATGGGTAATGTACTGGCGCGCCTGATCAATAGAACGGGCAAGTCCTTTTCTAAACAGGAGCGTTTGTAGCCTTCGCTCCAGTACTTTCTTGAGATCAATAGCCAAAATATCACCAACATCACTCTCTCCGACAATAAAACCATATTTATTGCAGAGACGAAGCAGATGCTGTCGCTCAATTTCATCCTGCTGATGCTTCACGGTAGCAAGCCGTTTTGCTTGGCTCTTAAACCGTTTTAAGTAGGAGTTCATCTTCCAGAT
Source organism: Candidatus Woesearchaeota archaeon (assembly GCA_016219835.1). Classification (GTDB taxonomy): domain Archaea; phylum Nanobdellota; class Nanobdellia; order Woesearchaeales; family JACRKL01; genus JACRKL01. The sequence goes on from JACRKL010000067.1 coordinate 3,188, forward strand.
CTCAGTCTTATTTTTCAGCCCATAGTCTCGCACAAGGACTTTTTCCTCTTCAATTCTGGTGCGCTGCCATGGATGTGATGGCCCCTGATATTTTTTGCGGTGTTTCTTAGGATCTCCCATGATACATCATCTCACTTGCCTTTGCCCTTTCCACCGGAATCTTTCTCTTTGGCACCGGCGGCTGGAGCTGCAACTTTCTTACGCTGCACGCCCATAACATTGCCTTTATTCCTTCGGAAGTTGGATTTGGTACGCTGTCCTCGGGATGGCAAGCCTGCAGCGTGGCGGAATCCACGGTACGTTTTGATCATTCTCAGTCGCTTAATGTCGTTATCATGAACAAACTCAAGATCAGAGAGTAACAGGTGTTTATCTTCACCATCGGTATAATCGTGCCTTCGATTCATAAACCAAACAGGAACATGATACGCAGCAGGATGCATCAATACGTCCGTCAACTTCTGGACTTCCTGTTCATTCAGTGAACCAGCTTTTTTGGTTGGATTGACGCCCGCAAGTGCACAGGTAGTCTGTGCATACGCTGCACCAACACCTTTAATACCCCTCAGTGCAACAAAGATTGCCTTGTCTCCTTTGAGATCAGTGTTTGCAATACGCATGACGTGCTTCACACCGGGCTTGAGCACAGGTACCGGAGCTTCAGGTCTCTTGTGATGCTGTTGATCAGGTTTCTTTTCTTGCTGTTGTTCCATGTTCAATGCACATATTCACCGAGAAAGAGGTCTTTAGGACCAACCCTCAAACGCTCATCACTCGGGCTGTTTTCCTTTTGGAAATAAGGGGGATTAATAAAGGTTACGGAAAAAGATTCCACTATCCGACATCGAATTATAAAATGACCTTCGTTCTCTGCAAGGATGCAACAACATCAGATGCCAGAGTTAGATCGAGACATTTTACGGCTCATGTACATGCGAATTGGGACTCATGCGATGATTATTGAAGGAATCACGCCTGAAGAATACCCACCTTTAGTAAAGAGATTTATTGCCGATACCAAAAAAAAGAAGCCATCACGTTCGTTGGATTTTTTGGAGCTTCTTGACAAAGACTTGACAGAAGTAAAATATAGACTTATTAAGGTAGAAAATTTCTTTGTCTATAACATAGACCTATTTGCAGAAGACGTTGATCCGGACAAAGCAACCAGAGCCATGGGAATGCTGAGGGGCATGTATCAAGGAGGCGGAATGTCTCAGTTAATGTTTACTAGACCATCTGCCAATCTCGATTATAATAGCCGTAAAGGATTTACCTACATGGATAACCATCCGCTAGGAAACTGGTGCGAGTTCTACAGAATCGAGGAAGGAAGGCTCATAAGCCAGGCATACCCTATTCGACAACAACCGTTAGACCAATCTTTATTAAGTTGGTGAGTATGAAGAGAGGAGAACCATGATCAAAACACTCATCTTCGATTTTGCAGGAGTCATCACCACTGCTGCCTTGTTCCCAAGAGTCGCTGAAATTCTTGGTAGTCGAACAGGAATCGGAAAAAAGGCGTTCCATAAACGATTGAAAGTTCATGAACCGGAATATCTGTTAGGGCATTGCACGACTCGAGAATTCTGGAAAGCAGTCTGCAAAGGCACAGACATTTCATATCCTGAATTTGCGACGGAAATTTCTTCCTATCAACTGAATGAGGAGATGTTGGATCTCATCAAGAAGTTAAAGGACGAGTATCAGATCATTCTTCTTTCTGATAACTATGATGCATTGTTGAGAGCGATGTCAAAAGACAGAAAACTGCAAGGAGTTTTTGATCATGTGTATTATTCGCATCAACTCCACATGGTGAAGATGTACGATGGAGACAAGATATTCAATCAGGTTCTCAAAAAAATAAAGGCAAACCCAAATGAGTGCGTGTTTGTTGATGACAAAGAGATAAACCTTATTGCTGCAAAAGGGTTAGGGATTCAGACTATCTTGTTCAGAAATATCAATCAGCTAAAAGAAGAACTCGCAGAGTTAGGGGTAAAGGTGCAGCATTGAGCTAAGCTATATCTCTTCAGTTTTCTTTTCTATCCGTTGGTATCCTTTCGACTCTTCACGCATTCGTTAATGGTTTATGCTAAGGTTATAAAACAAAACCTGATTTTCAAGAAATAACAAATCATGAAACACGAGGAGATGGTGTTATGACTTTAGAGGAGTAATGATAAAACGGGTTATAAAACCACGAGTATTCACAAGAGAGGTATGGCAATAAACATAGATGTGTACTGCAAAAAGCAACCAACATTTTATGATTTGGTAAGACCACTTAAATTAAAATGTGCAGAGACTAGAGATAGTTATGAAGCCTATACATGGACTCCTGAAGGTTGTAACAACATTCGGATGATGCTACAGAAGACTCCAGAGATCATAAGTGACGCGTATGACAAAGAGTCAATCGACGAGAACATTGCACGGGCAAGATTTGCAGGAATTGAGATCCCTGACGGGCTAACTCAGAAATTTGAAAGAGATAATCTCTTCCAAACTAAAAATAGGTGTACGTTAATGGTCGAAAATGCTGGAAGTAGTATACGTGAACCGTTAACTGCAAGACCATCCTGCCCATCGGAAGAAGCTTATACGATTCAAGCAGATAGAGAGTTGTACGCTTTTTCCACTCAATTTCCGTATCTGGAAGATGTTGATCCGTGGTTTAGGCTACCATTAGGATTAGCAAAATTCACGGAAGGAGCACCAACTTATGAGGTCAGTTTGGAGGTAGGAATAACGGCTTCTCAACAAACATTGGAGCATATGATCAAATTAGCTGGATACTTTGCTCAAGCGTTCGACGGTATCATTTTTGACACGGACAACAATAAGTTTAGAATACCAAACCCCGAGGAGCTGTATCAACAAAACATGGCATTCTTTTTTAAGGTTGCAAGAGATGCAAAGACACAAGGAGCTCAGATCATACTACCTGAGTTTTAGAGTGAAATCATCACACCTCTTCCCCCTCCATCCCTTCTTCATCCTCAACCATATCTTCTTCCAGCTCTTCTTCTTGCTCCTTGCGCTCTTCTACTTTAATCCGAGAGCCTGAAGTCCCGTACAGATCAACATTCGAAGCAAGCGAAGAGAGCCCTTGCTTCAACATGCTTCGTTCACACACCAGATCATGCACATGCGGGTTGATGATCCATCGCTTATCCATGCTAGAAAACGGATTGATGAACATCAGTTTGAGATGAGCATCAGGCACAAACGAAGCCCAATGATCCATGAGCGTCGTCATGTTCGCTGGAGTATGTAAGCAAACAAGAACAAGGGGCAGTGTATGCTGCGGTGGAGTAGCAGGAAGAGGTTCCAGATAACTATAATCCTCTTCTTTAGAACCACTGACGTGGATCTTATTTCCTACCTTGGTAACCTGCTGTCCTAAATACCTGCTCTTTACATACTGCTCCAGAAAATCTAGGATTTCATCGGGCGTCATGCTGCTCATAAAACTGCTTTCAGCGCGCGGAGCGCGACCTCCAGTTGTTTTTTGTCCGGCTCTTGAGTGGTTAAACTTTGCGCAAGCATGCCGGGAGCAAGGATGATCCGCATGATCGGATTATTCGCATGCTTTCCACCAAGTTTCAAGAGCTCATACGAAACACCTGCGACGACGGGAATGAGCACAATCCTGCACGAAAAAAAAAGCGATGAGCGAGCAAGCAATGGAACAGTAAGCAAGGACGGGAATAAGGATAATAGTATAACTGGAATAAACGTAAAGACCACAACGCCCGTAAGCACGGTCAGCAATAAAAACGTCGTTCCACATCGTGGATGTTTTGTCGTACACATCGCAGCAGCAGCAGACGTCAAGGGCAATCCTTTTTCGTAGCAATTCACAGCCTTATGCTCTGCTCCATGATATTGAAAGACGCGCTTGATGTCCGCCATCTGACTGATCAGCACCAAATAGAGCAGCAGAATTGCTACCTTCATCAACCCATCAACGGCATTAAAGAGCAAAGGATGCTGCTGTTCCTGCAATCCCAGTAACCATGTTAAAAGATACGGCAAGAAAACAAAAAGGAAGACGGCAAACAGTGTAGAAATAAACAGTGCAACCATCAATTCCCATGAAGAGATCTCCTTTTCCTCTTCACCCTGCGATGCCTGTGCAGAAAATGACAACGCTTTCATGCCAATAACTAAAGTATCGACAAGAGCAAGCATGCCTCTAAAAAAGGGGATCTTCCAGAGCAATGAAGAATGGACAGAAAACGTTTCACGCTTAACGGTAATTTTTCCGTTGGGCATGCGGACAGCGATTGCCAATGTTTCTTTCGATCGCATAACAACCCCTTCCAGAACAGCCTGTCCCCCTAAGGTGAGTTCCCGTCGTCTAGGGTGCAGAGCAGCAGGCATACCAAATTCAAGCAGTCGCTGGTTTAAATAAGTTTGGATGAAGGGGATTACCCTCTTCGGATGCTAAATCGGTCGAAGACCGTCAAGCCGCCGTCGATGTGGCGTTATCGAATAACAAAAGAAGAAGTATAAGTCACACGCTTGACTGCATAGAAACTCATATCAACAACGGCGTCAGATAGACTTCCATCACGGCTCCAAGAACCAACAAACCTAAAGCAATCAACACCAAGTCAACCGAGTCCATCAGGATCTTATAATACTGCGGCGTTCCAAAATCATGCCTCACCACGGCTGTTGAGATAATACCACCGGCAAGCGCAGCAACAAAATACGCAACAATCTCCGGAATGCCATGCACTAAATAACGAAGAAAAGAGAATGAAACGACACTCAAATAATGGCTTACGCTTTGCATGCCCACTAAACCTGCAGCAGCAGCAAGCTTGGACTTGATGATATTTCCCATGGCAGCGCCAATAACGGAAGCATTCCACGTCAGAATAAAAATCGCCCCAAAGCCATACACAAAAGAAAAGAGCAGGCAGAACAAAAGCACCTTAATGTTATTGAGCAGGATATCCTGAAATAGGCTAGTACTGGAAATAGCGTCGCCCGTGACCTTCGTATTAACGCTGGCGATCGTCTGCGTTTGGGCAGTGAACAAAACCGTGACGAGAGACTGCGGAAGAAGCACATACCAGAACGCAAATGCCGCAGTGATGCCTAGAAACAAAACGGTGAGAAAGAGAATTGCCTTTGCATGTTCCTTCAGTAATCCCTGCTCACCGCCCGCAAGCTCAACATCCTTCTGCTCCTCGAGGAGCAATGTTTTGTACATCAACGGAGCTACTGCAATCACCACCAGAAAGACCATCAGCAGTGTTGCATACGCCTCAAAAACCCATAAGCTCACGAGAATCGCAATGCTGGTATACATAAACCCAAAGAAGAAAAGCTGCCATGGCTTCTTCTCTGCCTGCAAGGGGTTGATGAGGGCTTCCAGAACCATACCATTTCCTAGAGACCGAAAGTTTATAAATCTATGGTGAGTACACAGCGGCATGAAAATCCTCGTCACCGGCGGAGCAGGGTTTATCGGCAGCCATATTGTTGACAGCTATGTCAAAGCAGGTCACGATGTTGCCATCATTGACAATTTAGCCACCGGCAAAAAAGAGAACCTCAACAGCAAAGCAAAATTTTACAAAGCAGACCTGACCAATAAGATAGAAATCCAAAAGATCCTGCTGAAAGAAAAGCCAGACGTCATTAACCATCAGGCAGCAGAATCCTCTGTTGTTGTATCCGTAAAAAATCCGCAGCAGACCTTTCTCAATAACACCATCGGAACGGTAAATTTATTGCAAGCATGTGTCGATGCAAAAGTCAAGAGGGTCATCTTTGCCTCTTCCGGAGGGTGCATGTACGGCGATGCAAAAACAGTTCCAACGACAGAAACAGCACCTCCCTCTCCACTTTCCCCGTATGGGATCACGAAAGCAGACGGCGAATTTTTGCTTGCTTTTTATGCAAAAGAATATGGCATATTATATGTAGCACTACGCTACGCCAACGTGTATGGACCGAGGCAAGACCCCCACGGAGAAGCTGGCGTCGTTGCAATTTTCCTCAACAAAATGTTGAGCAAAGAGAAACCCGTGATCTTTGGCGATGGTTCTTGTGTCAGAGATTATGTGTTTGTGGAAGATGTAGCAAAAGCAAATCTCCTTGCCTTAACCAAAGCAAAGAACGAAACGATCAACATCGGCACAGGAAAAGGGACGAGCGTAAAAGAAGTGTTCAAGCTGCTCAAGAAAGCAGTTGGCTATACCGAAGCTCCGTTGTATGGCCCTCATCGTACAGGAGATCTGCAGCGAAGCATACTACAGATCAGTAAAGCAAAGAAGACGTTGGGATGGGAGCCGAAGACTTCGTTGAAGGATGGATTGGAGAGGACAACACGGTGGTTCCATGGTGAATAAGCTGCTCTTCCTCACCTTAGGCATTAGTTTTCTCGTAGCCCACATTCTCTTACCTTTCTGGATCAAACGGGCAAAACAAGCAGGTTTAGTAGGAAAAGATGTGCATAAACAAGACCATCGTGAAATACCAGAGATGGGTGGGATTTGCGCGATGGTAGGATTTCTTGCCGGAGCATTGGCGTATATTGCTATCCGAACATTTGGATTTCATGAGATCGCAACAAATTATCCGATCATGGCAATCGTTGCAACGATCCTCATCGCAACACTGATCGGCATGGTTGACGACTTATTAGGATGGAAGATAGGCATCAAGCAATGGCAAAAACCCCTGCTCACCATCGGAGCTGCACTTCCGTTTATGGTCGCAAATTTTGGTGAAAGCACCATGGTCATTCCCCTGTTGGGAGAGATTCACTTCGGCATACTCTACCCTCTGTTGATCATCCCCATCGGTATTGTAGGAGCTGCCAACGGCTTCAACATGATCGCAGGTTATAATGGATTAGAAGCAGGCATGGGCATCATCATCTGTGCAACGCTCGGCATAGTAGCTCTCTTGAGCGGATCAGGCTGGGTCGCAGTCCTCTGCCTCTGCATGGTCTTTGCATTAATCCCGCTCTATAGTTATAACCATTACCCGGCAAAAGTCTTCTCGGGAAACACCTTAACGTATCCGTTAGGAGCGTTCATTGCTGCAATCGCCATTGTTGGCAACATGGAACGCGTTGCTGTGATCTTGTTTATTCCTTATTTTATTGAGCTCATACTCAAGCTACGAGGAAAATTCAAGAAAGAAAGCTTTGCCAAAGTAAAGAGTGATGGAACGCTAGGATTAAGGTATCCAGCATTCTACGGCATCGAGCACATCATGGTCTGGTTTCTAGGAAAGATCATGAGAAAAGTCACAGAACGACGAGTCGTCTATAGTATTTTATTCATAGAAGCCTTAATCAGCATCGGAGTGTTGCTGCCATACATCTAGTACCGTATCTTCACACAGCCGCGATGTTGAGAAGAAAAAATGTTTCAAGTATTCCTCAACATGATCTTCTTGATTTCACGCATAAATTTTCTTGCCCTGTCCAACGAAGTTTTTGCCTTTGACTGAACCACTAATGCCCCCATCTCATAGGTGAAAGAGCTTCGCTTACTTTTCTCATAATAATATTCTTCAATAAGCTCATCTGCCCTTTGCTTGCCAAGCAACGCAGCCGCATCGCCTTTTGCATCAGCAAAGTCATCAAGGAGCCCCTTCTGCAACTTTCCCGTTACATAAAAGAAAGAGATGATCGTATCGAAGGTGATCGCATGCACGGAAAGATCTGCCTTTATCCTTATCCCTTCACGTTCTATCAGCGCCCTTGCCATGTAGAACATAGAGTAATAACTCGCATTAACTGTCCAGAGAAGACCGTTAAAACTCGTAAACCCGAGAAGCTTCTGTTTTTCTGCATCGGTTGATATTTCATACAGCACGCTCGCTGAATCCAGCGCATCAGCAGCATGTTTTAAGAAAAAGGAAGTATGTTCCGGCTTAGCTTTTACGATAATGCTTCCCTCTGCAAGATACTGCCTGATCCTTTTCTCGGCCTCTACTAGCTTTTTCTGCTCAAGCATTCAGCGCCTCCCCCTCTCAAGCAAACGGTAGAAGAGCCCGCCCCCATACAAGATAATATGTTTATTGAGAACCTCATGCATCAGGTTCTTCTGATCGCGCTTAGCCAGCATTTCAGAGACACTAGCAAAGCTGACAACGTGCCCCTCAAAAGGAAGTCCATAGCGTGACGCTAACCTCTGCAAAAGTGCTTCGTGAAATTGAATTTTATCAACAAGGTCAATGATCAAAAGCACATCAATATCCCTTGGCTTTCTCGTGTCCACTACCGATCCAAACAGGAGCAGAACGAATGCATCTTCTTTGATGTTCTGTATGATATCTTCAGCGAAGAGCTTGATATCAAGGTATTTGCCCTTCTCCAGCAAGGTATCTCGCCTCAGTGATTCAGCAAACACCAAAATCTCATGATCTTGACGAAAGTTCAACTGAAGGCGCAGGTGCTTATCCTGCTGAAGCAAGCCCCTCGCTTTCAGTAAGGTGGCTGCACGGTGGGTTTGGGCAACATGCATATGCAACTGCCTTGATACTTCACGAAGGGTGAAGGATTCAGTGATCTTACCTGTAAAAAATCCGAGTACTTTCAGGGCAGAGGAGGGTAACGTGTTCACCATATTATGAACAGTTGTTCACTAATAAGTATATAACTCTTTCGGTTGACTCAATACCGTATCTTCACGCAGCCGCCTTTGATTCGACATTGGCATGCTAGTCTCCGATCTTCATCCATGCCCAGATCCTTTTCTTCTTGCGTCAGCTCAGCTAAGTTTTCCTTGCCTTCAAGAATTTCAATCATACATACCCCACAGACGCCATTCTCGCAGGCGAAGGCAACACCTAAATCTTCTGCAATCTTCTTGATGGATTCGCCATCCGGAACGTCCCTTGTTTTGTTGTCAAGGATGATTTGTGCCATAGGGATAAGAAATGATCGCCACTTTTAAAACTTTAGCCAGAATCAGGAGTACTTGAGAGTAACTTTAAAAGAAGAACCGCATTCACGTTACTATGACGCTGGTGGATCTGCTTGAAGAACATCGCGTGACACTCGCTGATGTGCCATTACCAGAACTAAGGCAATACTCGTTCAAAGATGAACCTTCTTTGCTAAGAGGACATATTGCTTATGTCATGGTAAGAGAATGGCTGAAGCGTATACCCCCTCTGAGCTTTGAGGTGCCTTCTGCAAACGGCTATCGACTAGAACAAACGAACGAAGGAATTGTAGTGTGGGAAGGCAAAAGAACCGTCCATGAATATGATTTTCTCTTGCGGTATGAAGACGTACCGTACATCGTCGAGGTAAAATCATTGAAGCTCAACGGATTCATCGGCAAGATTGATCACGCACTCGAGATCGGAAGAGAAATCTTCCAGCAAGATGTTGGCATGCTCATCTTTGCCCCATTTTACACCAACAAGAAAAGAGATGCTGAACGTATAGAAGAGAAATATCAACGCGTGAAATGCATAGATCTCGGCTACAAGAAGAAGCAGCTGATGAAGATGACTACAAGGGTTTTTTTGAAGTAAGGAGCTCTTGGTAGAGATCGAGGGTTTGATGAAGCATGCGAGAGCGGGAGAATTGCTGCACTCGCTTTTTTCCTGCAGCTCCCATCTTCTTGGCGATCTTTGGATGTTTAAGAAGGTAGATGACTTTCTCAGCAAGCAAGTCGGGTCTGTTAGGTGGAACAAGGAAGCCGGTAATGCCGTCAGTAACTGCCTCTTTATTGCCATCAACATCAGTGGAGACAACTGGCTTGGAAGCTGCCATAGCCTGAGGAATGACTTGGGGGAGTCCTTCCCAGAGTGAAGTAAGCAGGAACATATCAAAGTGTTGCATTAACTCGGAAACATCACTGCGAAAACCAAGCAGAAGCACACGTTTTTGCAGATTTCTTTTAATAATTTCAGCTTCCATCGTTGTGCGAAGTTCTCCATCGCCAACAAAAACAAAGCAGCAGTTTGGTATTGTTTTATAGACGATCTCCGCAGTCTTGATGAAATCAAGGGGATTTTTTTGCAACGTCAGTCTTCCAACCGTTCCAACAATATGCTGATGGGAAGAAATACCCACTATTTTCTTTCTTCTTCTATTCTCAAAAGCAGCAACATCAATACCACTGTGGATGACCATATATTTTTTAGGATCAACAACAATCCCTTCATGAATGCCCTTCGTAAGATTATAACGGGAAACGACAATAACCTTGTCAGACAAACGCCCACACCAACGCTCCAAAAAGATATAGAGCTTTTTCTTCAGCCAACTCATGTCATCACGCAACCCCCAACCATGAACCGTATGGATGATCACGGAAACACCTGCAAGTTTCGCTGCAATTCTTCCAAGAATACCTGCAACGGAACTATGAGTGCTAACAATATCTGGCTTCTCATTTTTGATGAAGCGATACAACCTATAAAGAGCAGCAAGATTCTGAAAAGGAGAGATTTCATTCTGGAGTCCTAGAATGAGAGTATGTGGAATCCTTTTCTTCTTAACAACGTCCTCAAGACTACCTGAAACCTGAGTTGTAGGACCTGAAGCAATGATCACCGAGAAACCAGGAGTATGCTGAAGCGCATCAGCTATGGTAATGACTGTCTCTTGCGCTCCGCCGACGGCGAGTTTGGTGATGATGTGGAGGACTTTAGGCATGGGGAGTCACCTTTTTTGAAGACGAGAAGAAGAGGGCAGCATTAATCATGAGGAAAGGATATATAAGAACACGCTTGCGCAGGATCGTACCATAATTTGCTTCGAAATAACCGTGCATCAAAAAAAGGAACATCATGAACAGGAGGTTGAAAAGAACCAGATCTTTTACTTCTGAAGAAGGCAAACGGTGGAGATTGAAGAGTAGCTTGATATTGATGAAGAGGAAGCAATAATAGATGAGCATCTCTACTATCGCAGGTATCGCCTTGAACGAAGAGAATGAAAAGAGGCGAAGGGGATTAGGTTCCAAGACGCTGAGTCTTAAAGCTTCCGGTAGATAAAGCATAAAATGAAGAGGAGTTGAAAGATCAACAGGCGCATTGTAGACTTTCGTATTGCCGGTATTGAGCGTATTCTTCCAGTAGGAAAATTTTTGCAAGACGGGAGAGGACAAAGGAGTAAAAAAAAGCACCAGCAAGAGGATTGCTATAGCTGCCCATTGCTTTCCAGAGAGCCGGTGACGCAGATCAAGATGAACAAAAAGAATCGAGAAAAAGACAAATGCGCCAACATAAAAACGAAGAAGAAATACCCCCACCGCAAGAAGATAAGTGTACCGATAATTTTTCTGAAGCACTTGCCAGATCACCAATGAAAGGAAGAAGAGCAAGAGAGTATCTTTCGTATTGATCAGCGAAAAAGCAAAGAGCGAAGGGTAAAGAAAGAAGAGAAAGAAAGTATTGCTGGATTTGGCACGGAGCTTTTCAAGAACCATGAAAAGGACAAGAAGGGTCACTGCAGAAAGGAATATATTGAGCAGAGGGGAAGCTAATGGATTGAAGCCAGAAATTGAATAAGAAAATCCGGAAACGTACCAATAGAGAGGGTTCTCCATCAATCCATGAGTATTACTGAGCTCTAGAGAATACCCTGCAAGAAATCTACCATACTGTTCGGCAATCGCTGTGTAGGCGTAGTGGTCTATGTTTGAACTGATAATGGTAGTGTAAACAGAGCTACCGAAGAAAATGAGGAGGATAAATAGCTTCAGGAAGAAAATGGAAAGTACTCCTAGACGAGGAAGAGGTTCACGGATGTTTGAAGCTAGGAAGATAATGAGGACAGAGAAGAGCAAGCAAAGAAGGAGGGTTGAAACGGGTTGGATCAGCATGGGAGAAAAGGGCGAGGTGAAGAGCCCAATGAGGATGGCAAGGAAGACATACACCATAAATGGTTTCACGGGACATCACTTCTCTTCATGAAAGCACGATAGAAAGATAAGTAATTTCGCACAAGACCATCAAAAGAAAAATCGTTGAGGTAGTGTTGCCTAGCACTCTTCCCTATGGCTTGACGTAATCGTGTTGATTGCAGCAACCGGATAAGTTGAGAAGCAAGGCTCTCTACATCCTCTGAATCAAATAGAAGTCCAGAAACGCCATCTTCAAGCATCCATTTTGTAGTAGAGATAGCAGATGCAACGATCGCTTTCTTTTGAGACATAGCTTCAACTAATGAAAGACCAAACCCTTCGTAACGGGATGGGAAAACGAAGACATCAAAAGACTGCAAGAAAGGCAGCGGGTCTTCCTGCATACCAACAAAGGAAACATGTTCCTCAACTTTGAGTTGCTTGGTAAGCATAGTCAAGCTCTCTTTCTTATCACCATCGCCAACAAGAACACATCGTACATAAGGGAACTTGTGTACAACCAAAGGAAGAGCTCGCAAAAGAATATCGTATCCTTTCGCATAGACTAAACGACCAACAGTCCCTATGACAAAGGATTTTTTCTTTTTTGAAGAAATCGGGTTATATCGATCCGGAATGGTATTTTCAATAACCCGAAATGATGAGGGATTAAAACCGAGGGAGGTATAGTAATCATGTACCGTCTTGGAAACGCAGAGAGTTATGTCGACGGTTGATGCAATCTGTTGTTCAATAAAACGTATGATGGGATGTCGAGTATACGGATTCTCACTATGTTTCGACGAAACGAACACAGGAACACCAGTAATCTTTCCAGCAATCGTCCCATACAACTCAGCCCTGAACAAATGCATGTGCAAAATGTCCGGTTTTTCTTTGTTGAGAAAAGTGATGAGATTGACTAAACATAATGGATCAACCATCGCTCGCATAGGGATATGAGTTACACAAATTCCTCGCTTCTGGAAAGCATCTACTAACGTTCCCTTCCCTTTTAGATAAGCAATCTGGACATCAAAATCTTTTGCTAGCTCTGGTAGCAAATTGAGCAAGAATCTTTCTGCTCCTCCAATATCAAGACCGGTAATAAGATGTAGAATCTTCGGCTTCTTTCTCATCTCCCCACCTTCCACAACCCCATGCACAATAAGATCTCACAGCCAACAGAAGCAAGCGTAGCCCCAACCATCCCATACATCGGAATCAGTGTCCAGTTCCCTACAACATTCACCAACGCAGCAATGCCCTGCACAACGATGAGTTGCCTCTGCTTGTTCTTTGCAAACAACGTCTGCATCTGCAGTACATTCAAAAACTTAAATGGCAGCACAAAAGCAAAGAACCCAAGCACCGCAACTGCAGGCAGGAAAGCAATGCCATAGAGATAACGAATAAGCAATGGCGCAGCTAAAAATAAAACACCGCCAATGACCAACCCCATGCAAGTCAGCAGTTCAGCCGATTTCCTAAACACACGATGAAGTTCTTTTCCCGTTGAACGAGACAGCACAGGATACAACGACGTCACAAAAATAGTTGGCAGCACCATCACTGCCGTTAATAGATTCGTCGCTGCATTGTACCATCCGACAACAGCTTCCCCCTGCATGAACGACAGCATCACCGTGTCGATTCTAAAGAACAAGACACCAAAAATAGTCGAGATAGCAAACGGCCATCCTTCTGCAAGGAAATGCTTTACAAAAGGAAGATCAAACGAAAGCTTCAAACGCACAAGCTTCCTCAATTGCAACAGGGAAATCCCATACGCCACAACGCTCGAAATCAGCAGCCCATAGAAAATGTGCAGCAACGATCCATGCAGCACCACAACGAGAACAACGGCAAGCAGTTTCGTTAGCCGTTCCACAAAGCGATTGACAAATTCCAGATGCATCTGTTCATACGCTCTGAAAACTGCATTGTTCAATGATGTTAAAGCAAGCAATGCGAGTGAAGCGGCGGTGAGCAACAACATCAGCATAACATCAGATGGTTTTCCGAGGAATGGAACTACAACAAGCAACAGAAGGATCATCACCACAGCAAGGATGATCTTCAACGAAGTAATATTGGCAAGGTATTTCTGCACGAGTTTCTTATTCTTCGCAATCTCTCTCGTCACCAAACCCGTGCCAATATCGGGCAAAAAGACAAAAAAAGCAACGAACGCAAGCGCAAAGGAGTATTGCCCAAAACCTTCAGCTCCAAAAGCTCTGGCAATAAGGATGCCATTCACAAAACCAGAAAGCTTGGAGAAAAACTCGGCAAGCCCTAGCCAGAAACTATTCTTTAGTATTTTTTTGAAAACCATGATCGTATCCGTGACGTTTGAAATAGTATTCTGGCATTGCTTTTGACAAAAAGCCCAAGGCAGGAAATGGCAATCAACAACGCCCTTATCCACCAGCCAAAGCTGTCCAGTTCTTTAAAGAAAAGCATGAGCACCGTGTTTGTCAGTGTTGCAGCAAGCAGCACGACGGAAAAAGCAAAGATCGGATGAGAGAAGAAATCAGAACGAAGCATTTCCCATGTCTCATGAAGACTGCTACGACGATATGCCTTCTTTCCGTTGTCAGTTACCTGTGCTGTCTTCTCAACTGCCAATCCTGCGACCGCAGAGCTCGAGAAGAGCTCAACTTCTTCCGGCTGCTGCATGAGCCATCGACCTAACCAGCTTGCTTTCAAGAAAGTAACTGCCTGATGAAACCAACGTGCAAGCCCTGAAGCAGCACACGCAGCAGTAATCCTTCCCTCAACTTTCGCAAAGAAGCGAAGCAAGCTGCTTCCTTCTGACGGCTTACGCAATCTGCATCACATCTCCCCAGATACTAACATCACCAAACGTCAGCGGAAGTTGATTGCCTACTTGAAGAGCAGCATCCTTGTAAAACGGCTCCGATGCATAGAGAACTGCATTGACTTTCAGCGTTAAAAAAACGTCTTTATTGACGGGATGCTCCTTCTTGAAGATGCTGCCATCCTGTGCATAAGTAATCACTTCAGCAGGCCTTACTTCCTTCTGCTGGATCTCTGCAACCATGACATCACCAGAAAACTCTTTGCTGCCTTCTGCCAGAGCATCAGCAACCCAGGGAGCAACATTCGCGACCTTCACATTTACGGTGAACGTTTGATGCTGCGCTGAAATGCTACCGAATTGCACGATCGTGCCCATCAGATTAATAGCTCCCGTTCTCAAGCGGAGGGTATTGCCTGCTTTCAGTTCCTGATTTTTGAAGTAAAGTACACCATCACGTGACCGTGCATCCAGATGGATTTTGAGTGCCAAATCGACGAGATTCCCACGAGGAGTGCTGCTCACGCTACGGATCTCAGCCACCGATTTACCAAGAACATCCTGCTCTACAAGCCCTTGGGTAACTTGTGCAGCAAGTGCCGCAGGAAGATTATCTACACGAAGAAGAAGATCAGTCGATTGAGTTGAAGATGTGTTACCTAAGCTCAAGATTCTTCCATTGATGTTGGTCTTGTTGGTCTGCAATTCTATATCTTTAGCCGTCTTTACCGGCGTCCCTTTGAAGAAGAGTCCGTCGCCTTTTTCCTTGACCGTCAACCGAACAAGAATAAACACATCATACTCAAATTGGGCTGCGCGATCATCCCGATAGGAAGACGGGGAAGCGTCAACGCTTAACACTTCTGCAATCACCTTGTCGCCGTCCATCTCCACATCACCGGGGAGGATAGACTGTGCAACACGCAATGGCTGCTTTTCCATGAGGATCTCAACAAGTGCAGTCTTCTCTTCCTGAAACACAAAGAACTTGAGCCCCACCACGAGCAAGAGCAAAATCACAAGAACAACGCTGAGATCAATAACATTAACTTTCCCAAAGAGTTTTCCTTTATCGTCAATAAGTCCCATGCAACCACCCAAGAAAAGGGTTTCCGGAGGAGTATATTAATCTTTCTCAAAATCATTATATAATCTACACTACTTCCCCCGAGCATGGACACCGAGAATCTCTTCAAGCGAGTCATCTTTGTCTTTGCGCTACTCATTCTCTTCCTGGTGCTCTTCATCCCCCATGATCATGCGAAGATGCCTATGCATGTCGACAGCTGGATTCACCTAACCATTGCAAAGGAGATAGCTGACCAACGACAAATAACCGACACCTGTCCTTACCAGTTCATGCAAACCTGCCCCTATCCTCACGGGTTTCATGTCTTTGCCGCACTCTTCACCAACGTGACCGGCTTTCCGCTCCATCTCCTCGAACTCCTGCTCGTGCCATTGCTCTTTGTGCTGCTTGGACTGCTCAATTTCTGCATTGCAAAAGAGCTCTTTGAAAGCGAAGAAGTTGCATTTCTCTCGATGATCTTCACGCTACTCGTCATCGGCAACATGACGATCATAGGACCGCTCTATTTCGTTCCACAAACACTAGCATTTATTCTACTCTGGACAGCATGGCTGCTCTTCCTCAAGAAACAATATCTGCTTGCGTGCCTTCCCTTTGGATTGATTATAGTCACCCATCGCAGCACGCTGGTCCTTGGGTTTTTCTTGCTGTGCGCCAATCTCCTGCCATTGCTGCTGGAAAAGAGATCAATAAAGCAATCAGTGATGATGTCCCTCATACCGCTGACCATACTCGGACTGATCGCCTTGGCATACCGGAAAACCATCATCCCCGTGTTACAATATGCGCTCATCTCGCCCATAGAAACGCCTCAGCAATTTTTACCACAGATGGTTTCATGGACATTTGTAGTCATAGCCTTGCTAGGGCTTATCGCCATGGCTCTACTGCGCAACAAAGTACGATGGATGTTCTTGCCCTTGCTTGGATTCCTCATCATCGACTATGTGCTCTTCCATCTGACGGGGTATGGTTATGGTATCCTGTACCGCAGACTCGTCTTTTTTATCATCATGTTCCTCCCGTTCATGGTGGGAAGAGGAGTCATGTTGCTCCAAGAAACAGCAGAACACCTCTTCAAGAGAGAGTGGATCAAAACGTACCAGATCGTCCTGTTTGTGTTGATGATCGTACTCATTCCAAAAGCACTCTCCATTAATCTTTCCACCATGCCGTCATCGGTTTGGGTAACGCCGCAAGAGCATCAGCTTTGGTCAGCGTTTGCAGTACAGCATGAAGGAGCAGAACTCTTAACGGATCACTTGGAAGCATATGCTTTGCCCTATTATGGATTGCAGCCACTGCAGACATCGCCCATGCACCTCGCCGGCGGCTATAACGATTTCCTTAGATTTCCGTATTACTACCAAAATGAAACGCAGCTCATTCCATTCTTCAAGCAGCATCCCCATGCCTACCTCTATTACAGCACGCCTTTCAATTCCTCTGCATTTGAGCCAGTCATGAATCGAAGCAGTCTTGGGATCTACCGCTTCAAGGAGGGATCTTCATGAACGCCAAACAGATGATGATAACGAGCAGTGCCGCTGCAATACTCTTTGTTCTCCTAACTATAGTTATCTCAAAAGATATGGGCATTGCATTACGAACTTCATTCATGCTCCTTGCGATTTTTATCTTTCCAGTCTTCCTCTTACCCAAGTCATGGACATTAACAGAAAAGCTTGCTCTTGGACCAGGAATAACGATAGCGATACTGGTACTGCTTGCCTATGGCACAAGTACCATACTCCACCTTCCCTTAACACCGGGAACCTCCATGACGCTCGTTACACTCACTATCGCGGCAGTATCAGGAATTGGCATCATGCTAAATACAATACAACAAAACAAAAAATAAGGAACTGAAAAAAAAAGAATCAGATCATTTCTTCCGGTGGAACAAAAAGAATGCTCCGAAACCGATCGCAACCGCAAGAACACCGAGCAGCAACAGATTAAATGATCCAAATCCTAGGCTCTTTTTCCCTGCTCCGGCAGCAGCAGATGCTGTTGATGGCTCCTGATTGCTAAGTGCTGAGAGTTTGTTTTCAGGGTTGAGAGAAAGGTTCTCTGTTGCATTTGTTTCTGTACCTGAAGTGTTCGTAGCTGGAGGTGCTTCTACAACCGGTGGCGTGCATGTTTCACTCACTGATGGCTTCAACGTCGTTGTTCCGCAACTCTTCAAGTCAATGCAAGTTCTGATCTTCTTACCCGCAGCAGAACATGCATACCAAGAAGTGCAAGACCATTCTTCCGTACAGGAAGTAGTGGCATTGGAAGAACTGCCACCGCCACCGCTTCCACCACTAGAACCACTGGAAGTGGATGGAGATCCCGTCACGCCATAGTAAGAGAATCCCAACGTCTTAGGATCAACTTCCCATGTGGAAGAGTCATTGGTTGAAGATACAAGGGTAGATGAACTGGTCACGTTG
This sequence comes from Candidatus Woesearchaeota archaeon, assembly GCA_016219835.1. Taxonomy (GTDB): domain Archaea; phylum Nanobdellota; class Nanobdellia; order Woesearchaeales; family JACRKL01; genus JACRKL01. The sequence goes on from JACRKL010000067.1 coordinate 21,389, forward strand.
GTACACTCCGTCAAGTTGGAAACACTGGTGTTCGTGCAGTGGAAGAGGTCTGTCCCGTTGTTCGGTATCGTTAACATAATCTTCTTGCACCCAAATTCCGTAATGAATTTGCCGGTGTATTCAGCCGTAGGCATACCTACCAAACCGGTGCCATTGGCTGAACTTCCGTTAGCTATCAAGGCGCTTGCATTGAAGGAAATGGACGATGGCACCGTGCCATTCTCGCAAACAATGCCCCAAGGTTCTGATGACGATGGGTTCGTCAGATTAATGGTCACCAATTGCGTTTCGTTGATCGGCTGCTGGGTACTGGAATCACCGTACGTTTTGTTCACATCGTAACTTCCATCAGAGCCAAAATCATACCTCACCGTAAGATTGCCCAACGGACTTGTGGTATTTGTTCCAGTTGGTGGAGTGAAGTCCATGGGATCAAGGAACGTGTTACATGACCTTCCGCAATCCGTATAGGAAGAGGGTGTCGTGAAGTTAGTACAACCACTCGCCAGACAATTTCCGGAAACGTCACATAACGTGTACTTCAGGAAGTACGTCGTTCCGTTCGAGAGTGCAACGCTCAGACGCTGTGAATTAAAGCTGAGATTATGCAAAGGAAGAGCGTGCCACGATACAAACCGTCCGTCCGTAATGGTTGCATTAGCAGAACTACAACTTGCCGACGTACGATAGAACGTCAGCGATGCATTTGATGGCTCATAGCTGTTGACCTTCACTGTAGCACCTTCCGGATAAGCTTCTATCTGAAGGTCTGCCAATGCAGGTGGAGTGACATCATTAGGGTCTGCAACAAAAGAGCCGCCGCAATGGAATTGGTCATACTTACATTGAGGATCACTGCAATCGACAAGACCATCACCGTTATCATCGATGTTATTGTAGCAGTCCTCGAAGGGGATATATCCCAGTTTATTGTACATCATGCAATCAGGATCTTCCGAAGGTAGGCAACCATCACCATCTTTGTCTACTAATCCCTTACAGTCTTCTGCAATAAAGTCAACAGTACCTGAACTGTAATACCCAGGACCTACACTATCCTGCACGGAAATCGTGCCTACGTGTGCATTGGCATTCGTGGTGTTTGACGTTACTGCGAAGACCCTTATAGGCTTCGAGATATTGAAACTGGTATACCTTTGGAGTGTTTCCTTATTAATGGCAAGGATGGCAGCTCCAAACTCTTTACAAGCCATCTGCGGCCAGCTGCTGAAGGGGATAGGTTGAGTAGACCATAATCCATTGAGGCAGGAATAAGAAATTTTAGTTTCCGTTAGCTGACCCGTGGATGAACGACTCGTCTCATACTTAAAGAAGAAATCGTATCCTGTCTTGTTAGTCGTATTGGTAGCGTTACATCCCCCCGTGGTTTTCCCATCGGTATCCAAGTACAGATAGAAAGATGCCGTACCATTAGCGTTACCCAACGTACCATTGGTCAACGCTTTGCCGTTGCACATCATAGTCCTCGCCAATCCTGCATCATTCACCTTCACACCAAAGCCGTACGCATCAGGCATTTCTTTGATGCCAACACCGCAGATGTCTGACTGTGGAGCGACACCGCTTTCAGAACAACCATCAGCATCTGTTGCGATAATGGTAGGCTGACCGCCTTGCATGCCTGCAAATCCATCGTTAACCGATTTGTCATTGCACCATCCTTTATTAGGCTTGTTTCCCGTAACATTATCGTAGGAAGGATCATCAATCCATTGGCATTTGTCTTTTGCTTGGCATGCTACTCGTGATCCATCAAACTGCCCGCAACCACCGATACTAAAGCCCTGAGGCTGGCAGAGCCCGGAAAGTGTTTTACAGGCGATTGTTGTGTTGGTTGTACAGGAAGACCCCGTGAGACCGAAGCAACTTGCATCACATCGTCCGCCACCAGGCGCCATCGGATCAGTCACCCAACCGCAGAGTCCGCTGTTTGAAACATTATTGCAGGCATTCTGGTCACGATACGACCAGCAATTGAAGGGTTTTGCCATACAGAAGTTAGAGCCACCAAACGTCGCCCACGTGCAATTACCATTGCCAGTGCAAGCAAACTGGTTGTTCAAGGCACCGCAAGTATTGAGATAAAATGTATCGTTAACTTCGCACGTTGCTGAACCACCGCCAAAGAACGTCGTACTCCAGCTGCAACCCAAGGTAGCATTACAGAGTACTTCATTGCCATCAGCTTGCCAGCAGTTCGCTCCCTTAAGATCACACCATGCCCTATTGGAAAAGGAGTCATTCACCCAAGCGCAATTACCTGCAGAGTTATTCGTACAGGTCGCATTAACCGTAAATTGGGAACAATCGTAGCCAGAACCTCCGCCACAAAAGGAATCAGAAACACAGTTGGTGTCAGCACAATCAATTGCACCATCGCCATCATCATCGATGCCGTTGAAGCATATCTCTGTGGAACCACTGCTGCTTCTGGATTTACATAATTGGGCGACACCGTCCCACTCGCAATTCGTGCCATTTGTTTGGCAGGCAGTCTGGCTTCCGCACTGACCGCAGCTTTGATCACAGGTTTTAGTATTTGCCTTGACACAACTTCCGAGCGAGGCATTCGACGGATTAATCAGCCACTTACAGTCTTCATCATCGTCACAGGCTGTTGAGGGGTTAGAGTAGAACTCATAATCGCCGCACTGGGTTTTGGAGCCGCAGCCAGCACGCATAAGCTGAGCAGGTTTTTCGCAAAATCCTAAACCATTCGGTGGACGTTCAGATGTCGTTGCATTTCTCCATTTGCAAAACCCTAAACGGGAAGCTTCACATGCTGTTTGTGCTGCCGCAGCAGTCGACCAGACAGTTCCATTAGTCTGCTTCTCACAAGCCCAGCACGATGAATCACAGGTTTCTGCTCCAAATCCAAATTTCATCTCACACCACTGAGAATTCTGAGTAGATCCAGACGACGAAACAAAAGACTCTGTTTTCCAGATACCGCCGGCAGCTTCGCAGGATTGCTGTGAGCCGATATCAGTAAACTTGCCCTTGTCTGTTGCTCCCCCACCAGAAAAAAGACCCGCGCCATCGAAGGTACAGTGATCATCCGTTACAGTGTTGGTACTTTTATTATCCCACTTACAAGGCATGTACCATGGAGAACCAGAAATTTGATTGCAGAGCGTTTGATTTTGCACTGCTTTGAAATCATCACAAAAGCTTGCACCAGTAGGGGTTGCCTGCATATTGTCCCAACAACTCGTGGAAAATGTTGTGTTGCAGACATTGCTGTTCCAACCGCAGCACGTGGAGAATAAGGGAACACTGTTGCAGAGATCAGAGTTATTCACATTCGTACAACCAAGGCCGCTCTGAATACCGCCACAAGTCCCATTCGCCCAAGTACAAACGCCACTCATATTGTTACAAAGACCTGCGCTTCGAACAGTTCCGCATCCGGGTGAGAAACCCCCACCACTTCCACCGCCACTGCCAGAACTTCCAACGGGAGGTTCACTGCAAACGCTGCTAGTTGCATTCCATGCACAGTGAAAGGTGTTAAAACAGTCAGTTTTTTTATTGTTATAATCAGCACAGGTGCGCCTTGGTTCTGAACAAAACGTTCCACCGGTCGTATTATTCCATTGGCAGTGGAGTGCACTACCGAGCGTAGAATTCTGGCAGTTGGTTTGATTAGTTCCCTGAAAGTCCCAACATTTTGCTTCAGAACAGAAGCTGCTTTGGGAATTCCATGAGCAAGGAAGACCTAAATTGGAGGCGTTGGTACACGTTGCTGATGAAGGGAATGACCAGCAACCTCTTTCGTCACAGATATTGTTAGGAGACCCACTCCATTGGCAGAACGAAGTTACATTGGCAACAGTACAGGCAGATTGATTGCCGGTATAAACACCACAATCCAACAAACCGAATCCAGAAGGAATAAAAGCAATGAAGAAAACAACAAAGAGAACTGAAACAAATGATGACCGACAACAATAACCTGCCATACAACACCTCACCCCGTCGAGCAACGACTTGCTCATGAAACCACAATGCAAATTTTAACCTAACAACTATTTAAATCTTTGGGTAAAGAATGGAGCCATATCGTTCGTTAATTTCTACTCTCAAGTCAACAAAGGTTCCTTTTGCAATCGCTTCTCTCATCTGTCGAATCAAGTGTTGCAGGTAATAGATGTTATGATAGGTTTTGTAAATCTTCGCTGTCGGTTCATCGATCTTCGACAAATAACGAACATACGCTCTGCTGAAATGCTTGCAGACATAGCACGTACAAGAAGGATCGATCGGCCGGGTGTCATCTTTATACTCAGCACGATCGATCCGCAGCTTTCCCTGCGAAGTAAACAAGGTATTATGCCTTGCGTTTTGTGTGGGAAAAACGCTGTCGAAAATGTCAACGCCTCGTGCCACACATTCCACTAAATCTTCCGGACTGCCAACACCCATCAGATATCGTGGTTTCTTCTCATCTAAGAAACCGATGGATGCATCAATCATCTGATACATTTCGGGTTTAGGTTCGCCGATACATAAGCCGCCGATGGCATTGCCATCAAAATCAAGTTGATTGATGTGCTTCGCGCTTTCTTCCCTTAATGCCGGAATAAAGCCGCCCTGACAAATGCCAAACAGCAATTGCTTTTGTTGGTTGTACTGAGCATGATGCTTTTTGCATGCCGCTACCCAATGATGAGTGAGTTCCATAGCTTCGCGATACACAAGCTGCGTTGAGCCATACGGAGCAACATTGTCTAAAACCATAGCAACATCGCTGCCGATCGCCAGCTCAGTATCCATTGCTTTTGCAGGAGTAAAGTGATGCTTCTTGCCATCAAACGGGCTCTTGAACCAAATGCCTTCTCGATCGTACTTCAGCAAGAAAGCTTCCCTCAGCATCTGAAACCCGCCGCTGTCCGTGAAAATGGTTTTGTGAAACTGCATGAAATCGTGCAGCGTCCCATGCTTCTTGATGAGATCAAGACCAGGTTGTAAGGAGAGAATAAAAGCGTTGGTGATGATGGCTTCAGTTCCTGAAGCAACAAGATCTTGAGAACTCATAAACTTGACGCAGCCTTTGGTGCATGCAGGCATGAAGAACGGCGTTTCAACAACGCCGTGATTGGTGGTGAGCTTGCCTAAGCGAGCTTTACTTCCGTTGTCTTGCTTGAGGAGCTGGAGCATCGAGATAGGGGATAGGGAGAGGTTAATAAAGGTGGCGGGGGAAGTTAGATAAGTTACGTTAGGAGATTTATTGCCCAAGAGATAATCTGGTAATAACAACCTATGACCCCAAAACCGGCTATAATTCCGGAAGTGTTATCATTTGACTGATAAACGCTCCATGTTTCTTTCTTGAAGAAACAACCCGATAACCTTGTCGTGGTTTTCTAAAGATTTCGAGAATGAGCATGTCTTTCTCACTACTCTTCCAACTCTTTGTCTGATTGCA
>JACRKL010000061.1 GCA_016219835.1 Candidatus Woesearchaeota archaeon
CGCAGACAAGAGCTCACGCTATTCTTAACTCGAATTGTGTGCGCAGCTTCGTCCGCAGGATAGTCCTGCGGCTTTGCCGCACAAAAATTTTTCGGAGAAAGAACGACCTAAAGGTCGGGGATTTAAACCCCTAAATCATTCATAACCTTCTTTTTTGCCATGCATACACCTCTTTTGAATATGAATTTTGGTTTTCTGTGGAGGGGCTTCTATAGATAGGTAACGGTTTGATTTTTCAGTACGTTACAACCTTTAGCCCGATGATCCTGCGGAAATGATCAGCATTCCTTGTCACCAATACTTCATTGGCAGCAAGGGCAATGGCAGCGATCATGCAGTCTTCAGGCTCGATCTCCTGTCCTGACTCCCTCAGGGTTTTCCATGCGAGCCCTGCAATTTCTGCGGCTTTCTTATTGAAATCATGAACCATGATATCTTCCATGAAATCTGCGACCTGCTCAAGCTCTTTGGAGTTTTTTATGCCTTTGAAAATCTCAAAAACGGAGATTGACGTTGTCGCTGTTGTTTCCTCGATACGCTGATAGAGAGTAACAGCTTCCGTTTTTCCATGTAAGAAATCAATAATAAAGCTAGTATCAAGAATCATCAAATTCCCTCTTTATCCTTTCTGCCCTCGCCCTTGAAAGTAGCCTGCCTTCTTGTACAGACCGTTCAAGGGAATCTGCAGATTCATCTGAAAGAATCCCAGCAAACCGCAAGAGGTTCTGCTTTCTGCCTCTGCGCGTAATCGCCTCTGAAAAACTATCATTTCCCTCTTTCCAAGACTTAAGAATATCATACGCTTCCGTAGTTATAGAGATCGTTTTCGTTGCCATGTGTATGTGTATGTACACAGAGTATATAAATATTGCCATCACATCCCCCCAATGAATGTCCCACTTTTGTCATAGAGCACTTTCTTCTTGCCAGAGTAAAGACCCATGTCTGCCATCTGCTGGTATTGTTCACGGGTCAGTATAAGGTAGGTGAGGGTGTAGCTGAACTTGTCTCTGACTTCTGCGGCAACCAGCTTCACTTTTTCGCCATCCACATCTTTGCCAATGATCAAAAGGTTTGCTTTATTGTCCAGCTCCCTGCCATGTAAAACGACTGCCTCAACGCCAGGCAATGAAGAAACCTGTGCGACAAATTCGTCAAGCACTTTGGTAGAAGGTTTGATGAAGCGGGAAAGGAACTCTGTTTCTTCGGTTTCCTTAAGCTGGTAAACCCGAAATTTGCTGATCCAGATTTCCTGAATGATACTCATCCGAACCAGCTTTCTCAGGTTGCGATGAGTTGTAGCAGTACTCACCCTAGTATGATCTGCCAGTTCTTTGAGATAAAATTGCTTGCCCGGCTGTTGGATGAAAAGGGTGATTAGCCTAACCAGTTTTCCATCAAAGAGCCGCTCAAGGAACTCATTTTCTTTCATGGATATGCGGATGGCAGTCTACCTATTTAAGGTTTTTCATTTATGAGAGTATAGTTCATAAATAAACAAGTAGTTCTTCTATGAGATACTAATTCAAAAATGAGATAATAGTATTAAAACACATTAAATCTTTAGTTTTATCGATAGGATAAAAATGTCTCGATATGCCTACTGAGTGTCGTCTAAGAAAAAAGAGGATTAAAATTAAAATAGATTAATGGCTAATAGCTACACTTTTAGGTCGATTAACCCGTATAAATGGATAGAGTCCTATAAAACATGTATTCAAAGACAATAATGTTTAAATATAAGGTCATTTACTTGGACTGATCAGCCTAGGAATGCCTAAAATTGAGGGAAATGGCGTTTTTAGACCTTAATAATGGAGATTTGTTGCGTTGGTACATCCTTAAATGCTTTTTAAGCATTGTGGAATAGAATTAAACGCATAAGAAGAGTGGGGAAGAAAGAGTAACGGAAAGGGGGTTGGTGAAGATGGATTTTTTGGTGAACAGCGCATTGCAGAACGCACCGCAGGGAACACAGCAAAGCTATGATCCGGTTGAGACAAAAGCAGCATGCATCAAAGTCATTGGTGCCGGCGGCTCAGGAAACAATATGGTCAACTGGTTGTACCAGAAAGGCATTTCTGGCGCAGAGATTCTAGCATGTAACACTGATCAACAACATCTTGCCACCATTAAAGCTGATCAAAAGTTTCTCATTGGAAAAGATGTAACCCGCGGATTAGGCTGCGGCGGATTTCCAGAAAAGGGTGCACAAGCAGCCCAAGAAAGTCTGTCCCAATTAAAGCAGGTTCTCCGTGGATCTGACATGGTCTTTGTCTGCGCAGGCATGGGTGGAGGAACCGGAACGGGAAGTGCACCCATTATCGCTGAATTGGCTAGAAGCCTAGGAGCCATTGTTATTAGTACTGTTACCATGCCATTTTCCATTGAACGCGCAAGAGTAGAAAAAGCAGAATGGGGACTAAAGCAATTACAGCGTACTAGTGATACGGTCATTGTGATCGACAACAACCGGCTGGTAAAGATTGCAGGCAACCTCCCCATCAAACAGGCATTTGCAGTAGCCAATGAGCTTGTGGCTACCATGATCAAAGGCATTGTAGAGACAATTGCCATCCCCTCACTGGTGAACTTAGATTATGCTGATGTCAAAGCAATCATGAAAGACGGCGGCATTGCTGCCATTGGTGTCGGCTTTTCTGATACCCAGAACAAAGTAGACGAAGCCGTCAAAGGTGCAATAACTAACCCCCTCCTTGATGTTAGCTTTGCTGGAGCAACCGGTGCACTGATTCATGTGTGTGGCGGTCCAGACCTCAAGCTTGATGAGATCAACAAAATCGGCGAGATGATTACTGCCTCGATGGATGAAGATGCTAACGTGATCTGGGGAGCAAGAATCGAAGAATCCATGATGGGCAAAGTAACCGTCATGACTATTGTTACCGGGGTGCAGTCCCCGTGGGGAGAAAAACCCTTAGTTAATGCTCCTGCTGCAAAAGAACGCTTTACTCAGGAAAAAGAGGTATTATCTGAAGGGGAGGACGAGTTAGGGATTGAAGTCCTCCACTCCTAATCACCTTTGGTGATCATTTCTTGCCTTCATTCGTACCACCCCCCGATGTTTCGATGAAGGCTTTTTTTTATTTTTCAGAGTTCCAGAATTGCAGTTTCTTCCAGAAAGAAGAATGTTTGGCATCCTCTATCTTATCTTTGATGAGTTCTTTTGCATTATTGACGCGCTTTTTGTTGATCGCTCCAAATTGTCCAAGCCAGAGGTTGAATCGCTCAATGCGGTTGCCATAGCTTTCAAAGAAAGTAATAGTTTCCAGCGTTAAGCTCATCGGTTCAGGAACTTCTTCGTTGGAATAGCCGAGCACAATAACTGCCTGAGGTCTTGCTTGATCGCCCAAACCGATGGCTCGTTTCAGCATGTCTTCTTCAAACGCTCCGACCCAGCAGCTACCTAATCCAAGGCTATGCGCCATGAGGAGCATGTTCTGGGCTGCTGCTGCACAATTCTGGATGCTGTATAAACGCTCTCCGCGGTTTCCATAATACAGTTTAACTCTGGGAACTTCAGCACAAATGACAATCTGGACAGGAGCTTCTGCCATCCACATCTGATGTAAGCATGCTTCGGCAACGACCTTTCTTCCTGATTTTCCTCTTACCACCACAAATCTCCAGCTCTGCAGATTTCCAGCAGAGGGGGCGGACTTGCCTGCAATAAGAATATCACCTAGCTTTTCTTGCTCAATTTCTGCACGGAGAAATTTGTGGACTGATCTCCTCGTTTTGATGCATTCGCCAACATCCATGCAAACTTCCTGAGAGGAGAAGTTAATAAAGGTTTGGAAAAACGGAAGTGTTATCATTTGACTGATAAACGCTCCATGTTTCTTTCTTGAAGAAACAACCCGATAACCTTGTCGTGGTTTTCTAAAGATTTCGAGAATGAGCATGTCTTTCTCACTACTCTTCCAACTCTTTGTCTGA
>JACRKL010000062.1 GCA_016219835.1 Candidatus Woesearchaeota archaeon
AAGCAGGCACTCTCGCTCGTCGTATCAAACCGTTAATTTTTTGTAGTATGTTTGTTTTCTTTTTCATGGGGAGCTCGTACCTCCCCAACCCTGCCAGTATAGCTGGCAGGGGTTCTATTTTAAGATTTTCACCGGAGCCGCAACAGAGTCTACAAATAAATAGACTAGCTCTCCACGCAGATTAAATCCGATTGGAACACCTTCGTCAGGAAACATCACCATTGCAGTGGAATAACCCATCTTACATCCCTGATTCCACAATGCCTCTACACGATATCCAGAGTTAGAAAATGGAACGACTCTTTGAAAACTGGGATCAACAAGGAGCGGATCTTTTGAAACTACTTTTTCAATCTCGTTAAAAGTTTCAATAACAGGTTTACCACCTAAAAGATCAGTCTCGCTCACGAGCAAGTAGAAATGTGCGTCATCTCTGCAGAGAAAATATTCCGGATCATTGCCTTGTACTCTCAGCACGTGATATTCCGGATGCTTTGCACGAATCGCAACATATGCAGCATTCATTAATTCTACACAAGTACCACTGATAATACCGCTCTTTGCAGGCATGCCATGCGTGTAAAATGGATCAAATTTGACCTGGCAGGTTTTCCGATTGTAGGTGATTCCCATGCCATTATCTAAGATATTGAATTGCCCATAGGTATAGTTTGCAATGAGGTCAACGATACTTTTTGGATCTACAGCGACCGGAGTTTTGTCTGGTCGAGCTGATGCTCCGAGGTGTGCCGATAAGGTATAATCCATGCAGAGGAGGTTGTTGGAGAGTATATAAATGTTTCTAAAAATACCACTCATAAGTCCTAATTAGTTAGCTATAACCCCATTTTACCCCCACTTCCCAAACCTTTTTATAGCCAGCCTGATTTTTCCTCGTCGTAAGTAAACCATGGTTGAACTCATCATCACCGAAAAGCCGCAGGCAGCCTTGAAGATAGCCACCGCTCTTGCCGACGGGAAACCGGTCAAACGACAGGTAGGGCAGGTTGCCTATTACGAAGTCACCCATGGCAAGAACGATCTTCTCATAGGATGTGCAGTAGGTCACCTATTTACGATTGCAGAGAAAGAGAAGGGAAAGTGGGTCTATCCGATGTTTGATGTCACCTGGATGCCCGCTGCAGACGTTCGCAAAGACAGCGCGTTTACGGCAAAATATGCCGATGTGCTCAAGACTCTGGCAAAAAAAGCATCCTCATTCACGGTTGCAACCGATTATGACATTGAAGGAGAGGTTATTGGGGCAAATGTTGTCCGCTATCTCTGCAAACAGAAAGATGCTGCCCGCATGAAATTTTCGACCTTAACAAAACCTGATTTGGTCAAAGCCTATGAATCGAAAGCAAAAACCTTGAACTGGGGGCTTGCATTAGCAGGAGAAACACGACATTATTTAGATTGGTATAATGGCATCAATTATAGCAGAGCACTCACCGCTGCCATTAAAGCTGCCGGCACGTTTAAGATCATGTCCACCGGCAGAGTCCAAGGTCCTGCGCTCAAGATTGTTGTTGACCGGGAACGTGAGATCACTGCATTCAGGTCAACACCCTACTGGGAGATTCAGCTCGACGGAACAGCAAAAGGAGAAGCAATAACTGCATTCCATCAGCTAGGCAAGTTCCTCGAGAAACCTGCGGCAGAAGCAGTCATGGCAAAAGTGAAGGATCAAAAGAAAGGAGCCATTGCCTCTGCAGAAAAGACCAGATTCAAACAAAAGCCACCGGTTCCGTTTGACTTAACGACCTTGCAAACAGAAGCATACCGCTGCCTGAATCTCGCTCCCAAAGATACGTTAGCATTAGCGCAAGAGCTGTATATTGGCGGATTCATTTCATACCCAAGAACAAGCTCGCAGAAATTGCCCAAAGAAATCGGTTATCAAGGCATCATGTCACAGTTAGCAAAGCAGGAGACCTATAAAGATCTCATCACCCAACTGCTCAAAAAGCCGCTCGTGCCACAGGAAGGTACGAAGACCGACCCGGCACATCCGTCGATTTATCCCACGGGCGTTGCTCCATCGCTGGAAGGCAAAAAAGAAAGGCTCTATGATCTCGTCGTAAGAAGGTTCCTTGCCGTGTTTGGTGAAGATGCGCTCCGTGAGAAAGTCGTCATCCACATTGAGGTGAACAAAGAACGGTTTGTCACACAAGGTGTTACAACTGTTGAAAAGGGTTGGCAATACTATTATGGTCCGTTTGCAACACTCAAGGAGGAACTTCTTCCAGATCTCAAACAAGGAGATGCGTTTGATGTGCAGAAGATCGACCTTCTCAGTAAGGAAACGCAGCCACCGAAGCGATATACTCCTGCTTCGATTATCAAAGAACTGGAGCGCAGAAATCTGGGAACCAAAGCAACACGAAGCGAGATTGTTGAAACATTATTCCGCAGAGGTTATGTTAATGGAACATCCATTCAAGCGACGGAAATAGGTATCAAGACGATGGAAACGCTGGAGAAATATGCTCCAAAGATTGTGGATGAAGAATTAACGAGACACTTCGAGTTGGAGATTGAGGAGATTCAGGAAGGCAAGAAAAAAGAAGAACAAGTCTTAAGCGAAGCAAAAGAACTGCTGACTAAAATTCTCAAGGAGTTTAAAGCGAAAGAAAAGCAGATTGGCGAAGAGCTTGCGGTTGCAGAGCGAGAAACCATTAATGAACAAACAACCGTCGGCAAATGTCCTAAATGCAGCGAAGGAACGTTGATGATCCGCCGCGGTAAGTTTGGAAGATTCATTGCCTGTGACAAATATCCAGAATGTAAAACGACGTTTAAGCTTCCGACTGGATCGATTGCCAAAGTGAGCGAAAAGCTCTGCGAGCACTGCCAGTATCCTATGATGCTGATGATCCGAAAAGCAAAGAAGCCGCAAGAGTTATGCATCAATCAGGATTGCCCATCCAAGAAGATCGATGAATCTCTTGTGCAGGAAAAGCCCTGTCCAAAATGCAAAGAAGGAAAGATGGTCTTGCGAAAAAGTATGTACGGTGCATTCATGGGCTGCAACCGGTATCCCAAGTGCAGGAATATTGAGCGGCTGCAGAATAATAACAATAACGCTAACAAAGAGAATGCAACTCCTCAACCGAACAAGAAATCTGATGCCGATGAGACCAAAGCCCCTCCAGCAAAACCTAAAAAACGAAAAAGTAAAGCTGTCAAGAAATGAGCAAAGCAAATACGTCATGGCAGATAGCCGCGATTATCAGATTCTTGCATCGATCAAGCAGCTCGAGCAAAAGCCATTATCCAAAGAAGATCAGATTCTCGTTGCTTTGATCCGTACGCAGCTGGAGAAAGACTGGCGAAAGCCGCTGATGAAGATGCTGGAGAAGATGAAGCAGAAATACTGAGCAGAAGATGAGAAGTTGAAAGATGTTCAAACCCTCATCAGCAATCTATTTAAACGCCCTCTGTTCTTTTGCTTTCCATGATCCGCCAACCGCTCGTTGCAGTTCTTGGACACGTTGATCATGGCAAAACCTTGCTGCTGGATCACATTAGAACTTCAAGCATGGTCAGCAGGGAAGCTGGCGGTATCACGCAGAGCATTGGTGCAAGCTACATTCCCCTTGAGATCATCAAGCAGAACTGCGGCGATCTTCTAAAGAAATTTGATATGCAGTTTACGATCCCCGGGCTTTTGTTTATTGACACACCAGGTCACGCTGCCTTCGTCTCATTACGAAAAAGAGGAGGGAACATCGCTGACATCGGCATTCTCGTCGTTGATATCAATGAGGGATTCAAACCGCAAACGCTGGAAGCCATCGAGATTCTTCGCTCGTTTAAGACGCCATTCATCATTGCTGCGAATAAAATTGATCTCATGCCCGGCTGGAAAAGCGGCACAGGTTCGCTCTTAGGCATTATACAACAACAATCTCCCCAGATGCAATCGTTTATCGAACAAAAGCTCTACGAGTTAGTTGGTCAACTTTATGAAAAGCATCAGATCCAGGCAGAACGCTTTGACCGGATTCAGGATTTTACCAAACAAATTGTCATCGTTCCAGTATCTGCAAAAACCGGTGAAGGCATTCCTGAACTGCTCATGATGCTCACGGGACTTGCACAGAAATTTCTCGAGCAAAATCTCAAGTATGATCCGAACGGCCCGGCAAAAGGTTCGATTCTTGAAATCAAGGAAGACAAGGGAATCGGGAAGACGATGGACGTCATTCTCTATGATGGAACGCTCACGGTGGGCGATCAACTCGTTATTGCAGCCCTACCACAACCGATCACCACGAAAATCAAAGCACTCTTCCAGCCGATGCCGCTTGCAGAGATGCGAGACAAAAAGACAAAATACCAATCCGTAAAAGAAGTGCAAGCCGCTTGTGGTGTGAAGATTGCGGCTCCAGAAATAGAGGGAGCGATTGCAGGCATGCCCATCATGAGCGTAAAAGGCAGTACGAGCATAGAAGAAGCATGCAAGATGGTCATGGAAGACGTGAGTGATGTGCTCCTGCATACTGAAAAAGAAGGTATCTTCATTAAGGCAGATACGATTGGTTCATTGGAAGCACTCTCCCATCTGCTGAAGGAGCGACAGATTCCCGTAAGACAAGCAACGATCGGCGAGATCAGCAAGAAAGATATTACCGAAGCACAGAATGCAGAAGATCCTCTCCATAGAGTCGTTCTCGGCTTTAATGTGATGGTTGCAAAGGATGTTGAGATTCCGTCAGGCATTAAAGTGCAGGTGCATGAGATCATCTACCGCTTGATTGAAGAGTTTGAGCAATGGAAGTTAGAACGATTAAAAGCATTAGAGCAAGGTGAGCTTACCGGACTCATGAAACCGGTCAAACTCAAACTGATGCATGGTTATGTGTTTCGGCAAAGCGGACCGGCAGTCGTCGGGACAGAAGTCCTCGAAGGAGAAGCGTTACCCAACTTACAACTCATGAATCAGGAAGGAAAAGATCTCACCGTTCTAAAATCGATCCAGGTAGAAAAAGAAAATGTATCATCCCTCTCGTCAGGAAAGCAGGCGGCGATGGCGTTTGAGAATGTGACGATGGGCAGACAGCTCAAAGAAGGAGATGTACTCTATTCCTCAATTCCTGAACCTGATTTTAGAAAACTCAAAACATTAAAAAAGCTCCTCACGCAAGGCGAATGGGAATTGCTCAGGGAAATAGCAGACATCAAACGCAAGCAGAACCCTGTGTGGGGAATGTGAAGAAGTTGTTGATAACTCAATAAACTTCAGAGCTCGCTGCTGCTGACGGTGCGACGGCTGCATAGCAGCCTACTCGGGTTTCCCGCAGGGAGCAACCCCTCCCTCGCCGCACGTGAGCAGCGAGCCTTAAACGATAAGCCGCCGCATGGCGTTGGCCTGACGGGGGATGCGCCCCACGGGCTGTCAGGCGAGGAGTGGAACGACGACAACCGCCATGTGCGGCGGCTCCTAGCGTTAAAAAATCAGAAAAAGAATAAAATTTAAACCATGGTTGATGAACAACGTCTCAAGAAGGCATTTGCCGGTATTCGGGAAGATTTTAAGATTAGAGATACTGAGCTCGTTGCGATCAAGACTGCTCTGCTCGACATGAAAGCAAGGATCGAAGGGTTGGAACGAAGGACTGCTTCGAAGGAAGACATCAGCTATTTGCGGCAGAGCATGAACCGTCTCACCATCCAATTGCAAGATACCCAACAGCAGATCCGCGAAGACGGTTTTCAGGAAGAACTGGTAAGCAGGTTAACGCCAACCGAAAGAAAACTCTTTGCGATTCTCTGCAACTATGAGCATGCAGTCGACTTACCCTACGTCATTGAAATGCTGAATCTCAAAGCAAAGGAAGTTGAGGATCTGATCGAAAGCCTGCGCGAAAAAGGTATTGGCATTGAAACGATGAAGGATCTCTACGGCGAGCAGCGGTTGTGCTTAAAACGAAAGTGAGATAATACTTCGTGGGACCAACAAAGGATCAACAAAAAGGTAAGTTTAAATACTTTGAGAAGTTTAAGTATGTATGCAGCGATTCATGTACAAAGGAGCGATGTTGTTTTTGTTCAGCGTTGGTATGTTCTATCTGATCAACTCTACTGCAAATATTACTGGGGCAGTTATCGGTGTGGCAGAGATCCCCGTGAAATGGAGAACGATCATTGGGCTAGGCACACTCGTTGGTGCATTCTGGATGGTTGTTGCGGAACGCCATGTTTTCAATGTTCAGCCGCTTTTGGCTGACGAATTGAGAACTGCCGAGTTTACGCATCATGCACCGAAGCTAACGCATCATAAAAAATAACTTTTTAAAGAAGTTCTTGCTGGAGTGCGCTAGGCAGGATTATCTAGAGGAATCAGAATCTAACAACGGGGGAACAACGATGGAAAAAATAAATCTCGCAAAAAAGAAAGCGCTGCTGAAAGAAGTCATCAAGCATGTGGACATCACGTCATTTGATAGCACTAAAATTATCAGTTCGATGAGAGAGATGTCATTCACGAGCAGAGATGCTGCACGGGCTGCCGATATTCTGAATATGATGGTCACGGATAAAGACTGCACGGTTATCTTAACCCTTGCAGGAAGCACCAGCGCAGGCGGCTGCATGCAGCTCTACGCTGACATGGTAAAGTACAAGATGGTTGATGCCATTGTTGCAACCGGAGCAAGCATTGTGGACATGGACTTCTTTGAAGCCTTAGGATATAAACATTACAAAGGAACGCCGTATGTGAATGATGCAGAACTGAGAAGCGTGTACGTTGACCGCATCTACGACACGTTTATAGACGAAGTTGACCTGCAAAAGTGTGATGCTGTGATCGGTCAGATCGCAGACTCGCTTGAACCAAGACCCTATTCGTCCAGAGAATTTATCATGGAAATGGGAAAATGGCTAACGAAGAACGCCAAGAAAAAAGGATCGCTGGTGCAAACTGCTTATGAGAATAATGTGCCCATCTTCTGCCCTGCATTCTCGGATTCCAGCGCAGGATTTGGTCTTGTGTTACACCAATGGAAAAATCCAAAGAAACACCTCAGCATAGATTCAGTGAAGGATCTCATGGAATTAACCATGATCAAAATGAAAGCGCCAACTTCAGGGCTGTTCATGATCGGCGGCGGTGTCCCAAAAAATTTTGCGCAGGATACTGTCGTTTGTGCAGAGGTCTTAGGCAAAGAAGTTCCCATGCACAAGTATGCCATCCAAATTACCGTAGCAGATGTCAGGGATGGCGCATGCTCCAGCTCTACATTAAAAGAAGCCTCTTCATGGGGAAAAGTGCAGACGATTTACGAGCAGATGGTCTATGCGGAAGCAACATCTGTTTTGCCATTAATCGTCAGTTATGTGTACCATAAGAAGGGTTGGGAACAGCGGCAGAAGAGGGAGTGGCAGAAAATATTTGCGTGAGACGGGTCCAGAATCCCAATGCATGAAGGTCATTTTAAGAAATGAAGAATGTTGGAATGAAGAAGACTGCTATATGCCCGTATGCCCAGTTCCCGTGCTACAATCACCGTTTCAAGGTGAGGAGAGTAACCCAAGAACGGATGTTGTCCTGCTTTCGGCTGCTGATTGATCAATTGGTAGACCTGAATTGCTGATGCAATGTCCGCGCTTCCGGATGATCCTAACCTTAAATCCATGATACAACGAAAGTAATGATGTTCTGTAGCTTTAGAAACTGCTTCATCCGTACTCGTTGCAATATCAACGGCGTAACCATCTTTTCTGCAGAGCTCTTCTAAACTGTGTATCACCCAACGATCTTCAGACGCGAGGAGTATCGTTTTGTCCATAGAAGAAATGGGTTGAAGACCGGATTATAAACATTTTGGTGGATTTGGCTAGGTAGAAACTCTCGCAAGATGCGAGGTTCTGATATCATCGTCAAGAGCCATGAATTACGATGAAATCGAAGCGTTAATCAGTGTCGTCTGCGTCTGATTTCCAAGGGTTATTCCAGAAAGGCAGTCTTGCCTGATCTCACTATACCATATCTTTGCACAGAGAGAGGAATCATGCAACTGGGCAGCCATCCATTTGTAGCAGGCATCTCTTCGGATATCGTTGTTCAGTTCACTACACAATCCTGGCATTTTCTTCTCCTTGGCAATGCGCAGATAGCAGCTATCACGTTTAGTAGCATCCCTAATCCACTGGCATGCATCTTCATTGTTCGTATCGAGTGCAATAGTATCCAAGCAACGGTCTTGACCATCCCGATCCATCACCATCATTCTACAGGTTGACCAGTTTCCGGTCTTAACGGCAATACTCAAATAACAGCCGCTCTTCCAGTAGTCGTTAGTAAGATTTCCACAAATGGAGGTATTGAGTGTTCCAGATGCGATATTTGATCGGCAGGAATCCTGAGCAAGAGAATCATTCAACAACAAACAGGCTTGAGGGTTTTGCACGAGCTTGTTCAGGTCGCTAATACAGATGCCTTTCCAGTCTTGGTTCAGCACCTTTTTGCATAAAAATGGATCTCTTGCCTTCATGGCAGCATCCCAGAAGCAGAGGTCAACTTGTCGAGTATCTTTCAAACTCGTGCAAGGGTCCTTTGCAGGATTGAAGTAGATCACAAACAGCACTAGTGCGATAACAACCACTATACCAAGAATATATTTGCCGTACCCTTTGGATTGGTATGCTTTATCGGTAACCGTATACTCATCCTCAAGGCTATCCTTAGGATCGACAGGAGTATCCTTCGATGTGCTGTGAGTATCATGAAGCGGGTGATCTTTCTTTGGTTTTGCCATGTCAATGGAGAATAGGGCTAGGATTTATTAAGATTGTGATAGATGTGGCTTTGTAGAAAATGTTAGCGGCATTCAAGCAAAACCCCGTTTGAACTTCCGGATTTCACCGACAAGGGGGACGCCCCCTACGGGGAATGTCGGTTATCGAAAACCAAAAGCGAGGGTTTTGAGCCGCTAAGTCGAGCGATAGCGAGACTTTCTACAGAGCCGATAGATGTGAATGGAGTTGGGAGTGATTTTATTAAGGGGATTATCTCTCGCTAAGAGAATGGCTCTTAGAGATTATGTCCAAATAGTGGAAGATTATGTCGAACAGTATGTGAGAGCCGTCATTGAAGAACCTTGCCAGCAGGAGAGGTTTATCGGGATAGCTCAACGTATTCTGAAGGTGGAAATGCAACAGGATGCACCACCATCACTTGTGCGTGTCCATCGGTTACTCGAAAAGATTCTAGACAACAACCAAGCATTTGCCCCACGAGGAGCATACTCGCTCAGAGATAACGATTCTAATACAACGTTGGATGACCTTGATCCCTACATGGAAGATTCAGAAGATGATGATGAAAATCCCCGTTTGATCCTTGACCTTCAGGGAACTCTTGATGAGCGCACTATTCGTTATTTAGTAGCAACTTTTGGGAGTGAAGAGAATCTTATGCAAAGATTGAGCCATAGCCGATTATCTGCAGAAAATATTCCTCAGCTTCATGTGCCAGAAACCTTGACTCGGTTACTCCAATTGCCAGAACGATCAAGAAAGCAATACATAGATTACCTCTTTTTTAGAAAGATGGGTAAGAGGATCAACCCACTACGGAAATTGACAGCTGAATCATCGCCCATTATCTCTGCAACCCTAGATGGTCTGGTTCATTCTAAGCATCCAAAAAAAGATCTCGTCGATTTAGGATTTTCAGGAATTATCCATGAGGGCAGAGGTCTTACCAACTTAGTCTACCAAGTAAACCCAAGAATGTTAAATCATGTCCGTTATATTCCTCGCTGGATAAATAAGGACAATCGGATAGCAGAAGAATCTTTTGCATACGCCATGCAGGATGCACTCTGGGCTATTACGGGATACAAAGAAGCGGAATTAGGTGGTAACCGTGTTCAGCAGGTGAGGATCATCAACAAATTTCTGACTCAAAACCCAGCAGCATTAACCTATTTCATTTCCATGTCGCCATCTCTTGGCAGTCTTAGGCACCAAGGAAAAGCTTGCCCATCAACCATTGAGAAAAGAACCCAAAGAAATAGCTTGAGGGTGATGCTTGAGTGGTACAGCCAAACAAAACACTTAGACTGGTTTGACCGTAATCTGGATGAGTATGTGCAGGCGTGGAGAATACTTGAGAATGGTATGTGGAAACGAGGAGACACTTCCGTAGCCCTTGCCCTTGATGCCATTGCTGATATGCTCTACACCATTCAGGGGTATCGTGAAGCTGAACGGATGGAGGATAGAGATAAGCAAGTAGAGATCATCAGCCAATTTATTACGACGGAGAAATGCCTCACAAAATACGCACGTGAGGCAGGCTTAGATGGACTGTTCTCTAACTGTTATGACCCATCGGGGGAGTACGGATTTCGGAAGCAATGCTCAGTAAAAGCTATGCTTGAGTTTTACTCCGAAAAGAAAAGGTTAGGTTGGTTTGACAGGTCTCAAGAGCATTATGTGCAGAGATGGAGAATAACCGAGCAAGGAATGTGGAAAGACAAAGAGAAAACCGTTCCGCTAGCTATAGAAGCCATTGAGGATGTTCTGTACTCTATCCCACGATATCGTGAAGCAGAGCAAACTCAAGATATTTTCACGCAATTAAAGATTCTTGATGAAGAAGTCTTCTAGAAAGATGCATCCTTATTCTATTTCTTCTGCGAGAGAGGCTTAGGAGGGGTGATGCAAATGGGGGTGGATCCCTCCGGAAGGAATGGACTTAGTGTAAAAAATTCGGGCGGAGCTCTCCTTCAGTTTTACAGTAACCAAAAGAACCTTGCATGGTTTGATCAGAGTCAACCAGCATATATCCAATGGTCACGGCAGAAAGGTGGACTGAAAGGAGGAAGAAAAGCAATTAGGATAGTTTACAGGTCTTGAAACAGGTCACAAACTATTTATACTCCGCTTCGTGAGGCAATATCATGCTCCAGGATTACCTTTCTTTGGCTGTTGGAAGCTTGCGCAAACGCTTCCTTCGTACTTCTTTGACGATGATCGGCATCTTCATAGGCATTGCTGCGGTCGTTGCATTCATCTCGCTGGGACAAGGCATGCGGGATGCCATCAACCAGCAGTTCTCCAGTGTGGGGACTGATAAGATTATTGTGCAGGGAGCGAGTGCAGGATTTGGACCTCCCGGACAAACCAACGCGGGAAAGGTAGACGAACACGACCTTAAGCTGCTGCGCAATACGCTCGGCGTGAAGAGAGCAGCAGGCAGAATTCTCAGGTCTGCAACACTGGAATATGCTGATCAGGTAACCGCAGTTTTTGCCGTCAGTTTACCGGAGTTGCCCGATGATCGTAACCTTGTCATTGAAGCAAACAATCTCAAGATGAAACAAGGCAGAATGCTTGCTTCGGGAGAGAAAGGAAGAGTAGTACTCGGCAATAATTATCTGAAGGAGGGCAAATATACCAAGCCATTGCGCTTAGGTTCCAAGATACTCCTCAACGGAAAGTCCTATGAAGTAATTGGTTTTCTGGATAAAATCGGAGCAGGAAGAGATGATGCCGTTATCCTCAATGAGAATGACCTCCGGCAACTGGTTGATATGCCTAAAGAGTTTAGCGTGCTGGTGGCACAGGTACAAGAAGGTGAACCTATCGATGCCGTTGTCGATCGATTGGAACGGGCAATGCGCCGGGATAGAAACCAGAAAGAAGGATTTGAAGATTTCACGGTTGAAAGTAGCGGGCAGGTCATTGCAAGCATCAATGTGATTGTTGGTGTCGTACAGGCAGTGTTTGTGGGCATTGCGCTCATCAGCCTCTTGGTTGGCGGTATTGGCATCATGAACACCATGTATACATCAGTGCTAGAACAAACACGCGCGATTGGCATCATGAAAGCGCTGGGAGCAAGAAATCAGGATATCATGGCACTGTTTTTGTTTGAATCTGGATTATTAGGAATTGCTGGCGGTGTCATCGGCATCGTGCTCGGTGTGGGGATGAGTAAAGCAGTTGAATTACTGGGCAGAGGCTTTGTTGGCGATGTGTTGCAGGCATCATTCCCGTGGTATCTGTTAGTTGGCGCACTGCTCTTTTCCTGCGGCATTGGAATGCTTGCTGGACTTCTTCCTGCAATGCGGGCAAGCAAGATGCAGCCAGTGGAGGCATTACGTTATGGATGAAATGTTCATGCTTGCGATGCGCAATCTTTGGAGAAACAAGCGTCGCTCACTCTTGACCATGCTAGGTGTTTTCATAGGTATTGCTGCGGTCGTTGCCTTAATCTCCTTAGGTCAAGGATTGCAGCAAACGCTGAATAACCAGTTCGAGAAAATTGGGGCAGACAAAATTTTTGTGCAGGCAAAAGAGATAGGATTCACCGGAGAGTTTGCACCGGGCAAGCTAACGGAGCATGAACTGAAAATCGTGAGAAAAGTGCGTGACGTCAAAGAAGCAGCAGGAGAACTATTCCGACCCGTACAAGTGCAGTTCAAAGGTGTGCAACGGACAACCTATGTTATCAGTCTTCCAAGCAAGCAGGATGAGGCAGAGCTGGTAAAAATTACGAATGGCATGGAAATAGAGCAAGGAAGATTTCTCACCGGTCAGGATGCTAACAAAGCATTGATTGGCTACAACCTTGGCATGAGAAATACATTTCAGAGAAACATCAGGGTTGGCGACAAAATATTTATCGGCGGGAAGGAAGCAAGTGTCGTTGGAATTCTAAAGCGTACCGGTGACCCTTCCTTTGATGGAAGCATCGTGATACCTGAAGATGATGCAAGACTGCTGCTGCATGAAACGACTGCTTTTTCCTACATCCTTGTCCAAAGTGCGAACGGCGCAGACCCGGAAGCTGTTGCTAATGACATTGAACATACCATACGCAAAGATCGCAACCAGAAAACCGGAAAGGAGGATTTCACCGTGCAAAGCAGCACGGAGTTGATTGCGTCGTTCAACACGGTGTTTAATATCATCCAGATCGTCTTCATCGGCATTGCTGCCATCAGCCTACTCGTCGCAAGCGTTGGTATCATGAACACGATGTTTACTACAATCCTTGAGCGGACAAAAGAAATCGGCATCATCAAAGCCATCGGCGCAAAGAATCATGATATTCTTAGGTTGTTTCTGTTTGAAAGCGGCATGATTGGATTATTGGGCGGAGCGATAGGGATACTCATAGGGTTAAGCATGAGCAAAGGCGTTGAGCTCTTTGCAACCGCTGCTTTTGGTCCAGGTTCAATTGTTGCAGCAGCACCTTGGTATCTCATTGTCGGAGCATTGCTCTTTTCTCTGATGATTGGATTGCTGGGCGGTTATGTTCCTGCGCGGCAGGCCTCACTGAAGAATCCAGTGGATGCACTGAGATATGAGTGAAGTCCGCGGACAATGAAACGGCACCGAAGAATTGTGGGAAGTGTTATCATTTGACTGATAAACGCTCCATGTTTCTTTCTTGAAGAAACAACCCGATAACCTTGTCGTGGTTTTCTAAAGATTTCGAGAATGAGCATGTCTTTCTCACTACTCTTCCAACTCTTTGTCTGA
>JACRKL010000063.1 GCA_016219835.1 Candidatus Woesearchaeota archaeon
CAATCAGACAAAGAGTTGGAAGAGTAGTGAGAAAGACATGCTCATTCTCGAAATCTTTAGAAAACCACGACAAGGTTATCGGGTTGTTTCTTCAAGAAAGAAACATGGAGCGTTTATCAGTCAAATGATAACACTTCCTCCCGTTTTAGTTTTTAGGTTATTTTAAGAGGTACAGTTTCACGGAGTAGAGAACGACAATGACAGATCAAAACAACCGAGACATTGTACTGCTGTGTGGACCAGGTGCAATGCAAGGCGTTTTTAGTGCAGGTGTACTCATGACATTTGAGGAAGCCAACCTGTATCCTCGCATTAAAGCAGGCTATGGAGTCTCTGCAGGAGCGATGAATCTAGCATATTACTTTGCAAGGCAAACTGCATTTGGATCT
Source organism: Candidatus Woesearchaeota archaeon (assembly GCA_016219835.1). Taxonomy (GTDB): domain Archaea; phylum Nanobdellota; class Nanobdellia; order Woesearchaeales; family JACRKL01; genus JACRKL01. The sequence goes on from JACRKL010000063.1 coordinate 390, forward strand.
TCTATTTACACCGAAGAGTTGATAGGCAGGAAATTTATCCGAAAAGAATATCTTCCTATCGGAATCATTGAACGTTGGGTGCATAAAAAAGTTACAGCGTTGCCATTAGAGTGGAGAGCCACACCCATAAATCTTGATTTTCTCTTCGATGAGATTATAACTCAGAAAAAGCAACTTAACATGGCAAGCCTTGAGTCTGCATTACAGGAGATTGATTTTAAGATATTGCTTGCCAATCCTGAGAAAGCAACAACGCATTATGTTGAAGCAAAAGGCGAAACACTGCAGAAGTTGAAAGCTTCAACTGCCATCGTACCCTACTACAATCACTCCATTATGATAGAGGGTTGCCCCTATGTTGATCCTTCCATCATACGACCATTTGGAGCAGAAGAGCTGATTGCTCAACTCCAGGAAGAAGACAAATTAGTAGTGATTTCTAATTTCTCGTTTGAACGTGGGATGCGGCATCACCTCATGGCTACCTTGGAAGCAGAGGTAACATCATTAATGTTCGAGGATGAATTATCCACAGCTGTCCACCATCGATTTGAGCAACTGGATTATGAACTGAGATTAATACAACAGTTTCCCGGAGTTACGATCATTCAACCATGTTCCGGACAGGAAATCCACCCCAATGAAACCAATCAGGTCAGGTTAAAAGGAATGTATAACCATGGCATGGAACATGGAAGAAAATTCCTTGAAAAAGAACGTGAATTCAAAAGGGATAATCAGTAAGAGGATGTTCTCAGCAAGCGACCAATGCTTTCACTGCCTGCACGATCGCGGCAGCATCAATCTCCTGCACACGAAGGAGTTCTTCGGATTTGCCAGAGTGCGGCATTTTTCTGACAGCAAGATGCTTCATCTGAAATAACGTGTTCTCAAGTGCTGTCGCAACAGCTTCTCCCAAGCCACCTTCTGGGTAATGGTCTTCTGCAACCACAACACAGCCGCCGCATTCCTGCACCAATGCTTTGAATTCATCAACCGGAAAAGGCTTGATGCAATAGCAATCAACAACCGTTACTCGAATGCCATCACCAGCGAGTTGCTCACTTGCCTTGATAGCCTCATGCAGCGTTACTCCACAACCTACGAGCACAACTTGACTCTGCTCCTCATATTTAACGACTTTAAACTCTTCAGGCAAGAATTCTTCATCAGACTCGTACAACACTGGCGTCTTTGGACGTGAGGTTCTGATATACTTTACCCCCTGCAACGTGAGGCACTGTTCCATGATCTTTTCAGTGGAAACGGCATCGCTAGGATAGAACACCATGCTGTCTGGCAAACATCGAAACATTGCCAAATCTTCCAGTGCCATCTGCGATGCTCCATCTTCACCAATAGAAACACCTGCATGTGATCCCACTAAGGTAAGGTTCGCAGAAGAAAGTGTAGCCATCCTGATCTGATCATGCGCTCTCGTCAAGAACGCAGCAAAGGTAGAGCCAAATGCATGGAATCCTTTTTTGCTTAAGCCAAGCACAATGCCAACCATGTTCTGCTCTGCGATGTAGGTTTCAACAAAATGATTGGGCTGAACTTTCAGAAATTTCTCGGCAAAGGTCGAGTTCTTCACTTCAGCATCAGCAACAGCAATCGTGGAGTATGCAGCACCCAAACGAACGAGCGCATTGCCATACGCTTCTCGCGTGGCGATCAATTCACCTCTCTTATAAGAAAGCGGAGCAAGACTTTTTTCCTGCAATGCAACGGCAACAGATGCAGGCATGCGTGGAGCAAATGAAGGCTGTGGTGCATCGGGCAATTCTTTCAAAGCATCAGCAAGCTGCGCTTCATTGAGTGGTTTACCATGCCAACCTTCTTTATTTTCTGTAAAGGAAACGCCTCGACCTTTGAATGTATGTGCGAGAATCACGGTCGGCTTTTCTTTGGTTGATGCTGCTTCAGCAAAGGCAGCAAGCAAGGCGTGAAGATCATGCCCGTCAGTAACAATGACATGCGCACCAAATGCAGAAAAGATGCGTTCATAATGGTTGATATCATGACCAAACATCGTCTCTCCACTTTGCCCCAAGCGATTGACATCAACAATCGCCGTAAGATTGTCCAGTTTCCGATGACAAGCAAGTGCAATGGCTTCATAGACTGAACCTTCGGCACATTCGCTGTCTCCTAAAAGAGCATAGACGCGATAGTTCCTCTGCTGGATCTTTGCTGCAATCGCCATGCCTGTCGCAACCGAAAGCCCCTGACCCAAGGAACCAGTAGCTACTTTCACCCATGGTAACGACGAAGGAACCGGATGACCTTCATACGGACTGCCCAGCTGCCGCAGTGTCATGGGATCTTCCTTAGAACAACCAGCACGATGCAGGCACGCATAGAGTATCGGAGCAGCATGACCCTTACTCAATATAAACTCATCATTGTCCGGATTATTTGAGTTGTTGGGATCATACCGCATGACCTGAAAGAAAAGAGAAGACATAATCTCTGCACACGACATGCACGTCGTTGGATGACCACTTCCAGCTTTCGTCGTCATCATCATCGAATCTCTGCGCAGCAGACGTGCCATGACGGAGAGCTTGGTGAGATCATCCATATCTTCCGTTAATCAGAACGAGATTTATATAGGTTGTTGTTGTGGCATTGATTCCGTTGAGAAACATTAAGCCTGCGAGCAAGTCTCTGCATCGTTGGTGTTCAGAGTATGCCGAGATCCATAGTTTCACCTCGCATTATCAACCATCTCAATGATATCCTTTTCAACCAGTTCAGCCTCCTTCAGGTCGACTTCTGGAAAGAATTGAGAGATCATCGTCGGTTTCATTCCAGCAATCTTTACCGTCCCATTGTCTGCTATAACATTGATCTTACAAGGCATACAGAGAGAGACTAACCTATTTTTAGTCAGGAATTGGTTTGCATATTTTCCGGAGCAGATCTCAATTATCTTTAATGGCTGCTGTTGGAACCCTTTTGCTGCTAATCTCTCTTTGACATCATAAATCTGAAACAAATTCCATCCTTTTTGCTCAACAGCTCTCAAAACAGAAACAACAGCGTCATCAAAACTTTTTTTGGTTTCAACAATGTATGCGAAATCATCAGTTTTCATGGTTTTACCTCACTTCAGTTCTTTTTTCATTTCCGTATACTGCTTTTTGGATATTTCCCCAGAAGCATACCTTTTTTTAAGGATGTTTGATGAGTCTTCCTCTTTTTTGCTGGACTGACCTACATTGATCAGAGTAACAACAACCCAAATGAACGCTCCCCAGAAAAGTAGCATCCAGAAAAATCCGAATCCCATTCCAAAGCTCATCATACCGTAGCCTCCCATACCAAAACTGCCCAACAGGAAAAGCAATGCTACAATTGCAAAAAACCAGACAAAAAGATTTTTGTTTTCTTCCATAAGTATCAATCCTCTAACTCGATCTTTATCCATTCAAACTTTTGGTCATGGTTTAACGTTATAGCATCCTGAGGTTTAGTCATTCGCTTAACACTCTCCGTATGATATCAAAACCTTTGATGATTCTTGGATTTTTAAGTTGGTAGTAGATGTTCTTTCCTTTTCTATCCGAAATAACAATCCCTTTAGATTTCATAATTGATAAATGCTGGGAAATATTAGCCTGGCTCAATTTGGTTTTCTCGATCAGCGCAGTTACTGACATTTCTTTATCTCTCAAAAGATTTAGAATTTCTAATCTTGTAGGATTTGAGAATACCTTACACATTTCAGCATGAATTTTGTATAACTCTTTCATAATAGGATATTAGGATATTCTAATGTTTAAATACTTTATGGTAGCTTTGCTTTTACCGCCCATCTTTTCGCCTTGGCGTAACCCCTACCCTCTTACAATACTTATACACCGGACAGACATCACAATGCGGCCTTACTGGCTTGCAGAGATGCTGCCCAAAGGCAACGACCGTTTTGTTGACCATCAGCCAATATTCCGAAGGAAGTTTCTTTCGCAAGATCATCTCCGTTTCAAACGGAGTCGTCGTTTTCACATACCCAAGACGATTCATGATCCGATGTACATGCACATCAACGCAGATAGCTGGCTTTTGAAATGCAACTGCAACAACGAGGTTTGCGGTCTTTCTGCCGACGCCAGGGAGGTGCAGAAGATCTTCGACGCTATCTGGAATTTTTCCCGGAAATTGCTCAAGTGCTTGTGGTAATTGCTTGAGGTAGAGAGATTTATTCTTGTAGAATCCAACGGGATAAATGAGCTGCTCTAGCTCCTGAAGAGGAATGGTGCGAAGATCCTCTATCTTTTTGACACGTACAAACAGCCGCTTGCAAGCTGCTGCTGTTGTCTCATCTTTGGTTCTGGCTGAGAGAATTGTCGCCAGCAACACCTTCAGCGGATCATTCGTCTGCACCTTAATCAAATCAACGACAGGAACTTTATAGTCTTTAACCTCTTGCTCTAAAATATCAAGAACGGCTGCGATGGGAAATGGCATGGGAAGTGGAAGATCTGTAAGGGTCAAAAATTAATCAATCAACAACACTGGCGCAAATGGAGCGGGGGTTGCCCCCTACGGGGTGCTCCATAGCTCACGAAGTGAGCGTCTGCCGCCAAAGGTGTTGTTGAAAGAACAATGAACCAATAATCTTAACAACTATTTCTTCATCTTCGCTACTTCAGCGTCGATCGCAGCCCGGTCAAACCCGACAATGATCTTGCCGTTGATCTCTGTCTGGGGAACTGCAAGCTGACCACTCTTTTTGAAGAGTTCATTTCTTGCCTTTTCATCTTTGCCAATATCAATCGCATCAAATGCAATCTTCTTGTCCTTCAAATAGTCCTTGAGCTTGTGGCACCAAGGGCAATATTCTGTTGAATAAACTTTGATGGCTGCCATGGGTTACCTCCGTTGGTTGTCATAATCTGAGAACTGTCTAGGTTTTTAATGATTGTGAATTTCTCGACAGCTCACGTTTTAGCAACCTTTTTATAGAGCATCACCTCTCTCCTCGATATGCTTTCCCTTGAAGTCTGGCTTTATGCCATTGGCAGCGTTGTACTAGTCAGTGTCATCTCCCTTATAGGCATCCTTACGTTTGGTATTCAGCCAGAACGCTTAAAGGGGATGCTGATTTACATGATCAGCTTTGCCGCTGGCGCACTTTTAGGAGATGCATTTTTTCATCTGCTGCCGGAGATTGTGAATAAGAACGGATTCACAACACAGATTTCGCTCGCCGTTCTCTTTGGTATAGGATTCTCATTTTTTGTCGAGAAAGTGATTCACTGGAGGCATTGCCATCTTCCAATTACCCCTCACCATCACCATGCTGTTGCGCTGATGAATCTATTTGGCGATGCAGTGCATAATTTTATTGATGGATTAGTCATTGCAGCCAGCTATCTTGCTGGAATTCAAGTGGGCATTGCCACGACCATTGCCGTTATCTTACATGAGATTCCGCAGGAAATTGCTGACTTTGGCGTGTTAGTCCATGGCGGCTTCTCAAGAGGAAAAGCACTGTGGGTTAATTTCTTAACTGCCCTAACGGCAGTCATTGGTACAGTCGTTGGTTTATGGTTAGGCACATCCTCTGGCAATCTTACCGCAGTCCTCGTCCCTTTTGCTGCAGGCGGCTTTATCTATATTGCAGGATCTGATTTAATACCCGAGCTGCACAAAGAACCAGCATTAAAGAGCTCGATGCTCCAGTTGGCTATGTTCTTTCTTGGCATTCTGGTGATGATCGGGTTGTTGAGGATTGGATAGAGCAGAGTCTCGAGAAGATTAAATTAATATAGGGTGGAGGATTCGCGGGTCTATGGCTGATCCACTAGAACATCTGCTTGAGAGTGTTGGATTGCACAAAGGAGACCTATTACACGTTGAAGATTAGGTAGTGTTAGTAAATGACTGACAGAAAGATTTTTATTCTTTGAAATATTTGGTGTGCGTATGGCACCAAAACTCATCTGCACAAGCTGCAACAGCAGCAATATCGTTATGAATGGACTTACTTCTGCCAAGAAGCAG
>JACRKL010000065.1 GCA_016219835.1 Candidatus Woesearchaeota archaeon
AAGCAGGCACTCTCGCTCGTCGTATCAAACCGTTAATTTTTTGTAGTATGTTTGTTTTCTTTTTCATGGGGAGCTCGTACCTCCCCAACCCTGCCAGTATAGCTGGCAGGGGTTCTATTTTAAGATTTTCACCGGAGCCGGGAAGATCGGCTTGGGTGAAAAAGCTGTTTAAACACATCGCCATTCATTCGGCCTATGACGGAAGATCATCTGGTTGCGCTTGCGAAGAAATACTGTGAAGAATACCATGCAGGCCAGTTCAGAAAAGGAACAGGTCAACCCTACAAAACGCATCCTCATGCCGTTGCAGAACTACTCCAGAAATATGGATATGGCGACACGGTAACTTTATGCATTGCTTATTTGCATGACATCGTCGAAGATAATAAAGACGTAAACGTTCTTGAAATCAGAGATAGGTTCAACTATGAGATTGCGAATGGAGTTTATGTTTTATCGAAGAATACGATTGGAGAATGGACAAAAGCTAGCCTTGCAAGAGTTTTTCCTGGAGTAGAAGACATGGACGATGAGTAGCTCTACAAAATAAGGCTGACCTTTGCACGCCGGAAAATCAAGCGAGCTAAGATTGCTGATATAGGGATGAACACCGAAGATTTGAAAAACTTAAATCCTACGGGCATTGAGCGGAAGATACACGATGCAGAAACATTCTACATACCCATGGGCAGGGAGATTGCGCTGCTCATGGTAAAAGAACTGGAAGAGAATATTGAAAACTATCGACGGTTTGCAGTGGCTCAGCGTTAAGATGTCAACTTCCCGCTCTGATAAAAGGCTTGAATCCCTTTCTCAAGAGTAAACTGCGGCACAAAGCCAATCTTCTCCTTTGCTAGGTTCATGTCACATTCGGTATGATCCTGATACCTTCCGACATAGGGATTGTCAAAATAAACGGGCTTTCGCTGCAGCTTCATCGTTGTGTTGAGAATCTTGATCACATCATTAAATGTCGTTGCTTTGCCCGAGCCGCAATTGACGATGCAGCAGTTCTTGGTTTTTGCAGCAAGCAAATTCGCGGTAACCACATCAGCAACATAAATGTAATCACGCTTCTGCTCGCCATGTTTGAAGATGCGAGGATCTCCTTTCACCATCTGCCCAGCTAATTGGTAGATCATGCTTGCTCTTTTTCCCTTGTGACTTTCACCGGGTCCATAGACGTTACAGTACCGCAGACCAACCAACACGACATCGTTATGCTGCTTGGCAAATTGCAGGGCAGATTCCTCCAGCTTCTGCTTCGAGACAGCGTAGGGATTGAGCGGCTGGAGTTTTGTTTTGCCTTCCACATACGGAGCTGGCGCATTGCCATAGACAGCAGTGGATGAGGCATAGACAATCCGTTTGCATCCTCGCTTCACGACTTCCTCAAAGAGTTTTTTGGATGCTTCGACATTAGCCCGCAGCATCTCACGCTCATCAAGGAGAACCGTATTATTGATGGCCGCCTGATGAAAAAGCACATCAATCTTGCCAAGAGCATCCCAGTCAATACCGATCAAGGAAGGATAAAGAATTTTCACTCCCAGAGGCAACGGCTGCTCGCTGTCAAAGCCGGTAATCTGAACATCATGCCCTTGTTTGACAAGTGCTTCGACAAGATTAGACCCAACAAATCCCGTTCCACCCGTTACAAGGCATCGCATATCCGCAAAGAGAAGCTAGAGATATATAAAAGTGGCGGTTAACCTCAAGGATGGTGATCCCACCGATACAACCCATGCATTTTATCATACGAAAACACGCCTTCAGCAACGAAGTGGTCAAGAACAGCAGTAACATAATGCTCAAGAAGATGAGGGTGATGAAGATGCAGCTTCTGAGATTTGCCTTCGTAAGAAGGTTCTTGGGCACGCAGGAGTGCATGGGTAAGACATTCTTTATTGAAACCCGCGATGTAGAAAACATCCAAGATTTCAGGTCGGTAGGGTGGCGTGTTGTTAGGAAAGGAATGGGATTTTCCGGCAAGTGTCTTGTTCGGGTAATCGAGAGGGAAGTATACCGTAAATTGCTTAGGTGGCGGGGTAAAAGAACCTTCCCTCCGGAAATGCTCAAGTGCGACATTGCGCTGTCCCTCAACTTCTGCAGTGTCAATGATTCCGAAAGCCGCATGGCTTATTTTCAAATCAACAAGGTAATCCATGGCAACAGAATACAACAACACACGCTTCTGAACGGCATCAGCATCAACCTGAAATAACGGAAGCATTTCTTCTCGAAAAGAAGAAAAATAGATAGCAGGATCTTCCTGCAAAAGGGGTATGAGAAGAACATCTTTATCAGCTTCCAGAAGCAGATACGCTGCTGCCGCCTGCTGCAGTACGGCAGATTCAGAAGCAAGGTACTGCTGGCAGAGACGGGAAACCAAAGCTGTAAGATCCGACATTACAGTGGTGATAATAAAAGAGTACTTAAAAAACTATTTGTTCTTCTTCCGCTCCTGATACAGCTCATCGATCTTGTCAAAATCTTCGGGTTCATCAGATGAAGCAGACTTGCCGGAGAGTGTTCGCAGGGAGCCAATAGCCTTCTTATCGCCCTTGTTCATTACTTTCTTGGGAAGCGGCTTCCAGGTACGAGAAGATGAAGATGATGCATCAGCAGGTTGAGAGTCATACACCGACGGCAATTCGGTCATTGCAGCAGCAGGCTGCTGAACCGACGCACGTTGCTGCAGCAGATCACGCAATTCCTGCGTTGATTGTTCCATGCTCTGTTTCAGTGAGTTTTCTCTGCCGATCTCTTCTTTCTTACGCTGCTTTTCATCCAGAGCAAGGTGCACGAAGATCGCAAAGAAGCACACCACCAACAAGCCAAGAACGATGGATCCTCCGTAAAACGGAATACAGTACTTACCTAACGAAGGAATCAGTTTTTCTGCAAAGATCACCCCAAAGGCAAATACCAAAGTGAGGATCAAGAATACTAAATCTACCAGCGTAAACGACCGGATCAACTGATACGCAAAGTACAAGATACCTAAGCCAATGATAATCAGAAAGGCAATTTGGAGCCATGAACAGTACTTGCCTGCGCTAGGGAAGTCAAACCGATTGAGCGGATCAGTTCCTGCATCCACTTCTGCCTTGTCATTCCACCGGTCACCATCAGAATCTGCAGCATAAGGATTGGTTCCCAAGCTTGCTTCCTGCGCGTTGGTCAAGCCATCATAATCAAAGTCAGGATTCGCAGAGGGTTGTTCACCTTGTGGGCAGGGTCGGTCAAATCCGTCACAATCCTCGTCCTTGCCATTGCCGCAGATTTCTGGAGAAGGAATGCAGCCCGCAATCGGTTTTTTGCATCCTTCATCAAGCGTGCCGTCGCAGTTATTGTCAATGCCATCGCAACTGGTTTCCACATCCTGATAATCCCTGCCATACGTCAAGGTGCTGCAGGGCAGCCATCCAAATGAACCACCGCATCTCATGACAGCACCCTTGCACAAGCCCGTCTGCTTGGGGCATAATGGTGCAATGAGGTTGTCATCAACAAAGCCATTGCAGTCATTATCTTTACCGTCGCAAATCTCTGCCGTGCAGTTTTGAGAAGGCTGAGTAGTATTGCGCGGTCTGCCCCATGATGAGTCCCCGCCCCTGTGATCACGGTCTCCGTTTTCTCGTGAGCAGGAAGAGCTGCAACCGTCGCCATTTAAGATATTACCATCATCACATGACTCACTACCTTCAGTCACACCATTGCCGCAGACTGCTCCGGCGGGATTCAAGCCACCGCAACCAGCGTCAGCATTATCAGTTTTGGAATTGCAGTTATTGTCAACACCATCATTACAACTGATATTGCCAGCTTCATGAGCTCCAGGATTAATGCAAATTGAGCAGGTAGAAAAGCGTTCACTGCAGCCAGCAACCGTCTGCGGGCAGTCTCGGGCATCGTTGCTGGTATTGTCTTTACAATCATTACCCAGCGTACAGCGCGTGGAGATAGCATAATAACCGTCCTTGTCAGTATCAACACACAACGATGACACCGAAGCATGGCACGCATAGCTACATCCCTGCCCACTGTCATCATGCCATCCATCGGGTTTATCACACGAGTTATAGGATCCGGAAAGCGCCGTAGACGTAAGAACACGAATATCAGCGTCCAAACTCTCGCAAACTTTGTTATCCGTTAAGGTTGATCGCTGCACATTCTCCAGCAGCAATCCAACAGAACTGCGGTTGATGTACTGGTCATGGATCGACAGATCTGAAGCATTGGAAATCGACAAAGCTTGCTCCTGATCCTGCAGGATGTTGTTGCCCAGTGTTCCCGTCAGAACATTAGTAAGCAAAAGACCTGCCTTATTACCGCTCAGGCTGTTGTACAAAACCTGAATGTTTCGTGTTGGTTGTGACGATGTTCCAACAACAATACCGCTGTTGGAAGAAGTCACACTATTTCCCAAGAGCGAGATATTTTGTCCGGGATACACCACAATACCCTGATCAAAGGAAGAAACATAACAATTCTTCACCGTCACTTTTTCGCCGGAAACAACACGGATGCCCGTACCGGTGTTTGCCCCAACAATACTAAACCCATGGCAATCCAAGGTCAGATCTTTCCCAGACATCGTGATGCCGTTGCCATTGCAAAAGAGGTCATGCGGCAGATCCACATTGTTCGTATACGTCTGCCCGCACTGATAACTCAATGCGCAGGTGCAATTCAGCTGGCATTTGCTTTGCGACATGATGTAGCCGCTGCCATAACGTCCAATCGCATCAATATGAGTTAAGTCCTGTACCATCGGATCAGCAGGGTTCAATCCTTGGCTGGTGTTCACCATCTTCCACTGGTTCAGCAAAAAGAGAACACGATTGGTGACCCAGACGTGGTCGTTGTCGACGATCACAAGTTCCTCTTCAGGATCAGACGGATCCCAGTTGATCCTTGCGATGTCATCAATGTCCTGCAGCAGGTAGTTGCCGCTAATGATGTTGAACTTGATCGCAAAGTCACGGATGTTCATCCATTTAACCCAGACATAATCGTTGATGACTGGCAGACCAAAGGCAAGATAAATCTCTTTCTCGCCAGTATGGGCATCGGTTCCCACCACAAACAGGTTCGGTGATTTTCCTGGAAGAACGGGAGCAGATGATCCCATGAGATCACCAAGCACATCAAACATTTCCATCGCATCAATCCGTACAAAGTTGCCCTTGCTAAATTGTGCAAGCGAATAGCTGTTCCAGACATTGTTCTTTCTGATCCATACCGTGCTTCCTTCTGCTGCATAGGCAACACTGCCATCCGTGGTTTCCGTGTAAGCATCAAGCTGCTTGAATTTGCCAAACAATTTCTGCACACTGCCTCGCTCCGTTTGACCTCTGCTGTTCACCAACCAGTATTCTCCCCAGCTGCAAGGACCGGAAGGGTCAGAGCCGTCGCACTGCTCGCCTTTCTCAAGAATGTCATTGCCGCACATTGCTCCAGCGGGAGCAGCTTGTACCACAACAGCAAGTGGAACAGCAACATTGTTAGTCTCATCAGATTCAGGAATCTTGTTGGTAGGGTCAACAATCATCCCTAATGGATAGGATCCTGCATTCGTGTAATAATGCGTTAGCACATGAACATTTCTCCGCTCACCGGGCGCAAGCTGCACTAACGGAAGAAGTTCAGTAGTTGTCGTTCCATCGCCAAAATCAACCAGCAAGGTGATGGGACCTTGATAGGCAACTCCGCCCCTGTTCCAGAGGGTAGCATTGATCGTTATTTCCTCATTCACAAAAGGATCAACCGGAGCAATCCGGAGAGAGTCGAGTGCAAGATCCAAATATTTGGAATCAACAACTGTCACCTGCTGGTCATAGAAATTGTTGTTGAGGTTGGATTCTTCGATGGTTGTTCCCTGTCCGATGTTCACTTGAGCATGGAAAGGCACTAAGCCGGAAGGATAATTCAGCCCATTGAACGAAAGCACTGTTTCTTGATCTTTGAGAAGATAAGAAGAGAGTCCCAGAGTTTGCGTATAGGCATTCCCATCCTTCAGAGTAACGGGCGGGTTGCCCATTGCAAAACCAAGTCCACTATTTTTGACCGTCACCTGCACAGCGAAAGGTTGACCGCTGATCGGCTGATGATCTGGAGCAACTGAAGTAATCATCAGATCCGGCTGCAGAACAAGACCGATGCAATTCTTCCTGCAGCCGCTGGTGGTACGCTCATCAGCCCATTGGTTTGCAGTATCACACGTATTTTCAGTTCCATTGTTATCTCCTCTCGGATACTCTTCACTCACGTCAAGGGTGTCCATGCAAGCAAGGTTCGAGGTAACCATGTTACGGGAGGCATTTAAGCCAAACAAAATACCCGTTGACCAGCCGTAGACAATATTGTTCTCAATGCGATTAGTCGATGAGAAACTGGGATGATGGGCTGCATCATACGCAAAATCCATGCCAACATCCTGCAGATATTGCGGCGCAACAAACTGGGTCAACTCCGGCATGCGCGTTCGCAGGTCAGGATTGTTAGAAACACCAACAAACGTGTTGCCGCTCACCAGATTGCTGCTAAAGCATGGATGGGAAACACAGCTTCCCACGAGTAATCCGGCATCTCCTCCAAGAACGAGGTTGTTCTTGATCTGGTTGCTGATGCCCATGCCGTTGAACGTTATGCCTGCCACAGGATCCTGCCGATATCCGGTAGGAATCATCACCAGAGCATTATCCTCGATGGTTGTTGCATTGCTCTCATTGGCAAAGATACCGTAATGGAATGTTCCTGTAACAGAGGCATGGCGAACCTGCACTCCCGTTACATGGTCAAGCCGAATGCCTGCAATGCCTAAATTTCGTGGAGCGTTCGTCTGGATAGTCCGCTGGTTTCCATCAAAGATAAAATTGTTTTTCTTAATCACAAAGCCATCACTCACGCCGCAGGTAAGATCTTGCTTGAGTGTGAACCAGTTCTGCCGGAAGGAGTCATTGATCACCGTTCCGCATTCCAGCGCATCAAGGCTGATGTTGTAAGCAAAATCATAAGCATCCGTAAGCCGCGGATCTCTCGGATGGACAACCAACAATACTTCGCAGGGATATGATGAACAGGCACTGTCCAGCTGCGGATAAAAATAAGAATAGTCAAGCCCGTAGCCGTAGACATTGGGAGTCGGTGCTCCAACAACATCTCCTCCAATCAAATCCTGCTGCACCTCAAAGACAACCTCGCGGTCGGAACGATAGGTAAAGAACGCCTGCAACGGTTGTTTGTTTAAGGTCAAGCGAATTGCATAATCGCCTGCAGCAGTAACGGTGCCAAGAAATTCTTGATCATAGCCATTAAAGGCATAAGCAGCACGAACCGGTGGCTGAACTGCCTTTCCGACATTCCCGGGTTGCAGGGTGGTAACCACATAAAACAGCATACCCAGAAGAAAAACAGCAAAGACGCCAACAACCCACCACTTTTTTCCAGCAGTCTCCATGGAAATTCCTACATCTAATGCACCGTTTATCGGTCTCCCTGTTATATAAATGTTGCTATTCGGTCGCCCAGAAGATAGACGAGTAGACAGAGCACGAAGTGCACAACGACGAGTACCGAAAAAACAAACAGTCCAAGCGAAAGAAGAGCAGTAGCAAGCAGTAGAGCAGCACCACCGATAACGAAGACTGCCAACAGGAAAAGATACTTCCGCTGCTTGACCTTCCAGAACAGGAAACTGACCAATAAACTGAGCAGGATGACCAACATGCCATAAACCAAGAAGTATGCCCACGGGAGTGAGGTTCCTATGCTAAAACTCGTTTTGTCGAGAGGGTTAGTCCCCATCTGCAACTCCTGAGCATCACTCACACCATCGCCATCGGTATCAGCGGCAAGAGGATTGGTGCCAAGAGCAACTTCTTCCTCATTCAGAAGACCATCATGATCAGCGTCACCTCCAGAAGGCGGGCATACAGCATCGCTGCCATCGCAGTCTTCATCAATGCCATTGCCGCACCATTCCTGCTCGGGAGTTTTCCCGTTGCAAACACCAAAAACACCCTTGCTGCAGGTTTGCGTTCCTGCGCAGATGCCTGTGCCGCATGATCGGCTGCTCCCCTCAACACACAGCGGAGCTGCAGCAGGAACAACGCAATTGCCTTGGCTATCAACAATTGCATTAGGATCAGCACAGCAATTAGCAGCTACAACACTGCCTTGATCGGTAACCTCGCGATAATATTCGCCCGATCCCAACGGAATCCCACAGCAGTTTCCGCCATAGTTCCAAGGACCCCAAATGCCATGCTGGTTACTGCAACACGTCGGAAAAGTTTCTGCATCGCAACGAACAGCATCAGAAGGAACCATACATCTCCCTTGCTCATCAAGAACTGCTAAACTCTCTGCACAGCATGCTTGCGATTTCCCAGAAGCAGAAGAGGCAACATAACCGGAAGCAGGATCGTGAAGCAAGCCGCAGCACCGGTGCTCTTTTCCTGCAATTGCTCCACCCCAACTGCCCCACATGCCGCCCTGAGCAGTACAACATAATTGATCAGCCTGCGGATCACAGACGGTTACAGCAGCAGAAAGACCAGAGATGCACTTCCCGTCCTGATTGATCGTTGTGCCAGCAGCACAGCAAGCGGCAGGCTCCCCTGACTCATAGGTTCCATCGCCATTGAGATCATAGGAGCGGAAATATTCATCTGGACTGTCACCACAGCATGCACCATTGATCCAATGGGGGCAGGAAGCTAATGAAGAAGGTGACGGCGATGAGGAGGAAGATGGTGAATATGCAGCAGGAGAAGGAGCAGTCTCATGCAGCAACGCAGGCTCAACAAATGTCTCGTTACCGAGAACTTGCAATGAAGTGTTCGATGATGAGGACAAAGGAAGAGACTGATTCAGGGATGGAGAACTATTGAGAAGATTTGAAGAATCGGGAAACAGGGACGTGAGATTTGAGGTCGATGCATCCAGCACAGCAGATGAAATATTCTCCGTAGCATTCTCCGTAGAAACTGCGGAAGGTGAAACTACGGGAGGAGGCAACGAAGGCTCCGAAGCCGAAGCGTTCTGTTCAGGAGGCGGAAAGGACGCTGGTGATGCAGCAGTAGCATTCGTTGCAGCAGTTGAATGGGATGTAAGAAAACTGGAATAATCTCTTGCATTGCCATTGCCTAGAAAATCATCGACCGATGTTGCGGAGGAAGAAGATGGTGAAGATGCCCATGATGATGAACCCAGAAAATCATCAACAGAAGTGCCTGCGCTGGAGAATGGATGCGCTGCTGAAGGGGCAAGGCATTCACCTTGAGAAGAAATAGTGTAGGACGGTGAAGGACAACAGACTGATGCAGCTCCCCATGAGAAGACCGTTTCTCCACTCTGATCGCCACAGCAACGAGAACCAAGAGATTGACCGCCACGTGCAATGCAACAAACTCGGTCTTGATCTGCACGGTCAGCCGTGCAAAATGATGCAGCCGTCTGTGCAACTTCCTGACCCTGATTATCAGCAGTTCCTAAAAAAGAATCCCAGAATGCCCTGCCGGAAAGAGATGGATTCCCCAGCAATCCAAAAGCAAGGCTACCCGCAATCACAGCAACCAGTAAAAGGAAAACAGCGGCAGAGAACATCTGCTGCCTGCCCAAGTGGCGATAGTTTTGAGGAGTTAACTTTCTCTTCATGAGGATCTCCCCGACATGCGTTCAAGATCTTTCAACACCTCGCCAGAAAGCTTCTTTTTCAGGCGTTTGTTTTTTCGGAGGATGTTCTCAACACGAGTTTGAACCCGTTTCTGATGTGGCATACGATGCTGAAGTTCTTCCATCGAGATATAACCTTGATTCAGTTGAGCATGGTGCAGATGAGGATGCTGGTGAAGAGCAGGACGATGAGATGAAACAGGTCGAGGAGGTGCAGCATGAGGCGATGCAGTCCGCTGACTCTGCGGTTTCACAGAAGCAACCCATGGCTGGAGCCGCTGGCGGCGAGGCAGGGATGAAGCATGAACAGAAAACGAAGCAATGAAAGAAGACTGTTGCCGCAAGGGAAATTGCATCGTTTGCTCGTAAAGATCAGGCTTCATCAGCCAGCCAAACGAAGAAGCCTGTCGGAAAGAAGCGGGTTGCAGCGACGGCTTGTATAGTCGCTGGTGATCAAAAGCAGAACGAGGAGCCGCTGACATTGAGGAGAGATGATGGCGATGAACGAAGAAAACAAGCACCACAACTCCTGCACCAAAAACTAGCAGCAAGGAGCCAAGCATGAATAGCGTGCCAAACGGCTTGGGATAGTCAGCAGGATCAATCGGATTGGTATGCTGGTCAACCTCTTCCTTATCGGAAAAGAGATCGCCATCCGTATCAGCGACATTCGGATTAGTCGGCGAACCGTAGATGGCAGCAAGCGCCTGCTCTTCTGCATTCGTCAATCCATCACCATCAGGATCCAAGGGATTAGAAGAAGCATTCGAAGAGAGACCAAGAACAGCAGTAGCGAGTGAGACCAGTAACAGAACACCAATTATAAAAAACAGCCACCTCTTTTGCATAGCCCCTACCACGATCGATGGATTATATATAGTTTTCTTAAAACCCATGCTCCAAAAAATCAACACAGACCATTCAGCAGTGTAAACAAAAGTATTTATACCGAGCAAGCGAAAAAGAAGAGGGAACATGGGGGGAATACTGACATTCTGGAAGAAAGAAGAGCCACAGCTTCAGGATAGCAGTCTCATCGCAGAAGATGGAACTAGAATGGACAAGGCGATGCCTCCGCCCATGAATCCCAAGGCTGCAACACCTTCTGTTTCCCAAGCAAAGTCCACATCGCCAAAAACAAGGATACCAACTTCTGACATCGATGATCCCCTGCTCCAACGCGAGTTCAGTCTTGACAGGATCAAGCAAGAAGTAGAGAAAGTCAAATCCGAGAAGGCAAAAGTGCTTATGCTGAAACGAGACCTGAAAGAAGAGCAGAAGCAGTCAGAAAGAGAAGCAAAGCACACCAAAAAAGTAAAGGCAGAGATGGCAACATCGTACAAGACTATCAGTGCAGCAAGAAAAGAGCTGGAAAGAATCCAGAAAGAGCTCGACACTAAAGTAGACGCTTACGCACAAAGAGAACATCAGAAAGAAGAGCAGCTTGCCAAAAAAATCCACCAGCTGACGGTACTCAGGGAAGCACTCGACCTGCAAGAGCAGCAAGTGAGGACACAAGCACAACTCCTGCACGATCAAAGCGAAATGCTGGAACAGCATCAGAAAGAACTACGCCAAGAACGAGAGCGCAGCAAGAAAGACAAAGCATCATTAATAGCGGAGGAAGACAAGCTCTACCAACGATCACAGGAAATTCTTAAGCAGGAAAAAGACCTCCAGAAAAAAGACAACGCGGTACAGAAAGCCATTCGGGTTTTAGAGCACAACAAATCCGTGCTGGAGAATCAGGAAGCGGAAATCAAAGAACGCGAAGCAAGTGTCTATGGTCAAGAAGAAAGGGTAGAGCAGCATCTCCATGCCCTGAAAGCAGAACGAAACGCCATTCTTGCTGATAAAAAGCTCGTCGACCGTGAGCAGGAAAACATCGTAGAAATTCTTGAGAGAATAGAATCTTACAAAAAAGAAATCGAGCAGGACAGGAAAACCATAGCAAAGAAAGCAGCGCAGGATCAGAACGTGTTACGCACGATCATCGAGGAGCAAACCCATCTTCAGAACATGCAGGACGTTTTGGAGAACAACAAGAAGCTGCTGGAAGAACAGCAGCAGGAACACGCTGCAAGAGAAGCAAGGATTGCCAGCGTGGAACAGCAACTTGCTGCACGAGAAAAACAAGTAGCGGCAAAAGAAAACGTCATCACGACAAAGTATGAGCAGACCAAGAAAAACCTTGCAGAAATCCAAGCAACACATCGAAGAATGCAGCAGGAAACTCTGGAGCACAAAAAGCAGATCAAGCTCATACTCAAGGAAGACAAACGCCTTGCAAGACTCAGATCCGATCTTGAGGAAAAAGAAGAGAAACTTGCAGCAAAAGACCACGACATCATCCAGAGAGAAAAGCGATTGCATCTCGTAACAACGATCAAAAAAGAAGCGCCAAAGATTGCCGGAGAGATTTCCTCTGCAATCAAAGCAGCAGGGAAAACGGCACAACAGCCGACCAGACTTTCGGACAGAGAACGCCTCCAAGAGTTGATCAGCTACGTGCGCAAACAGATTGAAGTGAGAAGCTTTACAGAAGCATCAATAAATTATCAAGAAGTGCTCAAGCTCTACCGCAAGATTGATCTTTCTGAGGATGAAAAACGAAGGTGCTACCTTGAGGTGCAGAGTTTGTATGATGATCTCAAGTTGGGAATGATAGAGGGGTAGTTACTTTTTCTGGAGATGCTGCAAATAGAGTTCTAAACCACCACTACATGCAGTAGCAAAATTATACGCCGAGGGAAGCGTTTGTGCATCCAGAAATCTTCGGATGTACAAGGAATTGTTGGGAAGAGCAATAAGCGAACTGTGCTCCCATGCATCAACAGGCAGCTTTTGTGCAGAAAGCTCATGCTTTGCATTTTTTCTGGTTGCACCTTCAGAAAGCAATTGTTCATAGATGCCAAGTGCAGTTCCATGCTTGTGGACAATCTGCTTGAAGGTTGCATCAGTATGGAGCACACCAACCACCTTCAATCCTTTGGGCCCAGGAGGAAAAGAATCAAGAAGCCCTAGAAGACATGTAGAACGAAGACCAAAAACACCAAGCTCTTCGTAAAGTTCATCAACGAGAGTCACCGTGAATGGATCAGCAATGCCAGCAGCATACGGTTTGAATTTCACGCTGCCTCCAGGAGGCGTTGCCAACAAACCAACTGCGTACATCCTGCGCCGCTCTTCCGTAACGGCTCCTCCACGTGTTCCGAGAACGATCTGGTTGTCTTTCGTCACCAGAATGCCAACCGCAGAAAGTGGATAGATCGGATCCTGAAGGAGACGTTTGCGTCCAGCAAGGCTATCAACCGAGGTTACCCATTGCAGTGGCAGAGATACAGGAACAGCAGAAGAGTCAAGTAGACGCGGATCAGCAAGAACTGCAACCTTCTCCCGAAAATCTGTTGGCTTGATATAATAGTGAGCAAAAAGCCCTTCGTAGTCTGGCTGCGGAGCATAGAGCGACTCATCCGGCATGCCGCCAACGCGATAGAGCTTGTCTTCAAGCGTAACTGCAGGAACAGCATGATCACCAAAAGACCAAATGTGTTTGAAGAAGTGGTTGGAGTTCATGGTGTTTACTCAAAGTTTACTGCAGATTATATTTCTCCTTAAAATAGTCTACTACCGTAGGATCCGGACGAGGAGAATCTTGCATGAGACTGGCAAAACAATCCTCACTTTGAGATGGAGTTTTGGAACGATAAGATGCCTCAAGAGCAAGGGCATAGGTCCATAGCTTGGAACGTGGATCCGATACTTGCTGTGCAACTTGAAGATAACTAAAACTGATAAGCAGAAACTGTACTTCTCTTCCTTCAGGAGTAGAACCAGTAGGAATGAGAGCCCTACCTGCTTGTGCTGCTGCTTCCATTTCTCTTTGGTTACCAAGAATAATAGTTTCGACACATGAGGTCACAAAATCAGATTTACCTGCAAGGATCAGTTTGGCGAGATCAAGTTCCATAACCAACAGAAACATCCCACCGTTTATAAAGATATTTAGGTCTACCACTCGTAAGTTAGATCAACTTACCACAACCCATATAAACCTGATCTACGCTCCCCAATTTACGCGATGATGAAGTGTAACACCCGCTGATCCATGATGAACGGAAGTAACTGCTGAGCGTTTGTATGTTGAGGGTTCTTTAAAGTAAGCCAAGTTGAATGAAGCCTAGCTGTTGGTCTTAGCAAAGGCGACCGTAGCGCACGACGAGGGGAGGGAACTCCTTTGGACACCCCGAGTAGACGAAGCCGTCGTGCCGCTACGGAGGCCGCCTTAGAAACAACGAAAGATTAACAACATTAACAAAACCTCTCACACTGTCTTCGCATACAGAATACCATCGTTCAGCTTGCCAGTATCATCAATGATCTTCCTCATCAGTCCTTCTTTCTTATAGCCGCATTTCACCGCTACCCGCTGACTCGCTTTATTCTTTGGGCTGACAATAATTTCAATCCTTCCCAGCTTGAGTTTCTCAAAGCCGATCTTTTCAAGCATACGAACAGCAGTCGTAGCAACACCCTTTCCCCAATACTGCTCAGCAACAAAGTAGCCGATCTCCCCTCGATGCTTGCGATGCTGATCAATCTTGATCCCGCAGCCGCCGATGAGCTTGCCTCGCAAAGTGATGGCATAATTGTACTCAAAATCTTTCTCCCTGTTTGCTTTGTTCTTAGTTAGAAAGTCAATCTCATCCTGCAGGGATTTTGGCTTTGCAGAAAAGAACGTAAAGTTGGGATTGTTCAGCATCTTGTAAAATCCTTTGGCATCAGAAACTCTTTGGAAACGCAACTGGATAGGAAGAACCATCGTCAAAGCAAAAGGGATTAACTATATAAATCCAGCAGGATACATGATCCTATGCCGTTCACGATCTATAACACCCTCACACGAAAGAAAGAAATCTTCAAGTCCATCGCTCCAAAGAAAGTGAGAATGTACAGCTGCGGTCCAACGGTCTATGATTTTGCGCACATCGGCAATTTTCGAGCATTTACATTTTATGATCTCACTCGACGCTATCTAAAGTACAAGGGCTACGACGTTTTCCATGTGACGAATCTGACCGATATCGATGATAAAACCATCAAAGGCAGTCAGAGAGAAAAAATCTCACTGAAAGCATTTACCGAACGCTACACGAAAGCATTCTTTGAAGATTTGGATGCATTAAACATCGAGCGTTGCGAGCAGTATCCAAAAGCAACGGAGTACATCAACGAGATGGTAGGAATTATCAAGACTCTCCTCAACAACACAACGGCCTACAAAACCGATGACGGCAGCGTTTACTTTAAGATTGCATCATTCAAACCCTATGGCAAGCTTTCAAGAGTAGAACTCAAAAAAAACATCAAAGGAGAACGAGTGAAAAAAGACACCTATGAGAAGAATGATGCCAACGACTTCGCGCTCTGGAAGAGCTACGAAAAAGAAGATGGCGAAGTCTTCTGGCAAACGGAAATCGGCAAAGGCAGACCGGGATGGCACATCGAATGCTCTGCTATGTCCATGAAACTTCTGGGTAATCATTTTGATCTTCACCTCGGCGGCATTGATCTCATCTTTCCGCATCATGAAAATGAAATTGCGCAGAGTGAAGCATGTTCACATGAGCAGTTTGTCAATTACTGGATGCACAATGACTTTATTTTAGTCAATGGTCAGAAGATGAGTAAAAGTCTTGGCAATTTTTTCACGTTGAGGGATCTGCTCAAGAAAGGCCATGATGCACGCTCTATTCGCTACACTTTACTTTCCACCCATTATCGACAGCAGCTCAACTTTACGGAAGAGGGAATTACTGCATCAAAAAACACGCTCCAAAAAATCGACGATTTCCTGAGAAAACTGAAGCTCGCATCCGGCAAAGGCATAGATCTAAAAAAGCTCATCGTTTCGACCAGAAAGAAATTTGAAGACGCCATGGATGATGACCTCAACGCCTCAGTCGCACTCTCGCATTTGTTTGATTTCATGCACGAAGTCAACAAACAAGAGAAACAGCTCAGCAAGAAGAATGCAGAAGAGATTCTTGCAGTGTTCAAAGACCTCGACCGTGTTCTTGGCATACTGCCCAAAGAAGAAACAGTTCCAAAAGAAATCATCGCACTGGTCAAAGAGCGGGAAACTGCACGGCAAAAGAAAGATTGGAAAAAATCCGACGAGCTCAGAGATCAAATAAAACAGCTTGGCTATGCTGTTGATGATGCCGACAAAGGAAGTTTGGTGAAGAAGGTTATCTAGGTCTCAATGATTCCAGTACCTTAACCAAGGGAAGATCCGGAGTAATAATTTTGGAAGTGTTATCATTTGACTGATAAACGCTCCATGTTTCTTTCTTGAAGAAACAACCCGATAACCTTGTCGTGGTTTTCTAAAGATTTCGAGAATGAGCATGTCTTTCTCACTACTCTTCCAACTCTTTGTCTGA
>JACRKL010000068.1 GCA_016219835.1 Candidatus Woesearchaeota archaeon
AAGCAGGCACTCTCGCTCGTCGTATCAAACCGTTAATTTTTTGTAGTATGTTTGTTTTCTTTTTCATGGGGAGCTCGTACCTCCCCAACCCTGCCAGTATAGCTGGCAGGGGTTCTATTTTAAGATTTTCACCGGAGCCTCTTGGAAGAGGTGATATATATATATCGAAAATAGTTCATTCGTAGATATTTCTCCGATGGCCAAGCTCAAGCACGAGAATGATCATCTTCTGCTCCTTAATGTCCATGATGACTCGATAGTCCCCTACCCGAAGCCGATAATAAGGGCTCCCCGTTAGACGGAGAACGAAGTGGTGCGGTCGTGCTTTGATTCTGTCAAGTGACTTACCCATGCGATCCTTAATATCTTGCGGCAATTTAGAGAGCTGGCGTTTTGCAAGATCCGAGATAACAAGTTCATACATGGATGCGAAGCTCCTTCTTTACATCTTCCCAAGAATGAACTTTTCCTTCCCTAACCTCTTTTTCAGCCTGTGCAATATTCCGTTTGGTTTCAGCAGAAAGTTCTTGTGTATCTTCGATGAGATCCCAGATTACTTCCTCGTAGCTTTCTTTCTCATAGAGCTTTTTTCCTTTCAGTACTTCAACCAGCGTCTGGCTGACTTGGATCGTTGTTGTTGCCATAGCAGGGATATAAGTAGCTATAGTATTTAAAGATTGCGATTCTTCACTCCACAAATTCCACATTTCCGTCGAGATACACGCCTTTCTCCAGCTTGACAGGACGCCAGTCATCAACGACTAAATTTGCCTGTAACCATGCAGCAAGCTCCCGGGAATTACCGATCGTTGCACTCAAGCCGATGATCTGCCGCGGCTGCTCTTTCAGAATCGTGAGCACAATCTCTAGGCGAGGTCCTCTTTCGGGATCATTCAACAAATGGATTTCATCGACAACGACAACCTTAACGTGGCTGATCCATGGTGCCTGATGGCGAAGCAAGGAATCAAACTTTTCTGCGGTGGCAATGATAAGATCATACTTTGCGAGATGATGATCGGCTGTATCAAGATCACCGCTGCTTTGTGCGACTTTGATTGAAGTACCATAACGTTGCTGAAAGTGGCGATACTTTTCTGCAGCAAGGGCTTTCAAAGGGACGATGTAAACGGCTTTGCCTCCACGCACCAGAATAGATTTCAGCATGGCAAGCTCAGCTATGAGTGTTTTTCCGGAAGCCGTTGGCGTGCAAACCAAGAGGTTTTTACCATCCAAAAGACCAGCAGCAATTGCTTTCTCCTGAGCTGGACGAAGTTCGGTAATAGATGAGGCAAGAGCTCGAGTTACTGGTTCCGGCAGTTGAGCGGCAATGTCTTTCAGTTGCATCATCACAAGAAAAATGTGAGATTATATAATAGCTTCGGATGCTTCCTTACGGAATCTCCGGTCGAAAACTTTAAATAGAACAACCCCGAATGAGGAGTGAACACAATACAATTGTGTAAAAAGGGGGTGTTGTGTAATGGTAAACATATTGGGTGATCTTCTTGTCCAAACAGGACAACAAGTAGCATGGACATTGATTGCTGGACTACCTGGCTTAATTCTTGCGGTGCTGATTCTAGTGGTAGGTTATGTCTTAGGTGCACTATTAGGCTGGGGTCTGGAAGCTTTGCTGCACAGAACAAAAGCATGTGATGTTTTTTTTAGAAAAACCAATCTGAAAAGACTGATTGGCAAATGTGATCTGGAACATTTTCTGGGAGTGATCTTGAAATGGTATGTCTTTGTCTGGGCGTTACCATTGGCTGCAACTCAGGTACAATGGGTTGGACTTGCACGGTTTTTAGAAGACGTAGCCTTCTGGGCTCCGCAAGCGATTATTGCCGTGCTGATCGGACTAGCTGGATTTGTGCTTGCTGAATATGTGCACGACAAGATTTCAACCATCAAAACGAAAGGAGCATTGCTCGTGGCAGACGTTTCGAGGATCATCGTCCTCGTCTTTACGCTGTTGATTGCCTTGAGGCAAATTGGTCTGCAAGTGTTCCTCGCTGAAAATGTCTTCCTGATTGTGCTGGGAGCTATTGCCTTGGGCTTAGCGATTGCCTTTGGTGTTGGTTATGGTCTTGCACTGCAGGATTCTGCCAAGGAAGATATCAAGCGATTGAGAAAACTATAAATTTCTAGAGGGCGAAAGCCCTTTTTTATTTAATTCTTGGTTTTTAGATATTGATTTGCATCTAGGATGTTGCCGTCTCCCAAAGAATTCCAAAGAAACTGCGATAAGAATTTGCTACTTGTTTGCTTCTCATGACAAAAGCCACGGGTTCAGATGACCAATTAATGACCGCAACCTTATCTCCATAGATAAACGTTGTCGATGGGCTGATATAGGAATCTTGGAGATATTTAATCTCACATAAGGTTAGATCTTCCTCTCTTTTCTGTCCTCTCATGCCATTATTAAAAATTATTCTTAAGGGGATTTTTAATGCTGCCCTCCGGTTATGGAAGTGAATAAAGTAAGCATGGAATAACTCTTTGAATTTTCCGGTGGCTCCAAAAACAAACCATGGGCTTTTCTCTGTTAAGATATCCTCAAAGAGCGATTTTAGCCCGTTCTTGCTTTTGTAGAGGGTTGCTTCTTGTTCTTCGGTAGACAATTTTCGTTTGAGTTGCAGCTCGGGAAGGAACTGTTTAAGTTTCTCTTCTTTGGATAATAAGTCTTGCTTCTGTGTTGCAAGGTATTCGAGCAATCGGTCGGGATCTTGAGCCTCAAAATACTTTCGATTCGCTTTAATAACATAAGAAACGAGACCTTTATCGGTGAGTAAATCCAGTACATCATAAACTGCTGCTCGGTGCATTCCCACGTTCTTGATTAAGGGACCTGCGGAAGTGCTTCCTAAGGTTAATAAGGCAAGGTAAACTTTGGTTTCGTTTTTAGTTAGCCCGATTTGTTCAAGTAACGCTGTATCCATTCAAATATGAAATGTGTCGAGAAGTTATATAATTTTCGTTTATGTCATAATCAGATGATATTACATTAGTTTATATGGCAAAGGTGGTTACTCAGAGGGGTGGTTCACATGGAACAAACTCTTAGAGGTTACCTTCAAGCATTTGTACGACGTAAGGCTATCCCTAAGTCTGCCATCAAAAAAGGAATTGAAGCATATTATCAACGAACATTGTTGGATGATCGGGTTTTTCGATGCGTTCCGTATTATTTTGAAAGCTGTTCCACGAGTTCTCTTAATGAGGGTATTGCTGTTGCCGATGTTAGTGGCATCTCCATTCCCGAACAGGTACTCCACGTGCTCTATGAAGAAGCGCGTCATCGTGATTGTCTCTACCTCGCGTCCAGAATAGCTAAACTTCAAGGAGATCATCTCGGACATGAACCGATGACTGCTGATCAAGCTACACCTCAAGTGCTTCCAATTGATGTGATCTCTCGTAGAGCTCCCCTCGTAAAGGAAGCGGTACAAGAAGCCGGCGGGAATGATTATATTGAAAGAACAACCAGCTATGAAGGGTTAGGATTAGAACATACTCTTGCTAGGTTATCTGAATCAGTGGAAGAGAGAAATAACATAATCCAGCAGCAATACCAAACATATGCCGATTATGAGGGGATCACTTGGGTTCCGTACATTGGGAACTTCGTTCCTTTTTTTGGTGCAGCAAAGAGGATCTATGCAGCAACAGGAATTGCCCCTCATGAGAACATAGTTCATCAAATGTATCAACGATTGCTGACCTGTAGAGATGGATTGACGTACAATAATGGACTCAGCGGCTTACTGTGGTTGCGCGAAATTTCTGGTATCCCCCCATCGCAAGAAATTGCAGAAGAAGCATTCCATCAGATGGCAAATCTCGCCTTCGGTCTTCGGGATCCAAAGCAGAGGTTTACGCTCCTCGAGAAAATTACGGGGCTGAAAACAGCAGATGTTTTCGTAACTCATGAGATGTTAAGGGGGATATTATCGAGGGTTTATCTCGATGCGTTGTGCGATAATAACTCGGAAAAGATAGCCATCTTAGAACAAATGACCGGTATTCCTGCATCGTTGACTCCTCGTCATTTTCAACAAGCATATCAAGAACTCTTTTTGCATACCTCTATTGGAGGAGCCGGGCTTGAAGTTGTATCTGGGCTTGAATCTGTATGTAAGAGGTATAACTCGTGGAAAATAAAGCCCGTAGACGGTTTTTTTGCAGCATTCCTGTATAAATATGCCGGGATAACGAGCATATCTGGTTTGAAAGAAGAATAGAATTCTACGCTAGATCTTCTGAAAGAGACCAATTTCTTTAAATTCTATATAGATTATATATTGTATAGCATCTCTTTAGGGAATGTATTTAATAAAGCGGGCATTTCTTTACCCTGAAACAATAATAACTACCAGGTGATGAAAATTACGCCATTAAACGCCGATACCCTAACTACTCTCAGGATGTTCAAGAGCTTTCTCTTCATCGGCCTAGGTTTCTTTGCAGGAAGAGTGATTACTGCAGCTCAGTATGAGGCATGGAAGCCTCGGCAACCTCGTTCACAAGCACCATCCAAGCCAAAAGAGATTTAAAGGCATGGACTTCTGTTCGTGCATGGACATTCTACCGATCGCGACACGCTCAGATGATGTAGCCATTAATCTTGCTCTGGATACCCTTGCCCGAGGAAAACAGGCGATATTCTTTGTTGCTACCAAACGAAGTGCTGAAAAGCTTGCAGAAGATATTGCCAAGCACGTCAAACTCCATGAACATCAAAAGGCAGAACAACCGTGGCAGGCACTGAGCGAAGAAGCAGTGCATAAAGGCACTCCGACGCAGCAGTGCTTACGTTTAAGTAGATGCCTGAAGAAGGGTTCTGCATTCCATCATGCGGGGCTTTATACTGCACAACGGGAATTGATCGAACGAGAATTTCGGGCAGGGAATATCCCTGTGATTTGCGCAACGCCCACCTTGGCTTATGGTATGGATTTACCGGCATATCGAGTTGTTGTACGGGATTTAAAGCGGTACACGGCCCATGGCATGGACTGGATTCCGGTTCTCGATTATCAGCAAATGTGCGGCAGAGCAGGCAGGCCAAGCTTCGAGCAGAAAGGAGAGGCCATTTGCATCGCCAATAGTGAGCAAGAGAAAGAACGCATCATCGAACGCTTTGTACAGGGCGATGCGGAAGAAATTTATTCCAAGCTGGCTGTTGAGCCCGTGTTAAGAACCTACCTGCTCAGTTTAATTGCGACGGAGATCATCTCCACAAGAAGTGAGGCTTCTGCTTTCTTTGCCAAGACATTCTGGGCTCACCAATATGAAGATCAGAAAGCTATGGATCACATCATGGATAACATGTTAAGCTTACTGGAACGTTGTGGTTTTATTGAGAAAGAACATTTTGCAACCGCAGGAGAAGAAGAAAAGATTACTGCAACGCTGCTCGGAAAGAGAATTTCGGAGTTGTATCTTGATCCACTCACCGCTCACCTGTTTGTTGAGGGTCTAGAACGAGCAGCCGGCAAAAGGGCAGGAGATTTCTCGATCCTTCAGCTTATTTCGTTTACGCTGGAAATGCGACCCCTCTTGTCAGTCAAGCAAAAAGAAGCAGAAGAAATTCAGGAACAGCTCTATGCCTATGCTGACGAACTGTTGACGGTCGAACCCAATGTGTATGATGGTGATTACAAAACATTCCTCGATGCCGGGAAAACTGCACTATTTCTGAGAGATTGGTGCAACGAGTTGGGTGAAGATGAGCTGCTCAAGCAGTACGACATTAGACCCGGTGAGATTCGCATGAAACTAGAGCGAGCGGACTGGCTGCTCTACAGCTTGCAGGAGATTGCAAGAATTCAGAAAAAGCAAGCCCTGCTTTCAGCCATTGGCAGGACAAGGATGCGTGTGCAGCAAGGAGTTAGGGAAGAACTTTTGCCACTCATCCAACTCAAAGGTATTGGCAGAGTGAGAGCAAGAAAATTATTCAACAACAAAATTCGAAATGTTGAAGAGATCAAGAAGGCAGATCACTCAACACTTGCTTTTTTGGTGGGCAAGAGCATTGCGGAGGACCTGAAAAAACAGACTGGAGCAGAGGTCGAGGAAGCTGTTTCACCCCACAAGAGAAAAGGACAGATGGGATTAGGGAAGTGGGAGGAGTCATAAGGTTTATATTCTGGTACATCTCTCAGTTTCGTATGACTAAGCAGTATACCGTAGTTATCGAAAAAGACGAGGATGGATGGCTTATTTCTGAAGTTGTTGAGTTGCCGGGCTGCCACACGCAAGCGAAAACGATGGATCAGCTCCTTGAACGGACAAAAGAAGCTATAAGGGCTTACCTCGCTGAAGAAGAATTAGAAGAATCTCAACAAACATTTCTCGGAATCCAGCATATTGAGGTATAAACTGTGGCAAAACTGCCGACGTTGACCGGCAAGGAAGTTGCTAAAGTCGCTGAAAAACTCGGTTTTGTGCACAGCCATACGACGGGAAGTCATAGGGTCTATAAGCATGAAGATGGAAGAAGAGTAACCATTCCCCACCATAGCGGAGAAGAAATAGGACCTGGGCTTTTGACAAAAATAGTGAAGAAAGATCTTGGAATTACAAGAGAAGACTTCTTACGGTTGGTTTAGAAAGAGGATTTTATCTCTTAGCGTAAGGTAATGCTTTCTCTACTTGTTCGCAAATTCTATCAAATTCTACTGGGTTTTTGCTCCTCACTGTTTCTACGTCTCCCAGACCACCCGTCATTGCTACCTTAAATTCAAACCCTCTGCGCTTATCTGACTGAATATAAAACCCAAACAGATTATGCTTATCAGGGATAGCAACAAATGGTTTACCAGAATCACTGCCTTCTACATCTATTGGCAGACCGATAATTGCATCACATGCTGCACCCACATAGAATCTTGTGACATCAGTTGCAACCTCATGCCGACCTGATGATGTAGTCAAATCTCCCTTAAAATTTTCAGACCATAGATAATTCCTAGGTTCTTCATGGGGGATATAGGATCTTGATTTTATTCCAATCCAGCCGCTCTCTCCGTTAAGGAATTCTGGTTGTGGTAATGTGTCATCGATGGACATAGAAACAAAAAAGCTCATCCGGATTATAAATGTTTTCAATGCAGAGGCTCTGACGAAAATGTTAAGTAGAAGTGCCCCCTATCAGGGTTTACCCTGACTGGGGGCAGGGTGGAGTGGTAACTCCACCATGGATAAACAAAAACGTTTGGATACAAAAATTAGACGCTTATTTCGGCAAGCTGGTC
>JACRKL010000069.1 GCA_016219835.1 Candidatus Woesearchaeota archaeon
AGCCCAGGAGGATGTGCCGTCACTGTTGGTTACAATGACCTCAACTCAATGATCCGCTATATTGAGAACCAAGCAGAACACCATAATGTTGTGTTTGTCTAATGGAAACCCCACCCTTTAGGGTGTGGGAGGAGGTCATGTGACAATCTAATAACTCAGGGTTATGGCTCTTTTAAGAAAGATAATCGATTGGTTTCGGTCGAAACGACAAGAAGAGAATCTAGCCACTGTCAGACGAAGAAAACGTTCCGGTACCCTTCATTCGGAAGAAAGTGACAATCGATGCGAGACAAGATGCAAAAAAGGGATTCACTACAAAGAATGCCACCCTCAAACAAATTGTGTTATCTGTGGGAGAGAACCCTCACTGATCAAGGACTTCTTCTGTAAGTACTGTGGGAAATGGCATTGCCAAAATCATCGTCTACCTGAGAACCATAAATGTCCAAATCCAAAAAGACCTAAAGATTTAATTCAAACGACACCAGAAAGTCTAGAGCATGATAAATAATCTATTTCCCGCTCACAATCTCCACCACATCCGTATGGTGCAAGAGATGATCTTTTCCCACCGTCTTTTTGGTCTTCACATCAATAGCACGGATGAAATTCTTGCCGAGATCCGTATGCAGCTTATACGCAAAATCAAGCGCCGTACTCTCGTGCGGAAGCAGGAAGCAGTCAGGCAATACATGACCAAATTGGTCTGCAAGCTTATTGACTCCTCCAGGAAAGATTGCCATGTACTTCAGGATTTCAAACACTGCAGCGTCCAGCGTATGCTGTACTCCCGTTGATTGAAAATGAGCAAGCACAGACGATTGAATAAAACCAAGCGCCTTGCTCTGCCGGTCGTTGAGTTTTTCAGACGGAACAAAAGAACTTGCTCCAGGAACATAGGTAATGAGTTGATGCTTTGCTGCTTCTCTTAATGCTAGCTCTGCTTCAGCACTGCAGGGTACAAAGAGATGATCGGTAAACATTTCCTTCAAACGCTCATAGTTTTTCTCTGCTCCTGACACATCAATCTTGTTGCATGCGATAATCATCGGTTTTGTTTTTTTGCGCAGAGCAATGGCAATGTTCTTCAGATCATCCGGTGTCCAGCTTTGTGGCTGCTCGGGATTGAGCTTGAGTTTCTCGACAACACCCTCGACCATTTCTTCGGTGACGTGCAGTCCACTGAGCTGCTTGCCCAACGCACGAGCAGCATTGGCTTTCTCTTGCGTCATTTGCCTCGCAAATTTCTCCCATCCTTTGTTTAAGATGCTGAAATACCACAAATCCAATTCCTCTTCCAGAAACTGAATATCGTTGGCGGGATCGTAACTTAACACAGGAACTGGTTCTCCGTTAGCGTTGACACTACCGGAAATATCAACCACATGGATCAGCACATCTGCTTGCCGCAAGTCATCTAAGAATTGATTGCCCATACCCTTGCCTTCATGCGCTCCCGGCACTAAGCCAGCGACATCTAACAACTCAATGGGCACAAACCGCTTGCCCTGCATGCAATACCCAAAACGAGGATGGCACTGCACGCCAAAGTGCTTATCCGCACAATCGACTTTCACATAGCCAGTTCCACGGTTTGGTTTGATGGTCGTAAATGGGTAATTAGCGATCTCCACTTCCGCCAGCGTCGCTGCCTTAAAGAACGTTGACTTTCCCGCAGAGGGTTTTCCTACAAGTCCAATGAGCATAGCATGAAGAAAAAAAGAGGCGTTTATATAGTTTTAGGCGAGGGTGCCAACATAAAACCATCAGCGGTGTCGGGCTTTGCACTGTACACCCTAATGCCGCGCCCAACTAAATGGCTCATATGATCAACCTTGCCTAACCGTAAAAGCTCCTGGATATCATGCTGGTTTGCAAGAGAAAAGTATGCAGTGCCGGCACCAACATCTATCTCGAGGGTAAACGGTGGTGAAGGCGCTGAAGAATCAGATTCTGCATTCTTGATGGTACCGAGACGCGTATAATAGTTGCCGTTGCACATTCCGGTTAGAAAAAAACTATCATTTTCAGGTATATCGTTGGAAAACGGACTACGAGACGACCCCTGAAGCTGTACTACATCAGTCAAACCGTCATTGCCATTACCCATGATAACCACCGCCCCTTAGAGAGTATAGTGTGGTGCAATTCCATTTAAATAACTTTTTGTGACTATGCCAGCACAAAGCCATCTATAGACTTCAGGGTCTTAGAGTAAACTGTAATTTTTTGTCCAGCTAAACCACCGATTTCATCAACATTGCCTAATTTCAAAAGCTGCTGAAGATCGTGTGAATTCGACATGGTAAACCTTGCGCTACAATTAGGAAGTTCTATCCCTACAGAGAAATACCGTGATAGTATGTCAGAACGTATGTCTACTTCACTAATCGTACCATCATAGGTAAAATACTCGCCTCTACATTTACCATCCAGAAAGAAACTGCCAGATCCTCGAATATACGTGGAAAACGGACGTCGAGATGATCCATTTAATGTTACAGGACCGCGGTAAAACTGATCTTGGCTAACGCTCATGATAACCACCCCCCAAAGGAATGAGTTGTAGAATCGATGGATGTTTAAATAATTATTGAATCGGACTGATCCCGAAATGTTTATATACGCTGGTGCTGAAGAGAGAAGAGTGAACAGCAGCCGAGGAAAAAGAGGGGACGTCACCGCAGAACAGCTCTTCCTGATGTTTGAAGTCCTGCTTGCCATCATCATCTTCCTGAGCTTGATGAACTTTGTAGTCTCGCTGAAAGACAATACGCTCTTTGAGAAGAATTATCTGGCTCGTGATCTCGCTCTGCTGACCGATACCGTGTATGCAGCGCCGGAACAGCTTTCCTATACCTATACCGAGAACGTTGATCGCTTTGGTATGAATATCAAAGACGGCAAGGTTTCTATTTTTGACGAACCGGAGTGGAAAACTGACCAAGGAAGAACGGCAACATTTTTTCTCTACGGAAAAGATGCTGACCAGCAACTTGAACCATTCAACCGGAATCCGTTCACCACATCATCACCTGAAAAGAAAAATCTGCTCTACCAAAAACAAGGAACTACCGTCGCGATTAGCGAGGTGAAGAATCCATGAACAACAAAGGGAGCATCCTTGCAGACATGACGCAGTTCATCCCTCGATTCATATTTTTGGTGATTGCAGTCGTTTGTCTCGTCGTCTTCATTAAAGGGTTTATTGTCGTAAATGTCAATGTACAGGATGCAGAGGAGATGGTGTTGACCAACCGCCTGCTGTTTTCACCGACCGCCATTTCCTATGAAGACGAGTTCCGCTCATACCCCGGAACGATTGACCTTCCTCGATTTACCAGTGAGCATCTGGAAAAGAGCACGTCCTACACAAATTCGAACACGTTTGCCATGAAGCTAGAATTACTCAAGACCAATGGTAAAGATCCGTATCCAAACAGCAACACTGCTTACCTGCATCAAACAACCTATGACAAACTGGAGCCATTGGCGAGAACAAAGTTACCGGGCAGCGGCAGCGCCAAGCTCTATGAACGCAGGATGTACGTGACCGTTAAAGGAGAAAACAGGTATCAACAAGCCGTACTCAAAATAACAACGGTGATCGCCAATTCATAAGATCCGGAGACACATGCACCTCAACAAAAAAGCAGTTGCCAGCGGCTTTATGGTAGATTTCTTTGCAACATTATTGTTCGTTGCCGTCCTTGTCTTTTTCTATTATCTTTTGGCAGCCTCAAAATCTGGTTTCAATGAGGACGGAAAAACAAAGACCATCGGTTCAGTAAGCACAGAAGAAGCGATAGATAAGCTGACCCTTGTGAATGTCTTACGCACTACCGTCGAGGAAGATCTCAACAACGATGGCACACTGGATGAAATCAGCATCGCAGATATGATCCGCAGCAACGTTCATGCATGCCAGAACAAGGGGAAGGACTGTTACGATCCGCTGAAGCATCAGCTCAATGATATGCTTGCATTCATGAACAATACGCAATGCTGGGATCTCCACATCAACGTGCAGGGAAAAGAGCTCATAGTGCTGGGAAACAACAAGGTCTTTGCTGGAGGAACATGCGCTACAAACAGCTATCATGAACCCTACGAAGAAATGATCTATGATCCAGCAGCAGCAAGATTCATATCCGTTGCTTTTTCTCTTAATCAAGGATATGAAGCAGGTACAACAACCAGCTTTGAGGCAGTATCATGAATCGGTTTCCACTCCGCCGCCAGAAAAAAGGAACGCTGTTTATGATCGGCACCGTTATCCTTTTGTTCATCGTATTTGTAACTGCGCTGGTCATTCTTACGGGAAAAACGCAGGGCTTTGAAAAACAAGTGGGAGAAAAACAGGCATCATTATTCTCGGTATACAGTGCCGGGGAAGAGCGGCTGTATGGATTACAAGATAGCAGTGCCGTCATTGCCCGCCAGCTCATCAGTGATCTTGCTGAACAAGGAGGGTTCTGGCAACAACAATCCTGCGGTAGTTATGCCGACGCACCTCTTTGGTACGGCACCAGAAATACCCAAGAGCCGAAAGAAATGTTCTGCTACCCTTCTCGTGCTTCAACAAAAGATCTCTTTGAAACAGCATTCACCACCTCGTTGAAGAAGATCTATCCAACATTACCCAGTTATGAATTCCTGTATCGTGGAAAACTTGCAGTTTATGGAACCACTGACGCTCGGGAAATTATAACCAGCAGTGATGATGCGGGAATAAAATACTTCATTTCACCTGAACTATCTTTTGAGATTCCTGCTGATCTTGGTGATTATGTAAAACTCAGGCTGTTAGCAAAGATTCTTGTAGCTGAGTGCAGCAAAGTGAACGATGTTAAAAGCTGCGTTGATGATCTCACCCAACAATTCACCGAGAAATCAGAGTTTACCTTTGGAGAATGCAATAACGAGCAAGAACATGCTTGGCAGTCGGTCATAACTGGTGTGGAGGAATGCCTCACGGCAACGAATGACGCATGCCTCTGCACCATACCGGTACCTGCAACGCCGGAGAAAGAAACGAGCATCAGAGTTCTCAATGAGCAAGATCTCACGTTCAAAGGAATCATCAACGGCAGAGAGCAATCCTACACTCTTCCTGAAGCAAGGATCAATCCGAATGATTTTACGCTCACCACCAAGAAAGAGCAGCAAAAATTGCTCTTCCTCAAAAACGGAATGACGCTGGAACGCGTTGAACAACCAGATCATCATGCTCAATGCCAACTCAAACCACGAATGTTTGCCTTCTGTGCGACACGAAAAGAAAGTTCGCTATTCGTCTACGATGCTGCAAAAGCTGCTTATACACCAAAACCGTTGCAGTATCGATTTGCACTCTCTTTCGCGAATCCACCGCCGCCTCCAGTTCCAAAAGTAACCGTCGTAGACAAAGAAAAAGCTGAGCAATCCATCGTCGTGCAATGGGATGAGCCCTCAACGAAGGACGGTAAGGCAATTGCAGACATTAATTATTATAATATCTACTGCACATCGGGGAGCATCGACCAAACGGTTGCAGGTATCAAACCCGTCATTGCCGTGTTTGATCATGGCAACGGCGAAGAGAAAACTGGACTTACCACCTGCAGAGATGTACAAGGGAAGATTATTCCTCTAGAAGATGGCAAGCATTATACTGTTACAGTCACCGCCGTTGATCTCGCAGGTCAGGAAGACCAGAAGATTATTGCGAAAGATGAAGCTGATGGAAGCACCACAAAAGGAAGCAACGATGATCTTGCACCTGCCGCTGTGAAAATCAACGTCAACGGAATTGCACAATCCGGAGCAACGGCCCAAGGTACATCATCAGGATCGTTAGCAGTGAGTTGGAATGCGCCTGCACTCAATGAAGACGGCAGCGTCTGCAAGGATTATCTCGGAGCACAGGTGTATGCTTCCTCAACATCACGAGACCCAAGTACTGATCCAACGTGCAGCGACCCATCCTTCTGCACCTTTGCCACAGGAACCAGCGCAACCATTCCTCTTGCTGCAGGGCAGCCGTACACAATGACGGTTTTTGCAGTTGACAACACCAAGAATAAAGCCATGCAGCCGTGGACGCTACCAGAACAGTGGAAAGGTCTTAGCACTAAAATTGCACACTATAACGAAGATGGAACGAGGATGTCACGATGAGAAAAGAGATCATCACACTTACCATAATAGTAGGCATCATGCTCCTGCTTATGGCATCCGTGCAGGCACTGAGCGTTAAGGTTGAAGAAATAACCAGCAGCCAGATCCAAGGGAGTTTGCAGGATGAAGCAAATCAACGTGCAGGTCAGGAAGATATTTTTGTGCTCTGGGTAACCGATCAGAAGATCTTTGCAATGTCTATAACCAAGGATGCTGCTTCCCTGATGCCTGCTTTGCTTGGACTACGAGCAGAGAGCAAAGCAGACCTAGAGAAAAAAATCGCTGCACTCCTAGAAAAGAAAGCAAATTTCCAGTTAGGCGCCTATGAAGATGATGATGAAGAAGATTATCAGTTCTATGAGTTTGATCTCACGTGGCACTATCTCACCGACAAGAAGACAGCAGCAGAAAAACAGGGTGGAGGACAAGAAACAACGGAGCCAGTGACACCAGCGTTACCCACATCGCCGGGAGGATCATCACCTCATTTTCTAACATGGCCGGTAAAATCATCACCGTATGTCAACTCCTGCTTTGGATTCAGGGGAGATTTATCAACCATTTCCAAAAAAGTGTCGAAGAATCACCCCGGCATTGATATCCGAGGAAAGAAAGGAGATACGATTGTTGCCGTCGCTCCAGGTATTGTTGAAGTCGGAAAAGGCGATCCCACTGAACAAACGTGGGGAAGAGTTGTAGTTAACCATGGCAACGACCTCAAAACAGAGTATCTCCATCTCGATACGATTGCTGTGAAGAACGGGGACCACGTTGCAGCAGGAGATACCTTAGGAACATTAGGCGGCAGAGGCTATGGCAATCCGGATTACTACGCCCATCATCTCCACTTTGGGGTTATTGATGAAAACATCGACAGCACTGAAAAGAATGCGCAAGGTATACCGATTGTGCTCACGAGCTTTGGCAAGCGGCAGTTTACCAATCCGGTCTGCTATTTTGATCCACTTGTCCGTTATGATTACAATCAAGGATCGGAAAGCTGCCAGCGTACCTGTACGACTGATAGAATCTGCATTGACGGTATCGCTAAATTCTGCCAGAACTACTATGCAGAGCAATCTTCATTACTCTACATACCACTTGGAAACATTGAAAATGGAGAACAGAAAGCAAAATCGCTCTTCGAGCAGATGGCTTGCAAGCAGAATTACAAGGAAGAAACGCAAACTGCACCTTGTGCACTGCCAAAACCGGAAGGGTCTTGCTCGGAGGCAAAAGTCCTCCATGCGTTAGAAACGTGCAGGGAAAATGCCATTAAAGCAGGAAAGAATGCGGACAAGGTCATCGGCATTGCAGAGCGTAAAGATCTCTGCGGTTCTGCGTACTTAGCACAAGGAGACGTGATAGCACTTGCCGAAGATGCAACCAACTATGCGCACGAGGCAGGTTTATGTTAAGCAAATGGTCGCTAGCTGTAGTTGCTTTGCTGCTTGTCCTCTCTCCAGTTCGCGCAGAACCGGTTCTTTATCTCAACCTCCTGATCGGCAACAACACTACCCTGCTCAGTGAACATGTTGCAGTAATCGACGGCAAGATACTACCAATCCAGACCACTGGGTTCTACCTGCTCAAAATTATTGATGCACAAGGAAGAATTGCAGCACAGCGGAGGTACAGCAATACGATCATCATGTCCAGCAATGCACCGAGCAAATCTCAAGATCTCCTGATCATCGACCAGATTCCGTATCAGAGAAACATGCAAAGACTGCTGCTGTTTTACCAGCAAAGATTCATGACTGAAATTCCGTTAGATTTCTGCAACCACAATGCGCTCTGCGAACTTGGAGAAAATACCCTCAGCTGCGAAGACTGCAATGCAACGAGCAAAGATGGATTATGCCTGCCTTATATTGATGGAATTTGCGATCCCGATTGCACGAGTGTAGAAGATAAGGACTGCTCGCTCTGCAACCACAACAACAAATGTGATTCCGGAGAAAAAGCAGGATCATGCTCAGACTGCTTGTCAGCGCAGGAAATCACGTTCTGCCAGACGATCAAAGATGGCGTATGCGATCAACGCTGCCCAAAAGATGTAGATTGTTTTTGTGGTGATGGCATCTGCCAGCCATTTGAGCAATATACGTGCAGGGATTGTGCAGTCTCCTATTGCCTGTTTCTGGAAGACGGCGTTTGTGACGAACGCTGCTGGTGGGATAAAGATTGTGTATTGAGAGAGAAGAGCAATGTCCCGTTGCAGGAAATCAGTAAGCAATCAACATCCGACCTCCAGTTTCCGTGGCAGGTGTGGTTAATCGGTGGAGGAATTGTTATCGTGCTTGTCCTGATTGTGATGGTAGGAACAGATTTGTTCAGGAAGAAAAAGGGAAGATAGAAAAGGAGGTAAGACGTTACGGCATTGCACATTTCCAGAGCAGCTCAAACTGCTTTCGATAGGTATCTGCTGTCTTTTTGTTGTGGATAACCATGAGATAATGAGGATTACCCATGATGAACAATGCAACGCTCTCTCCATAGATGATCTGTGCTGTGTTGCCGATGTAGGAAGGATCAAGGTGCCGGTAAACAAAGTTAGCACTTTTCAACCGCATTGTTCCGTTTGGGACGATTATCCGTTCATAGATCTTTAGCTCTTTGACTCTGGTCAGATACTGTTTCATGTAAATGGGTTCGATCTCTTCAACTAAGGTCCGTTCATCGATCCCGATCAAAAGCACTTCGCTATTTTTCTCAAGGGAAGTAGTGATGTCCTTGATCAATGTCCGATACACTCGTCTGCCTTTATGCAGCTCAATGGTGGTTTCTTCGCTGCTTGCAGAGGAGAGCTTCAGGAGATCAGGAACTGCCTGCTCAAAATGGTCAAGGCGGAAACGCAGCTGTTCTGCAAGCTGTTTTGGATTGATTGCCTGATAGTGCTTCTTGTGCTGCTGAAGGATGCTGCTCACGACTTCCTTTTCCTGCATCCGCTCGAGAGCATCATAGACATAACCGCGATGCAGCCCCAGCTTCTTGGCAATGTCCGAAGGGTTGAGCGTGCCTTCCTGAAGTAGAAGCAAATAGATTTTGCTCTCGTTGTCTGTTAACCCAAGTTCTGCAAGCTCTTTCTCAAACATGAAACGTGGAAATGGGCAGAGGTATATAATTGTTTCGTACTTCAACGTGCGACAAATGATTAAATAGAAGAGTAACTTACTAGTGATTAACAAATAAACAATGGGGTAACCCCATGGACAATAAAACACTATTACCAAGAGTCGAGGAGATTCAGGCAATCAGAAGGAAGCGGGAGCATTTGCGGTATCAGGATGACGGTGATAGGGGTATGGTATTCGCCTTGGCTCACCGAATGGAAACTCCAGAAGGCATGAGCATCTACATCGCGAACCACTTGGTCGACTTAGATTATTTTATCAATCATCCGAGTAAAGAGGCTTTGCTTGAAACACGGGCATCACACAGTAATTTCCTTGATGAGTACAACCCATTCGTGGAGCAAAAAGAAATTCCAGAGTATGCCCAGTTCAGAAAGACAGTTACATCTATCAAAGAAACACTCGAAAAACGTTATACAACCAGAGATGGCAATATATCAGAGAGTGGAAGATCATGGTTGCAATGTATGAAGCTTTCCGAGTATTTCAGTTCCATCACCGCTGCAGGAGAAAAAAGATTAGCAGAGACGCTTACGAACGCACAAGATGAGAAGCTAGAGGAATTACTCCAGCAGTATTCCAGACGGTATCAAGGGGATTTGAAGTACGCAAGACTTGCTTCAACAGCAGAATATAAGGTGCTATTAAAAGTGTGTGACTATATTTATGATTTAGGAGGTAACCAACCATGAAACAAAACCCCATGCTTCCACAACGGAAGCTGACAGAATATGAACAACGAGAAATCACCATTGCCAATCTCTGCGGCGTGCCACCAGAGTACATTAGCAGAGTCTATGCAGTGCCGGAAGAGAATATTGGAACGATTGCAACGGCAGTTATGGGAAAACCAGATCGTGATCGACTCGCTCGATTCTACACATTCAACAGAGATTGTCGCAAGAGAAATGGAGATGCGTACGATCAAAACGGAAATGCCGCACATTTCTATGTGGCATACCATAACCATGAAAATTGTCCAGACCATATTCCGGCATACGCTGAGCTGAGACCATGGGAGAGTGTTGCTCTGCTGACTATGCAACTGGAAACAGGTCCCCTTGCAGGGCTTAGTGTCGAGGAACGCATAGCAAAAATAGATGAAGCCAAGATCATAACCCCAACAGCATACAAAGGACTTTCCTTTAGCCAAGCCATTGAGCAGCAACGCGATAGCATCGCAGCCATCTATCGGTGGATCAATACGTGGGTTATGCAGCCAGAGATAGATAAGAGCATAGAACATCTTGCCTGCAGTGGAGTAAGATCAGATCCCTACGAAATCTTTCTCGCGAAGTCCATCCCGCAAAAGACGAGACTAGAAAGAGAAATCCGGGATCGTTTCTACAACAGAATAAATAACTGCTACAGGCAAGTCTATGATGCCTATAAGTCCGTAGGACTGCATGGGAATGGAGAGGTCATTCGATTAGGATTATCTGCGGTCTTTGAAGAGATCCAAGAAGAAATGATCCGACAAGCCAAAGAAGGCGCATTGCAAATCACCGAGGATCTGTCTGCCAAGTACGCCTCCATTGATGACGTGTTAGCAACGACTCTTACCCAGAGACAAGAACTGGTCATTCGGCGAAGACTTGGTATGCGACCCTATGAGAAGGCGGAAGATTATCAGAGCCTTGCAGCGCAGCATAACACCACGCCAAAGAAGATCGAGAGCATTGAACGGAAGGCATTCCTCAGATTGAGGAGTAAAGACATAAAAGAGAAGCTTATGGCAATTGCGGCAGAAGGAAATGAAGGGATGAGCAGAAAAAACGGTGAACCCTAACTTCACGCAACTACAATCGTCTCTTCCCGCTCTGGTCCAACACCGACCATGATGATCTTTGCTCCTGCTTCCTGCTCAAGTAATCGGAGATAGTCCTTTGCTTGATCCGGCAGATCATTCCATGCTCGGCAAGAAGACGTTGGCTGCTTCCATCCCTGCACGGTTTCATAGATCGGGATGCAGTGTTCAAGCACATGCAGAGAAGCAGGAAAATCCGTGATCCGTTTGCCCTCATACTCATAGGCAACGCAGACCTGAATCCTATCCAAGCTATCCAGCACATCAAGCTTGGTGATAACCATACCGGTGAAGCCATTGATTCTGCTTGCATAACGTAGAGCAACGAGATCCATCCAGCCGCATCTCCTTGGTCGTCCAGTGGTTGCGCCAAATTCATGCCCAATCTGTCGTAGCTGCTCTCCGGTTGCATCTAACAATTCCGTCGGAAATGGACCTTTGCCCACTCTGGTGACATAGGCTTTGACAATGCCATAAACATCATTGATTCTCGTTGGAGGGATGCCCAAGCCAGCACATGCTCCACCGGAGATCGTCGTAGAAGAGGTCACAAAAGGATATGTACCATGATCAACGTCCAGCAACGTTCCCTGCGCACCTTCATACAGAACACTTTTCTCATTGTACTGATCGAGAAAGAGTCCAGTGTCGATGACAAACGGTCGAAGCTTTGCCGCAAAAGCAAAATGATGCTGGCAATCGTTAAGCGTCAATGGCTGCCCGCCAGCATGGATGATTTCTTGGTTCTCACGATCAAGAATCTGAGGAAGCTTACGCTCAAATCCAAGATCTACAAACTCACCTGCAGTGATGCCAGTTCTTGCAGTTTTTTCACGGTAAGCGGGCATGATGCCACGTTTTGTTGAACCAACTGCACCTGAACTTTGTTCATTTAACTCGTCGAGTTTGAGATGCCACGGCATGATGACATGACAACGATCGCTGATCTTGAGATTTTTTGGCGTGACTGCAACACCTTGTGTGGCAAGCTCTTCGATTTCTTTGAACAGTTGCAGAGGATCAAGCACGACACCGTTGCCGATAACATTGATCATATGCGAATGTAAAATGCCAGAAGGAAGTAAATGCAAAACAGTTTTATGCTTGCCAACAATGACCGTATGACCGGCATTCGCTCCACCACCGTAACGAGCGACGATCTGATACTTTGGAGCAAGTGCATCAATGCACTTTCCTTTGCCTTCATCGCCCCACTGTCCACCGACAAGAATTGTGTGCATGAACTCAACCAAGGAACGGTCGTTTAAAAAGGTTTTTAAGAGCGCTAAGATTCCTATTTATCATGGACATAGTTATAACAAAGGATGGAAGTATTACATTCTTCAACAGCCAATTTCAAGAGACCTATCACTCGACTACCGGAGCCATCGAAGAAGCACAGAAGAAGTTTATTGATCCAGCACGTTCTCAATTTCACGACGGCATGGTTGTCCTTGACATTTGCTTTGGCTTCGGCTATAACACAGCAGCTTGCTTGGATCGCTTCTTTGCTCTCTTCCCCAACGGAAAGATAACGATCATCGGCTTTGAGATCGACCAACAGCTGAAGGAAAAAGCTGCTCTGCTTGATCCACC
Organism: Candidatus Woesearchaeota archaeon; assembly: GCA_016219835.1. GTDB lineage: Archaea > Nanobdellota > Nanobdellia > Woesearchaeales > JACRKL01 > JACRKL01. Next base: position 12,700 of record JACRKL010000069.1, read on the forward strand.
TTTCAAAAGCTATGATCTCATCAAAACAGCAATGCAGCAGGGTTCAGTTAAGACAAAGCAGGTTGACCTCTCGATTGTCTGGGGCGATGTGCTGCAGACGATCTATAGTATTGAGCAGAAAGCAGATGTCGTTTTTTTAGATCCGTTCTCACCCAAGAAACATCCAGAGTTGTGGTCAGAAGATTTCTTCAGAAAGATCGCAGCAAGGATGAAACAAAATGGAATACTGACGACGTATAGCTGTGCAAGGATCGTCAGAGACAATCTCAGGCGAGCTGGCTTCCTCGTCAGCGATGGCCCTTGCATTGGAAGAAGAGGACCGAGTACAGTTGGTAAAAGGATATAACATTAAGACTCATCGAAACATAAAAGTATATTAAGGAATAAACTCTGGTGAGCTGTATGCCTCAAAAGAGAATCTTGTGCTTTGGTGATTCGAACACGTGGGGATACATTCCACAAACAAAAGCAGAACGGTTTTCTGAAAAAGAAAGATTTCCAAAATTGCTACAACGATTATTAGGGCGAAAGTTTGAGATAATTGAAGAAGGATTAAACAGCAGAACGTTAATCTCAGAAGATACTCGACCAAACAAAGAAGGAAGAAATGGAAGTGTATACCTCATTCCCTGTTTAGATTCGCATGATCCATTGGATCTCGTCATTCTTATGCTTGGTACCAATGAGTTAAAAGAAAGATTCCAGAAATCTCCAGAAGAGATCGGAAGCCTCTTAGAAAAATATTTTGTAAGGATTATCCTTCACCGAAGATTGCAATGCAGAGCGCGTTACCCCAAACTATTGATTGTATCTCCACCAATAGTCCATGAAGAAAACAAGTATAGTTCAGCAATCTACCAAGGTGCAACCGTGAAATCAAAACACTTAAGTACGATATACTCGAAGATAGCAAAGAGGAATAGATGTGATTTTCTCGATGGAAGTATATTAGACGTTGGTGCTGATGGCATACATCTGACTCAAAATGGCCATAAACAACTTGCAGAAATGCTGGCACAAAAATTGAAGACAATGAGATACTAGTTGGCATAAGCCTAGAACATACTCTAATGTTCACCGCGCCAAAAAATGCGGATTCCAAGCCACTTCCCAGAGATAGCCGTCCCTAAGTGTCGCAAAGGTTTATTAACATCAAAGCTACTGGAAGTTCATGCTACGAGTACTCTTTGACACGAATGTGTATGGAAACTTATTGCAAGAGCCTGATGTCGACTATATTCAGCAACGAATAAGAGACGAGAAAGAGTTTGTTGTCTACAACTTTCCATTGATCAGAAAGGAAATCAGGAACATTCCCCGTGCAACAAAAGCAAGCAAAAAAGCACGGATTCTTTTGCTGGGAATGTATGATCGGCTAACCGAAGGGCATTACCTGAAAAATTCCTTGACAATAACTGGCATAGCTAAGAAATATTTTGACCATTACCGGAACTTAGGAGGGACCTATGGCTGGGACACCAATATCCAGATTGACTTTATGATCGTTGCATGCGCAAGCTTCAATGGCTTGGATATTGTGTATTCTGACGACCAAAGAACAATGTTAGGAAAAGTTGCACTGAAGGCATATCAACACATCAATCTGCACGAGAATCTAAGATCACCAAGCTTTCTGAACTACCAAGATTTGCTCAATAAATTTCGAACCCAGAATTAAGCATCCAATCCAAAGTCTTTAAGTTTATAAGATCCACTGGCAACTTTAATAAATTGTCGGATGTCTTTTTGGAAGGCTGGATCTTGACGTGCTTCAGCTAAACATTTTCTGAAGGCTTGACTGGATAAGGTTGCTACTGCCATGCTACTAAGAGAAGCCTTATTACATATAAATCTTTCGTCACTCCACCCAAAAATGCGGATTCCACGCCACTTCCCAGAGATAGCCGTCAGGATCCTCAAAATAGCCAGAGTAGCCGCCCCAGAATGCATCTTTTGGCTCCTTCAAGATTTTACCGCCGATCTTCTTCACGTGCTGAAAAGCGGCATCAACTTCCGCTTTAGTCTTGACGTTATGAGCAAGGGAAATGCTCTGATATCCTTTGCCTGCAAAAGAAACATGAGCATCTTCTGCTAATTTGTCTTTCGGATAAAGTCCAAGCCACGTTCCTTTAAGCTCAAAAAAAGCAACATCTCCCGAACTGTGTTTGCTCAACACAAAACCAAGCTGCTGGTAGAAAGCAACCGATTTTTTGAAATCAAAAACGCCCAAGGTAATGAGACTGATCCTCGGACTCAATACCATTTCGACTCAACAACTTCTTCATCGACATCAAGCTGCTCATCGGCAACAGCAGCAGGTTGAGCATTTCCAGACGTATGACTCTGCGCAGGTGCAGCAGCAGGTTGTGTTTCAGCAAGTCGTTTCAACTCGTCTCCGGGATTAGGATTCGTCACCACAACATTAGAAACCAGTTCTAAGCGGTCAAACATCGAGTTGTGATTAATTCTACCGGTAACTTTCACAAAGGTACCAAGGAGAGCGATTTTTGCTTCTTCATAGAGGATGGGATTTTCTTTGAACTGCAGAAGTTGCTGGCTTGTTTTGCTGAGCAGCTGTTCGATCTGACGCGAGAAGCAAACCACGCGTAAGGTGCCAGTTCCATCATCTAACACCAGATTCAATACACTCGAAAAAGCAGGAACAACAACGCCATGCGTTGCACAGACAAAACCATTCTCTTTCTGCACTGCCCGTTTCTTGCAAGTCGGGCAGACCTCAAAGAAACGAAGGTCGAAAATCTGGATGACAGAACCAAGCACTTCAACAAAGGTGTCGTTGGGCGTTAATGCAGTAATCTGCTTTCGTTCAGATACTGGCTGAGGAGCAACTGAGACCTCAATTCCAGGTGGATTTCTGATCACAACAGACTGGGCATTGGTATGCAGTTCTGTATATCCTCGGTTCACTTTCGCATATGCATTCTTCAAGCCAAGAATATTGCCTTCCTGCAACAACTTAGCATTTTCTGCAGCATCATGCCAGAACACAACACGTAGAGAACCGGTTTCATCGGCAATCTGCATATTCATCACTTTGCCAGGTCGTCCAGAACTTTCAAATTCAACGAGAGGGAACAGTTTCATCACTCTTCCATACGTCTCAACGCTCCTCATGTTGGGAAGAACATCCTTGATCTTGACTTTGCCCTGCTCGAACAGCTTGACGCCAAGCTCATTCGCAACAATATGGGCAGCCCCTTCTTTTGAGATTAAGCCAGATAATGAGTCTATCTTCTGCCTGATCTTGGTCTGTAGCTCTGCCTCCGGGATAGAAGACTGCTCTTTGATGCGGGCAATAATCAGATCATAGGGAAGCGTTGCCATATCCCTCTTAAAAGGCGGGCGATATAAATGGTTTGTGGTTAGGGTGGAAGATCTCGAATTCTTCTCGTCTTTATCGCTCAGCAATCTCGAATACAACGGTCGAACGCAAACTTTTTAAAGACCATGCAACCCCAACAAAAAATATGAAGCTTACCGTCCTTGAAGAGTCTAACAAGCGTGTTGTTCTGGAGATCGAAGGAGCCGGACACAGCTTCTGCAATGCCCTCAAAAGCGAGTTGTACGCCGACGAGGATGTCAACGTTGCAACCTATGCTATTGATCATCCCTTGATTGGGAAGCCAAAGTTTATCGTAGAAACGAATGGCAAAGAAAGCCCGAAGAAGGCGTTAGTGAATGCTGCCAAGCGGCTTAAAAAAACCAATGAAAAGTTTGAACTGGATTTTCTAAAGTTAAAGTGAAGCCATAGAAAAGTATATATGTCGCAACCATCAGTCCTCTGCTATGGAAACCGTGTTGCTGTTCTGCGCGCATCCTGACGACGAGATTTTGGGAGCAGGAGCGACACTTGCCAAGTATGCAGGGCAAGGCAAGCAGGTGCTCATCGCCATTTTTTCTTACGGCGAGAGCAGCCATCTTTGGTTACAGAAGCAGGTTACCGTGCAGATGAGAATTCATGAAGCAAAAGAAGCAAGCCGAGCGATTGGCGCTACACGAACGATATTCCTTGGAGCAAAGGACATGGATATCCAAGCGTCACTCCATGACCCGGTATTCCTGGACAAAGTAAAGCAACTCATCCAACGCCACAAACCCGTACTGCTGTTTACCCATTCGAAATTTGATGCCCATAAAGACCATCAGGCAGTCCATAGTATTGTCATGACAGCATTAGATCAATTGAACTCGAATTGCCCAGTCTATGGGTTCAGGATATGGGCGAGCGAGATTCAGAAAAAGAATGTTGAGCAACTGGTGGTTGACTGCTCTTCAACGTTCCCCCTGAAGCGAAAGGCATACAAATGCTTCAAATCGCAGCATTTCTATATTGCACAGCTCTATGCAAAATCCTCGTTCAAAGGGTGGTGGGAAGGGCTTAAATATAACGCGAACCTTGTTGAAACATTTGATAAGATCAGGTGACTATGACCTTCAAAAAACGGCTACTGATTGCAACGGATAATTTCCTTCCACGATGGGATGGTATTGCACGTTATCTTGCAGAGATTATTCCTTCGTTGCTGTCGGAATATGAAATCAGGGTTATAGCTCCGCGATTTCCACGCTTTAAAGATGTCCCGGATGAGCAGATGGAGTATAGGGTCATCCGCATCGATACTTTTGGGTTTGCTGTCGGTGATTATCACCCCCCGCATTTTGCCTTTCGAACGATTCGACAACAGGTCAAGTGGGCACATATCGTATGGATACAAGGACTTGCACCGATTGGTGTCTTAAGCATACACTATGCTCGAAGATACCGAAAGAAAGTTCTAGCAACAATCCACTCTTATGAATACCAGCTTGTTGCCCATAGCTTATCTACACAGAATATGCTGAAGTATCCATTGAGCGCTCTTGCAAAAAAAGTTTCCAAGCATTTCTACAACCGTTGTTCACTACTGATGGTACCATCGCAGGAAACGGCAGAGATCTTAAGCTGGCAAGGCATATCAACGAGGAAAGCAGTAGTGCCCTTAGGCGTCGACGTTGCTAAATTCAAGCCTACTCCAAAAGAAGAAGCAAAAGCAAGATTAGGGTATCAGCCAGGTAACTTTGTAATTGGCTATAGCGGAAGAATTGCACGAGAAAAAGATCTCATGACGCTGTATCGCGCATTCTTGTTGGTGAAGAAGAGAGATGTAAACGTGAAACTCTTGATTGTAGGTGACGGATTAGAATCATTGAAGAAGACGATGATGTCGAAAGAGGGTATTTGGGTTACGGGGCAAACGAATGCCGTACAAACGTATCTGCAAGCCATGGATGTGTATGTGCTTCCTTCACTGACGGAAACAAGCTCACTGGCAACTATGGAAGCCATGAGTTGCGGAATACCGGTGATTACAACAAAGGTAGGGATGGTCAAGAATTACGTCGAAGAAGGAAGAAACGGTCTCTTTTTTCCATTTCAGGACAGCTATACATTGTCTCAGCGAATCCTTCAACTGATCGAGAATCCTTCGCTCAGAGAGAAGTTTGGTGAACAAGCAAGAAAGACCATGGTTGTGTCGTATGCATGGCAAGACCGTGTGAAGAAAATTAAAGAAGTGCTGCGGCAGGTGTAGCGAAGATACTTTTTTATAGTCTGCCGTTTCATCATTCATCATGCCTCTCCCGAATTACAGGAACAGCATTGTCAATCTGATGAGCTCTTTGACGCAGCCACTCGGCGCAAGATCAAACTATCGGAAGTGTTATCATTTGACTGATAAACGCTCCATGTTTCTTTCTTGAAGAAACAACCCGATAACCTTGTCGTGGTTTTCTAAAGATTTCGAGAATGAGCATGTCTTTCTCACTACTCTTCCAACTCTTTGTCTGATTG
>JACRKL010000066.1 GCA_016219835.1 Candidatus Woesearchaeota archaeon
AGAAATTCTTCTTTGGTAACCCAGCGGAACTCGCCAATATGCTCCGATGAATCATTCTTGGAAAGATCAACCCTCAGATGTTGTGGTTTGCAGAGGAAGGTGTGGCAGATGACCTGATCACCGTCTTTAGCACGAATGAACCACCACAGACCCAAAGCTTTGATGATGTCAACCGTGAGCGTTGTTTCTTCCATAATTTCCCGATGCAGAGTTGCATAAGGATCTTCACCATACTTGACTTTCCCACCGGGGAGATCCCAGACTATTCTTCCGTCAGGTAATATCTGCTTCAAGACCAGAAATTTGTCTTTCGAGAGAATAACTGCTTTGACGGCAGTGTGGATGATGCTCATGACATCAGGGAGGAAGGATGTTTTTATAAAGATGATTCTGACGATCGGCTCCGGTGAAAATCTCGCAAGATGCGAGGTTCTGCCATCGGTTCGCATGGTTTCTGGGTATTCTGCTAGCGGAAATTCCCATTGGAATTCCCTTTCCGCCTGCATGGTTTATGCTGCTAATGCTCACATTAGGATGGCAGAACTGACATTTTCACCGGAACACCGACGCTCGAAAATTTTATATATCTCTTAAGCCATGGCGTTAGCATCTTGATGAAACATGATCGTTATGTTCATGAACTCAAGCAGCAGCTGATACCATTCTACGATTCTATTGATCTCAACGTGCCGGTCTACCGAAAAAAGAGAGTCGTCGGTGAGATTGACCTTATCGCAAGGAAAGGCAAATGGACTGATCTCTATGAAGTAAAATGCTCATGGAGACTAACCAAAGCAAAGAAGCAGCTAGCGAGGATCAGAAAGCATTTGCATATCTTGGACGGCAACGTATTCTTCTACTGCGGGTTGTCAAAGCAGCTGCTGATGGTGTGAACCTTGGTCATGAAATGAACGTGAAGATGGATCTGTGGTTTTATCACAGCCATTCTCCATGACTCTTGGGTAACGGAATGCTCGGAAAGAAATTATAGACGTGCGTTTTGAAAACCGTCAGTACACTGCAGTCCCGGATTATAGTGGAAAACTCAAGTTTGATGTTCCTCAGCAGACGTCTGAATTCCTCGGAAGATGCAACGTCGAGGTCTATTTCAAACTGCCATTGACCAAGGGTTGAGCAGAAGTACCATATATTCTGGTGTAACCTACAGTATTCCTCTAGCTTTTTTTCCTCTGGGCGGCTCATCGTGTGCAGAGAAAGCAGGAGTTTATAATGAATATAAGGGTATGACTCTTCGTTGGGTACGAGATTATACCCCTGAATAACCCCTGCATGCTCGAGTTTGCGTATCCGCTGGCAGACTACATCCGCAGAACACCGAAGCTTGTTCGCAATTTCTACTGCGGAAATGCGTGCATCCTGTCCTAGGATGAGAAGAATTTTGGTATGCAGTTCATCCAACGCTACAGGTTTCGGGGTTGATCCAAAAACTGAGTTGCGTATCTGCTGTTTTGTTCCTGCAAGGTATCCTCTCGTACTATATTCTCCGTTGATAATACTTACCATCTGATGATCTGCAATACGATCTCCAAATCTACGCTCGAGTTCTTTAGACGCTTTTGCCAGTTCTTCTAAGGTACGTGCCCAGAAACTAACGACGATATCAAATCTACCGTCGTAACTTGCTGCATAAATGACATCTGGACTTTTCTGAACATAAGCGATGAATTCTTGCTCCCTCTGCTCGCCCATATTCTGAAAACGGATAAAGAGTTTATGTGCCGCAAACCCAAGCTTTGCCAGATCAATAATGGCATGGTATTTGAGTATGACTTTGTTTTCGTCGAATCTTTTTAAGCGATAACTTACCACATCTCTCGAAAGACGTGCTGCTTTGGCAATTCGTGAAACCGGTGAGCGTGCGTTACAATCCAGCGCATAGAGAACCTTTTTGTCTGCCGTATCAAATAAAAACTTCACCATGTCCATAGAAAACGCTGAAAGTATATTAATATAACGGTTTTTATGGGTTTTTCTGCAGGAAATCCTAAATAGTATGCTACATTCACGCTTCATAAGGTGAGTGGAACTAATGAGACCATGGAACAAGGGAGGAGAACTCAATCTCTACTTACGCATCAAGGAGGGCAGTTCTCAATCTAGCGAGGAACTCAAGAAGCTGTGGAAGCATACTCCACTAAGGGTGACGACGTTACTACATGCCAATCAAGCAACAGAGTATCCTCCTATGTTACTAGAGTCTCTGTCTGGGGAGGTTACGCAGGACCTCGAAGGACACGTTGATACGATGTTACGGGAAGAAGAATCACGGCAGAACCTGTTTATTGGTCAGACAAATGAAGAGTATACTATCTGTTCATACGACGATTTCCTCGCAACGGATGGTTCAATACAGGAAGTGATGCCTGCTTACAATCACGTAAAGACCTATCACCTCGCTCCGTCAGCTGCGGCATTCTCGCCTTCGAGAATGAAGGAAGGTCATGACGCCCTAGAGCAATTACAACTCTTCTGGTTGAGACTAGGTTCGAGCATCAGGCATCGTTTTTTGTATTCCTGCAATCATTATGGCATGTTTCGAGTAAGCCCGTTTTTCCCATCGTTTGAAAAAACCGGTTCCAATCCAGATCGTCCACGACTCGCTGATTTATCCTATGCTCAACTGGGCTTTGGATTTGTTTCTCAAAATCGCTTCTACACCATCAGCCTCAAAATACATCCCGATCCTCACCTTGCTGCCGCAGGCGAAGAATTGGTCATTGGCGCACCATCACCCGAGAAGATCAACGAAAGAAGAAGAAAAGCTCTCACTCAGGAATGGAATTCCTACCTGTCCCCTTTCGTATTGGCAGGAACGTACGACGATCAGAGAAGAAGCTACAACCATTATGAGGAGATGGGCAGTCTTGCCGTTGGACTCATTAAGCCGATGGGCAGGTTTGCATGATCCATGCTCTTGAAATTCGTTGATACTATGATGAAACCGACTACTAAAGACATATAAAACAACTGCTTTTCTATTCACTCATGCGCCTCATTCTTACCCGCCATGGAGAAACGGAAGAGAATAAGGCAGGCATCATTTTGGGGCATCTACCTGGCGTTCTTTCTGCGTTAGGAAAAGAGCAGGCAAGAAAGCTCGCTGATCGTCTGAGCAAGGAACACATTGATGCGATTTATTCCAGCGATCTTGCACGGGCTGTTGATACAACAAAAGAGATCATGAAGCTTCATCTCGGCATTCCGATCCACTATACTCCTGCATTAAGAGAGCGTAGTCTCGGCGAGTTTGAAGGGAAATTCAGGAATGAGGTTGGCTGGCCAAGCGATGCCCGTAAAGTCAGTGGGAAGAAAGATCCACCCGGAGGAGAGAATTTTGCAACTGCGTTTGACCGAGCAACGGTTTTTCTACGTTCATTGCTGAATAAACATGCACGAGAAACCGTGCTGTGTGTTGCACATAGCGGGATCAATCGTGCGATGATCGCAGCGATTATGGGCAAGACACCGGAGAGAATACCTGAGATCGAATATCAAAAGCATGCATCGATAACGATCATTCATGTCCAAGAAAGGGAGAGTCCAGTGGTAGAAATGCTGAATGCAACAGGGCATCTCTAGCAACAGTATCAGCCGTACTTCACCACACCGATCCTATGCGTCTCTTTAAGATCTGCCTCCAGCCCTCTGAAAGAAGCAGGAATCACAAACTCATCAATGCCTTCCTTTAACGATTTGCCGGCTTCTTTTTTAGCCTTCCAGATACGGGTGTTGAGGTCGATCAACGATGCAGGATCCCAAGCTACGGGTTCGACGTCCAGAGGTTCAGGGAATGATGCTTGCCCCATATCTTTACCAGACACTTGCTCATAGAGCACTTTGGTAATAAAGGGAATAACGGGGGCGAATAACTGAAGCAGGAGTTCAAGGGCTGTATGAAGAGCAAACAGGGCACCATTTTGCTGCGCTTTGGTGAATTTCTGCTGATCATTATAGGCCCGGTTCTTTACTAATTCCATGTAATGGGAGGCAAACGTCTCCCATAAGAAATGCTTGAGCTGGGTAGCCGGGTTATGGAAATCATAGCGTGCATAGCATTCCCTGCTGAAAACAACAAGGCGTGAGATCTCGTGAAGAACCCAACGATCAACTTCCTGCAGCTCGACATCACCTTCTGGCTTAGGAAACATCTGAATGAAACGGGCGACATTCCATAACTTGGTTAAGGTTTTGCCAGCTCCTTCTATGCGGTCAAAGGAGCAGCGGAAATCTGTTTTGTCTAAATTTCCTTCAACGGCGCACCATAAGCGAAATGGCTCTGCACCATAACGATCGAGAATTTCTTTTGGATCGATCACATTGCCGACTGACTTGGACATCTTATGGCCTTTGTCGTCAACAATATGGAAATGAATCCATACATCCCTGAAAATGCATTGATCTGTGAGCAAGTAATCTTTAAGCAGCGTATAGTACAGCCATGTCCTGACGATTTCTTTGCCCTGCGGGCGAAGTGTACAGGGCGCTGCTCGTGCAAAGAATGAAGAGTCTCGTTCATATTTCAGAATATACAGCGGCGTAATGGAGCTATCAAACCATGTGTCAAACACCCGTGTTTCTCCTCTGAACTCCTTGCCATGACATTGTGGGCATGCTTTGAACGGAGCAGGCTCTTTCCAAGGCTTGTAGTATTTCCCTTTTTCAGGAACCATGGCATGCTTGCAATGCATACAATACCACAACGGGATCTCGGTCGCATAAAAACGCTGTCGGGAAATTGGCCAGTCGATCTTCAATGCATGGATCCAGTCCAACAGAATTTGGCGAGAGGAATCTGCATAACAGTTCAGCTGATTTGCAAGTTCAAGCATTTTTTCTTTCACATGGAGCTGCTTGAGATAAAGCTCTGGCATAGCGATAAATTGGATCTCATCTTTTGAACGCTCGCAGATAGGAATGGAGTTAGTGATCTCTTTTTTTCCTTGCAGATAACCTTCTGCATCCAGCATCTCGATAATTTTTCTTCTTGCATCTTTCACGGAAAGACCTTGGAGGAAGCCAGCAGCTTCAGTCATTTTTCCTTTGGTGTTGATGCATCCTTTCTGTTGAAGGTTCATCTCGATGAGGAAGCGAATCGCATCCTGATCACCAGCGGAAAGGCTCATGAAGACAAGACCAGTTCCAAAGGCAGGATCCGCCATCGGATGGGCAGTTATGGGAACTTCAAGGTTATAGAGCGGAACTCTTGCAGTTTTTCCCTCAAGGTGCTGATAGCGCTTGTCTTCTGGATTGAAGATCACGATGCCTGCCGTGCACAGCAACTCTGGTCGAGTTGTTGCAATAACCATTTTTTCACCCGTTTCCTTGACGGTAAACGTGACCTCATTGAGAAACGTTTTTGCTTCTTTACGCTGTACTTCAGAATCGGCAAGCGTTGTCTGACAACCCGGGCAGAAATTATTCAGCCGGCTGTCCTCATAGATGAGACCCTTATTCCAGAGATCAATAAACGTTTCTTGCGTCAATTGGCGGAAGTCATCAGAGTCTGTGTAGTACACTTCCCCGATCCCTTTGCCTTGCTCCCAAGAGTTAAAGCTGATGCCTAACCTTGCGAAAGAAAGCGTTGATGCGAGGGAGCTTTCTTCAAGAATCTGTTCACAATGTTCAACCGCTTTTTCACGAGAGATTTCCGTCAACCTCACTTTGAACTTTTTTTCAGCGGCCATTTCAATAGGCAATCCATTCCGATCGAGACCTAAGGGAAAAAGAACTTCATCGCCGATCATGCGATGGAAGCGTGCAAACATATCCATGAGCACATAGGTCGCTGCATGACCGATGTGAATGGGGCTGTTGACATACGGAGGAGGCGTATCAATCGAAAAGATTTGTTTCTTACTTGCAACATTGAAACGATAAATTCCGGATGACTGCCAAGCTTTCCAAATCCCTTCTTCAGCAGATTTTTCCCAGCGCTTGTTATCTTCCATGATGCCAAGGGAATAGAATGGGTTATATAAATATTCTCCACAAGATTTAAGTAGATAGATAACCAAAAAGACACTATGCCTTCCAAAGTTAAGATTTCAATTGCCTTGGATGAAGACCTTCTGAGATTAGTTGATGCTCGCGTAGATGATGCAACTCTCAGCTCCAGAAGCCAAGCTATCTCCTTCTTCTTAAGAAAAGGCATGATGGAGTTTATGGTGGAAAAGGCAGTGATTTTAGTAAGCAAGGAACACCAAGAACTCCTCCTCAGAAAAGTAAGAGGTAAAACCCTGCTTGAGCACCATCTCTGTTTTCTGGAGAAAAACAAGATCAAAGAGATCATCCTACTGACACAGGCCAGCCCGTGGGTGAAGATGCTAGAACGAGAGCTACGCCCCCGTGGAAGAGTCGTTGAACTGGACATTCCAGGAACTGCGCAGATTCTCTGGCACATTAAAGAGCACCTTGAAGGAGGCTCATTCTTAGTCATGAGCGGCGATACCCTGCTGGATATTGATCTTGGTCAGATGATCAAAAAGCACGCGAAGGCAGACAAGCTAGCAACCATAGGATTGATGTCCCGAGAAAAACCGATGGAGTACGGCTCGGTTGTTTTGGATGATGACTTAGTTATTGCGTTCAAGGAGAAATCAACGACGGCAAACAGCTATGTGGTGAATGCGGGTATTTACCTCTTCAAACCGGAAATCTTCGCGTTGATCGACCGGCATACCACATCGCTGGAGAAAGACTTATTTCCAAAACTAGCGAAGAGCAAGCAGATGATCGGCTCTTTTATCTACGGGATGTATGAGCATTTGGGGTGAATCCATGAAGGTATGGTTCTCAGAAAGTTCAGATGGTAACCAAAGTAACTATATGGTAACCAAAAAGGTTATATAGTTAATTATGTTCCCATCAAAGATGGTACAAAAGACAAAAAAGAAACAATCCCCATTTATTTACCAAGAAGCTTACCAGAAAGTGATGATGTGGTTTTTTTCATTTCCCAGCAAAGAAGTGAGTCTTACGGAACTTTCCTCTATCCTAAGGATTTCAAAAACAACTGCAAACACGGTGGTTACACGACTCCTTAAAGAAGGATTCTTACGGAGTAAAATAATCGGTAGAGCGTGGTTGATCTCCAGCGATTCTCAACATCCCTATAATTTCACAAGGAAAATAGCTTATAACCTCGTAACGCTGTATGAAGCTGGCATTGTGGAAGCTGTACACCATCAGTCACCTAATGCACGGGTCATTGTACTTTTTGGGAGTTACCGAAAGGGGGACGACACTGAAGAAAGTGATGTTGACCTTGCGGTTGAGATTATAGGGCAGGAAGACCCCAAGATCGTTCCACTAGGAACCATAGATGTTGGATATAGAAAAGATGTTCACGTTAATCTGTACACGTTTTCCAGAAGAAAGGTAGATCTCAATCTGTTTGCAAATATTGTAAATGGAATAGTATTAGCTGGATTCTTAGAGGCAAAGCCATGACTCAACGTTTCAAGAGACCTGATCACAAGAGTGCACTTAGCCTTATCGAAGCTGCAGAGCGAGAAATGAGGTTTACCTTACAGCTACCTATAACGGAGGAGTCAGGATCAACAATAATTAAGAATATCTACGACAATTTTAGAAAACTGGGGGATGCTATTCTCGTTCGTGAAGGGAGCGAACCTCGAGGACATGATCCCAGTATAAAAAGAATGCTACAACTGAACGTGCCTACACCAAGACCCATTGGACTCATTGAAACACTACGTACTACAAGAAGTAACGTCCAGTACTATGGATATATCCCTACAGCATCAGATACTGAAGATGCAGTAGACTTCGCAAAGAAATGTTTTCCAGCACTGTTGCAAGAAGTTAAAAAGATAATTGCTGGAGGGAAGAACTAGTACCATGGACATCAGCCCATTCATCATTGCTTTCAGTTCATCACTCTGGGAACTGTTCAAGCAGTGGCTGTTTATTTTTGTTGAACCCTTTACGCAATTTGATGTCGCATGGATTATTGTGCCGATTTGGCTGGCATTCATCTTTGCAGAATTCTTCCAAGAGAAAGAAGGCACGTCTTTTGGAAATGCGATTAGCAATGGTGTTGTTTCCTTGTGGGTGAGTGTTGACTGGATGCGGTATATTACGGGGCAGATCGTAAGAGGCGAAGCCGTCTTCAGCGGGATGCTGGTCTTAAAATATGGCATTGCTGTGATTGTGCTTGGCTATGGGTTGCTCATCATTATTGCAGGCATACAAACAAAGAAGATGGTCGCCTATGTCGGAAGAATCAGAGAAGTAACCTATGTGTTATTGATGTTTACTCCATTCGTGTATGGGATCATAGAACTAGAATGGAATTATGTTTTTGCCATCCTCATCTTTGCTCCACTGTTCTATGGTATCATTGAAGTGTGTGATCGCTACCTTCCGACTCCCAGAGCCATGCATGAGGAGAAGAAAAGCACACCTAAAACCACCCGTTTTTGAGAACGTAAGTTCTCAGCAGGTTTTGCTTGAAAGCCGCTACCATTTTCTACAGAGCCGAGAGTTTCATAACCCATATAAACTACCAACGCAAGCAGCAGCCTATGAGCAATGAAGCCAACAAGAAATTCTTTGATGCGTGGGCAAAGCGTTATGATCACACGCCGGTGCTGAGCCATTGGCTGAGAAAACTGCAGAAAGAAACCATGAAGCGATTGGAGCTCAACCCAGAGACTTCAGTGCTTGATGTTGCCTGCGGTACGGGAACACTGCTTGCGGTATTGGCACAACACATCACAACCGGAAAGATTGCAGGTATTGACATTTCTCCAGAGATGATTCAAGAAGCAAGCAAGAAAACCAAGGCATTGCCTAATGTTGAAGTACGGCAAGCCGATGTAGAGAAGATTCCTTATCCTGATGCGACATTCGACGCCGTCGTCTCAACGGAGGCATTTCATCATTTTCCTCACGCTCTAGAAGGTCTCAAGGAAATGACCAGAGTGCTCAAACATGGAGGGCACATCGTAATCTGTGATGTCAGTGTTCCTCCGCATGCCTTGACCAACTTCCTCTTTAAAGTTGAACCTGGATTTGTAAAGCTCTACAGTCGGAAAGATTTTATAGAGCTTGCCGAGAAAGCAGGTCTGAGGGTTGTACATCAGAAACGCGTCGGGCTTTTTACGCTCATGCATGAGATGAGAAAAGCATAACAACATCATCAAAGACTGGTTTCCGGTTGTAAGATCTCAACATGCACCTTGCCGCGGCAAAGACTGCGGAATGCTTTTGCATCCTTCAGCAAGCCAACGAGTTTTCCCCAGTGGATAGGAACTGCAACCTGAGGGTTGATAATCTTGGCGGCTTCTGCTGCTTGCAGTGCATCCATGGTGTACGTTCCGCCGACTGGAAGCAGGGCATAATCAAGGTTTCTAAATTCTGGCAGATTCTTCATCTCAGGAATGAGGTCGGTATCTCCTGCATGATAGATTCTCTTTCCGTTCACGGTAAGGATATATCCAACCCAGCTATTGCCAGCGGGATGATGATCTCTTACCGTATTGTAAGCCGGAACGGTCTGGATGATCAAGCCAAGATCCTTATAGTAATCCAACGGCTTGACTGCTTGTACGGGATCATTAAACTGCAATGCAGATTTCTCTAGCAAGTCCTCGGGAACAAATATCTGTGTACCTTTTTTTAATAACGGATTAATATCCTTAGGGCTGTAATGGTCAAAATGAGCGTGGGTGATAAAAATGAAGTCTGCTGCTTCTTGGTGCTGGGGAAGCTCAAAAGGATCGATGTAGATGACCAACGGCATGGTGACTTCCTTACCGAACTTCATGTGCTGCCATGTTCCTGTAATCTTGATACTGGCATGACCGTACCATGTTATGCGGGGAAGATCACCGATGCTGGATGGAAATTTTTCAAACGGCCACATGATTACCTCCCCGAAGCAGTGCAACTGCTGCTTTTTTGTCTTTACTGCCAAACAAGTAAGAAGCAGAAACTAGAATGGTTGCACCTGCTACCCTCGCTAAAGAAGCAGTTTTGTCATTGATGCCACCGTCGATTTCAATCGTAAGCTTGGGGGAACGCTTTCTGATCTGTTTAATTTTGTCAAGCACATCGGGAATAAAGGACTGACCGGCAAAGCCGGCATAGACACTCATAATGAGCACATAATCAATCTGTGAGAGGTAAGGATCAAGTACCTTAACGGAGATATCTGGGTTGATAGCTAATCCAACCTTGAGCTTGAGTTTTTTAGCGAGAGCAATGCATCCTGCAATGTCCTTGGTTGCGTTGGGATGAAAAGAAACCATGGATGCTCCTGCTTTTGCAAAGGATGCTATATACTGCTCAGGATGCTCGATCATCAAATGCACGTCCATCGGAAGCTTTGTTGTTTTACGGATGCACTCAACCACATAAGGCCCCATGGTAAAATTGGGAACAAAATGACCATCCATAACGTCGATGTGGAGCATATCCACCAACGGCTCGATGGCTTTTATCTCTTTACCAAGCTGAGTGAAATCCGCTGCAAGAATGGAAGCTGAGATTTTGACCATATAGCACTCTGGTATGCGGAGATATAAATAGTTTAGCACTCCATCAAATCTATCTTTGCTATCCTGCGTTCATGTCTTCCGCCTTCAAACGGGGTTTTGATGAAGAGATCGACCATCTTAACGGCAAGCTCTGGAGCTGTTGTTAGTCCGCCAAAGCAGAGGATGTTGGCATTGTTGTGTTTTCTCGCATATTCTGCTGTGTACTCTGAATAGCAGAGGGCAGCGCGAATACCTTTGATCTTGTTGGCAGTGATGGACATGCCTATGCCTGTGCCGCAGATAAGGATACCTCGATGATCTTGCTTTTTTATGACTTCTTCTGCAACTTTCTTTGCGTAATCTGGGTAATCGCAGCTTGCTTCGTTGTTGGTGCCTAAATCTTTAAACGGAACCTTCTTCTGCTGCAGAAATGCTTTGACGTGCTGCTTCAATGGAAAGCCGGCGTGATCTGATCCGAGGTAGAGCATGGATTTTTAAGAAGGAAAGAGGTTTATATAGTTTATGAGAGTATGATCAGGATCGAGTGGTGTAAGTGCTATGCTACCGAGAGAGCGATAGAAATCATCAGATATGCACAAGAACTCAATGATGCAGTTTCTGGTAATGGCAACTGGTAAAATATCTATAGACTTCTTTGTTGATACTACCAATAGAAAAGATTAAAGCAATAAAATTCTCAGATACCGTGCTTTTGTGCCCAGTTCAGCATAGTGAGGAAATGAAGGCGTATCTTGCGCACTGGAAGCTTAACGTGACTGACTTTCCGATATTGATTCCTACTAGGATGGAGCAGGTGTTGAGGACATAATTTCTGGTTGTTAAAGAGAAAATAGACGTGAGATCATTTCAAACAATAATCCTCCCCTCTTCCATCACCTTCTTCCCATCAATGAAGAGCGTCGGGCTTCTGATCACACCATCGAGATGCAGCTTCACATCAACTTTGCCGTCAAAGCCGATGTTGTTGCCGAGGGCAATGTGACAGGTGCCAAGAACTTTCTCGTCTTCCAGCGTGATGCCGGTGATCTTTGCCTTGGGATTGGTGCCGATGCCAAATTCTGCGATGTTCCTTGCCAAAGGTCCTGCAACGTTGAGCAGGGTGTTCAGCTTTTCTGCATGCTTGCCTTCTACGTTGATAGCATAACCATCTTTGACGGTGATCTTTAACTCTTTGACTAAGCCAATACCTGCCTGACAAGCATCAACAACATAGAAACCATTCGCTGTGCCTTCCACCGGTGCAATGAATGCCTCACCGTCAGGAATATTACCATAATTACCGGGCTTGAGGAAGAAACCACCTTTTCTGCCGTGGGCTTTTCTGCCTGCAATCGAGAACGTAAGATCAGTTCCTTTTGGTGTCGTAATTCTCACAGTCGTTCCTGCATCAAGACGATCAGCAATCTGATCCGTCAACTGTTTCATCGCATCGTAATCCACAACAACACAGCGCTGCAGCATATCATCGGTGATGCCGGGCATCGAAGCAACTCTTGCACCTTTCGCCGATGCTTTTCTCCTTGCATCCGTATGGGTAAATGATTTTGTGGTGATCATGAGAATAATGTCATGGTTGAGCATCTCAGTAGCTGTTTGAGGAGAGGGTTCTGTACCGCTAACAGAGGGAATAGAAATGAGAAGCAGCTTTGCTGGGTTTCCGAACGAAAGCGCAGTTTTGAGGAAGGACTGGGCAATGGTTTGTTTTTCTTTGTCGGTAATGATAAGGATACTCTCTTTGTTCTTCAATCCTAGGCAGGTTTTAAAGACAACTTCATAAGGATTCATCGTCTCACGTTCATGTCATAGAGAATTTCTTCCACTTTTTTAAGATTCCATTTGATGGCGTCAACTTTCTTTCTGAGCTCTGAGTTGCGAAGATTGATGGACAGAAAAAAGCCATGGATTTCATCGATAACTTTGGCTATTTTTTCTAAGACTACGGTTTCACGATGCGTTGCACAGAGCACTGCCTTTCGTGCAAGCTCGCCCGTCAGATCAGAGAGTCCCATGAAATAGTCTTCAACACCGACGCCGGAATCTTTGTAGGAAGGGATCGTCCCTTTCGTCATGAATTCAGAGTAAGCAATTGCCTCGACGTATTCCTGCAAGGCACTATGATAATTGCCCAAGCCATTAACAGGATGCTTCGTAAGAATGTTCTTGGATTTCTGGATTGCAGCTTTGGCAGACGCAATGAGTCTTTCTGCATCTTTCATTTCTGATCTATGAACTGCGTAGATCGCCTGCTTGGAAGCTTTGACGATTTCAGAGGCGAGATCAAGGATGTCTTCTCTGCTTTTTTCCAGAGCTTCAAATGATTTTCTGGCTTCGGAGAGATGATGCATGGAAGAAGAAGGGTGGAAGTGGTATATAAATATTCACACGGGTCAGCTATGACTTCAATAACCTTTCATGGGTAGAAGGCAGATCTTTGCATCGATTATTTAAAGGTAATAGACTACTTCTAGCCATGATCAGAAGGATATCGGGTAATGAATTTTTGAGCAAATCAGGTATTGAATATTCTTTGGCAGATGAAGATCAGATTCCCTACTCTTCCGAGATTAAGGATGTTGTAAGATATGCTTTGTATACTTCGAGACCTGAAAATCCATTCCACCTTGATGAGCAACAGTTGCGTATGAGTCAACAGATTCTGAAGTTTGTGCACGATGCTCCAACCGAAGAACGGGCAAAATGGGAAGTTTATGCGTTCAAAGCGTATGATGGAAGATTACTTCCTGCGGAGATTAAGGCATCCTCAGACGAAGAATTAAAAGGATACTACTTCTTATCAAAGCTTTATTTTACACATCTCTATTATCGAAAATACTGTGAAGTGATTTCCTTGGATACGTTCTTAGGGTCGGATGAATCCAGATATGTTGTTAAGGGTGCAGCTCGGATGATGGAAGCGAATCCTGACCTCCAGAATAAATTATTCTACCACTGTGTCCAAGCAGTGATCATGCGAGATTATAGACGGGCTCCTGACAGTTCAACTTCTCAGCAGGAGAATAAACATATGCTCGACCACCTCATCAACAGGACTGCAGAAACCTTAACCAAAGCAACACCGGCTGAAGTCAAGGTGATGCACTATGCCATCCAGGATTGGGGGATTTCAGATGTCACCCCTCAGGATGTCAGTGAGCTCAAGAAGAGAGGTATTGAGGTGAATCGTTGCATTGGGATGGATCTCGTCGAAAAACTCAGGAACGTACATGACCTAGATGGAAAGGTAGATAGCGTGTGCCAATTCCTCAAGAGCATGACTGCTCTCGCACCACTCGATGAGTTGCTCAGCTATTGCAGTAGAAGCAGTCCTCAGGAGATCAATGAAACGACAGATCTGCTTTTTCATGCAAGGTTTCACAAGAGAAAGAACGACAGAAAAGTTATGATTTTCCATATGCGTAACAATCCTGTCCTGAAGGCATGCTATGAGCAACTATCATCCCAAGAACAAGAGTGTTTTGTATCACACTACTCTATGCCCAAGACATCGCCGAGGATCGTTCAGATCTCCCTCGATGATGTTCTCCATCCTATCCCGGAGAATTTTTTGCTGAACACCTTAATAACCAGTAACAGAGGATTTGATGGATCTGAGCAGAGCATTCAACAAAGAACGGTTGCCCATGCTAAAGGTGCTCATCCAGTTCAAGCGTTTGTGGAATGCCTTCTCAAAGAATGAAGTCTACCGTTGATTGAATCGAGAAGCATAGTAGTATGCATCAACCTCAAATGACTCCTTCGGACATCCGATGGGCACAACCTTTAAAAACCTAGAGCCATTTTCTCGTCTTATTCTCAACAACCATTGAGGGGGTATCAGCATGGCACAACAGCAAATCCAACCTATCTTTATCTTGCCTGAGGGCACGACCAGAACGACGGGAAGAACGGCACAGCGGAACAATATTGCAGCAGCAAAAATGGTTGCTGAAACGGTAAGAACAACCTTAGGTCCAAAAGGAATGGACAAGATGATCGTCGATTCTTTGGGAGACATTACGATCACCAACGACGGTGTGACGATTCTGCAGGAAATGAACATCGAACATCCCTCTGCAAAGATGATGGTGGAAATTGCCAAAACGCAGGAAGACGAAGTGGGCGATGGGACAACAACAGCCGTCGTTATAGCCGGAGAATTACTCAAACGTGCAGAAGAGTTGCTGGATATGGAAATTCACCCAACCGTTATTGCACGAGGTTATCGCATGGCAGCTGAGCATGCACAGCAGCAATTGGTGAAGATCAGCGAGAAAGTCTCGATCAAGGATGACGATGTGCTCAAGAATATTGCAATGACCGCTATGACGGGCAAAGGTGCTGAGGCATCCAAAGAAAAGCTTGCTGAGATCACCGTCAAAGCAGTAAAGAGCATTGTTGAGCAGAGCGATGGCCAGTTTACCATTGATGCCTCTGCCATCAAACTCGAGAAGAAGGTAGGTTCTGGCGTTGAAGATACTGAATTGGTCAGTGGCATCGTACTCGACAAAGAGCGAGTGCATCCTGGCATGCCGAAGCAAGTCAGAAATGCGAAGATTGCTTTGGTTGATTCTGCTATTGAAATCAAGAACACAGAAATTGATGCAAAGATCCAGATTACCGAGCCAAGCCAGCTGCAGGCGTTCATGGATCAGGAAGAGAAGATGATCCGCCAGAAAGTAGACAGGATCATTGCATCCGGAGCAAACGTGCTCTTCTGCCAGAAAGGCATTGATGATTTAGCGCAGCATTTCCTTGCTAAGAAAGGAATCTATGCCGTACGAAGAGTTACCAAAACAGACATGGAAAACCTTGCACGAGCAACCGGCGGAAAAGTGGTAACAAAGTTAGATGACCTCAGTGCTACTGATTTAGGAAAAGCAGGCATGGTTGAAGAGAAGAAGGTTGGCGACGAGCAGATGACCTATATCCGTGAATGCGATAATCCAAAAGCAGTCACCATTATCGTCAGAGGTGGCACAGAACATGTTGTTGCTGAAGTAAAGCGTGCTTTAACGGACGCCATCGGCGATGTTGCTGTTGCATTGAAAGAACAGAAAGTTGTTGCTGGTGCAGGAGCAACAGAAATTGAGTTAGCAAAAGAACTCAGCAAGTTTGCAGAATCATTATCGGGCAGAGAGCAGTTTGCCGTCAAGGCATTTGCACAGGCAATGGAAGTCATTCCACGAACACTAGCTGAAAACGCAGGGCTTGATCCTATCGACGTGCTGGTTGACTTACGAGCAGCTCATGACAAAGGAAACAAGTGGGCTGGCATTGATGTGTTTACAGGAAAAACCTTTGATGCGTGGAAAGCTGGTGTCATTGAGCCGTTGAAAATAAAAACGCAGGCAGTCAAATCAGCCTCAGAAGTTGCTGTGATGATCTTGCGCATTGATGATGTTATTGCTGGATCGAGATCATCTGGACACCAAGGACCTCCTCCCGGCATGGGCGGCATGCCAGGCATGGATATGTGAGATTAGGAAGATTTCCAGATCTCCTCAAAAAAGGCAATCTGACTCCTAACCAGTTGGGGGGATTATTATTGTCCCCGATACAGTTCTTCCACCTGCTCAAGGGTCGAAGATTCATCAGCCCTTCGATCTTCTCTGAGTCTTACTAATCTTGGGAATCTGAGTGCATATCCGCTACCATACGACTGGCTCTTCTGGATTTCCTCATAGTTTACTTCAATCACTATCTTTGGCTTTACCGTAATCTCTTTGCCTTTCTCCGACGTAATAAATGGGTTGAGCAATTCGGTGAGCTGCTCAAAGGAAACGCCTTCGGTTGCTCCTTCCTTGATGCCAGTTCCCACTCTACCGATCTCAAGGAATCCGTCATTACCTTTGCAGGCAAGTATAAATGAGGTGAGCCATCCTGCTCGCTTTCCTTCACCCCACTCTGCACCAACAATCACCAGGTCGAGCGTCTCCATCACCGGTTTTACTTTGATGCCATAACCCACGCGAGAACCTGGCTTGTAGATGCCTTCCAGATTTTTCATCATGATGCCTTCATTGCCTTTGGCAAGAGATTCTTTGTAGAAGCGCTCAGCTTCCTGCTCATCGTCCGTGATAATTTGATTGGCAAGATGGATGACATCGTCTTCTTTAATCATCGCTTGCAGCCGTTTTCTGCGCTCTTGAAACGGCAGTTGGATCATCACATCATTATCAACAACAATCGCGTCAAACAAATGCAGCATGACCGGGATTCTTTTTGCCGTAGCAGCAATATCATACTTACGCCGGATGCGTTGGGAGATCTCCTGAAACGGAACAAATCTTCCAGTCTTGGGATCGACACCAATAACTTCACCATCTAGGATATAGTTATCTGCCCTGATTTTTTTCTTGATCTCTTCCACAAGGTCAGGAAACTGTTGAGTTACTTCTTCTAAACGACGGGTGAAGAGCCGGATCACATGTCCGTGACGATGAATGTTGATACGAAACCCGTCGTACTTGTATTCTAATGCAGCAGGCTTCCCAACGATGGCAAAGCCGTCTTGAATATTTTTTGCTTTCTGGAACAGCATGGACTTCATGGGTTTACCGATGGTTAGAGCAAGGTGATGTAATCCTTTGACACCATCATGCCTAAGTGCTTTCGCCACTTCGCCAAAGTCATTAGATATATCCAAGGCTTCCTGTACTCGTGTGACGAGGGCGTTATACTCCTGCCTCATAACTTCGTTTTCTTTACTCTTCTCCAACGGTTTGCTGCAAATCAGACAGTTCTTTTCTCTTGGCGTCCAATGATCATGGCATTGCACGAGCACTACAGCTTGTTCAGGAAGATATGCCCAGATGAGCGCATCACGAAGCACGCTTTCACCGGCACCAACACGAAGATCGCCAAGGATAGTCCTTACTAAATATTTTGCCTCAAGAGGAGTTGCAGAAGCAAAAAGTTCAGCAATCAGTTTCAGTTTGAGATCAACGCTACCACTACCTTCCTGTGCAGGAAGCTTGCGAAGATTGGTCATGACAACAGCAGTCGTCAACGGTTTTGAGAACAACGTCGTTTGCTTTTTGGTTGCAACAAGCTGCTCGGCTGTTAGACCTAAATCGCCCGTTTTTTTCCAGTTTTGTTCAATGGCATCAGGGGACATGCCAGTGATGTGCCCAAGTGCTTTCATCATGAGCTTTGATGACATGCCCAACTCCCGCTCATCCCAAGACGGGAAGACAAGACCCTGGACGAGGAGGAGGATGTCTGGAAGATCTGCATCAGGAACGCGTTTAAGAAAATGAGCAAGGAAGCATGTTTTATTGAGCCGCTTCGGTGTTGCTTCAAGCTGCTGATAGAGTTCTGCAAGGATTTGATAATGCATAAGAAGAGATGGATGAGAGAGGTATTTATGGGTTGTGGTGAGTTTTTTAGTCCTGTGGTCGTTGCAAGCCAAAATACCGCTTTCTGGATGAAGGATTGAGACTGTTGATCTCTCGTGCTTTCTCTTCTATGTACTCATGAGGGACTTCGCAAAAACTGCTGATCCATCGCTTTGTTGTAATTTCACTATCCCAGATATCTTGTTGAGAAAAATCCGGATTTCTCTCTAAGAATACTTTAGCCAAAGGTGCACTAGGAAATGGCGTTAGGATCGCACAATGGAGCTGTGCAAGGTTAGAATAGTGTAATGCTTCTCTGGCAAATTTTTCGGTGTGACCTATGGTTTCACGAGATTCTCCTGGGGCACCAAGAATCAAGCTTCCTGTGACATAAATCCCACGACGCTCCAGCCTTTCGAGAGCAGCGTAATTTGCCTTGGGTGAGTAGCCCTCTTGCATATTTTTTAGCATGGTAGCATCCCCTGCATCAAAACCAATGTAGAGATACTTAACATGAAGCTGGTTTAGGAGATCTGCCATATCCTCTGTAATTTCGCTGCTTCTGCCATAACAAGATAACGCTAGATCCTCGAGATCTAACGGTCTGGCAGCAAGCAATGCTTTAACCCTTTCTGGATTGCCCGTTAAGCAATCGCCATAATCTTTAACAGCATCAACCATCAGCTGCCGCCTTGATTCCCGAACATCCCTCCAGAATCTTCCAGGGGCTTGATAGTTGTTGAATGGATAAGGGATATCACAAAAGCTACAGCCAAGCTTTTCTCTCCATGCGCAGCCAACATGAGTAAACCCCTCAACAAATTTTTCAGACATAGCAGGAAATTCTTTTTTGTGCTCCTGCCTGTAAGGAGTAAGATCAATTAATGAAAAGTTCATATCGGTAAATCGAGGCGGCTTAATCGGAAGGATGATGTCGCCATGCTGGATAGATCCGTTCGTATCCCTAAACCAGAGATTAGGGATCCCTCCAAAATGGGGTTGTCTCTTCGCGATTTGTGCAAGATACTGAAGAAATGCATTTTCACCGTCATAAACGGTCACCGCATCAATAGTCTGCTGATGATGCAATATCAGTTCAGCCATAGGAATTGGAGGGTTTAATGGGAGAACTACAGAAGCATGCGGACCGCCAATGACTACCCTTTTTACGTCATGACGTTTTGCAAACTGAGCCAACTCCAAGCAAGACTGATAGTTATTAGTATTTGCACTCAAACCGAGAACGTCTGAACCGAGAATACGTTGTTCTAATTCCAATGATGAATAGAGTTCGCCGTCAATGACATCAACATTCCATGCAGGAAAAGTATCTTTGAGTAAGGATCCTACCAGCAGGATGCCCATAGGGTAATAGATCCCGCCCGTAGCACTAGCCCCGTGGTAATTTTGAGGACATATCAACGTAATGTTCATAGTAATCACTACACAAAAGAGTAAGTCCACCAGAAGATTTAAATAATCGCTGTTAATTATTTACGACACTATGGAACTCCTCGCTAATCTTGTAAAATCTGGATTGTCGGAAAAAGAAGCAAAAACATATTTGACGTGTTTAGAGTTAGGAGATGCTTCAGCAAGTGAAATCGCACATAAAGGTAATTTACCGAGAACTTTAACGTATGATCTTCTTCAACGGTTGATTGAGCTTGGGCTAGCTTCTTATGTTATCAAGAAGAACAAGAAATACTTTAGAGCTGCTGAGCCATATGAACTTCTGAGACAATGTAAAGAGAGAGAAGAAGCAGTCGCTTACGTTATGCCCCAACTCGAAACTTTGTTCACAACAAAAGGAATGAAGAAGCCAAAGACCCAAGTATTCGAAGGCAAGGAGGGAATGAAAGCAGTGATGAACGATATTCTCCGCTCAAACGCAAAGGAGTTTCTCGCCTACGGAAGTTCCCGTTCCTCATTTGAGGTACTTCCTGCGTTTATGGATGAATGGCATCGGGAAAGGATAAGAAGAAGAATTACCATGAGGGTGATCTATAATAATACTCCAGAAGCAAGGAGAAAAATTAAAGAAAGACATGAGTCGCTACGATATACCGCATATAAGTTTATGCCGATACGACTGGAATCTCCAACCGCAACCATCATCTATGCAACCAAAGTAGTTTTACAATCATGGACAAAAGAACCCTTTGCAGTGATGATCGAGAACGAAGAAATGGCAGAAAATCAGAAACGGTATTTTAAAGAGTTATGGAAGATTGGGCTCTGACGAAAATGTCTGTTCTGCCATCCTAATGTGAGCATCTGCCAAAAAAAGTAGCAAGCGAAAAGGGAGTTCCATTGGGAATTTTCGCT
Source organism: Candidatus Woesearchaeota archaeon (assembly GCA_016219835.1). Classification (GTDB taxonomy): domain Archaea; phylum Nanobdellota; class Nanobdellia; order Woesearchaeales; family JACRKL01; genus JACRKL01. The sequence goes on from JACRKL010000066.1 coordinate 20,210, forward strand.
AACGAAATACCCTGAATTCATGCGAACAGATGGCAGAACCTCGCATCTTGCGAGATTTTCGTCAGAGCCGGAAGATTGCTAAAGAGTAAATTCTCCTCAGACTTTCCATTCATGAATTAATACTCCTGAAATATCACTTTCAACTGCCCCATCTTCTGATTGAAGGTTGCCTCGCTCATTTTGTCTTTACCGCCAAAAAAGAGTTTTTCAAGACCTGTCCAGATCGAGAACCAGCCGCCCGGTTCAGCGATGACAAACAAGAGACGAGCAAAGAATGTTTCGTGGTTCAGCAATAATGTCGAGAAGAAAATGAGCAGGATTCCTACCGCAGACCAGATCATACCTTCGTGCTGAATCGTTTTGAGCTCCTTGTTGTGCGCTTCCCACTGCTTCTGAAAATAGGTTTTCAGCCGGCGCTTGATGCTGACTTCATACTCTGCATTGCGCTTATTTTTTGGGACAAGGAGCTGCAGCTCAAGCTCAACGCCTTCACTCTTTTTGTCCCGAACTGCTCTCCTGCATTCGTGCAGAAAATCATCGGAGATCGTTCTCACCGTGTATGGTCGGGGATCAAAGTCAGAAAAGAGGTCATCATAGGAGTCAAGAATAATACTGATATTGCCCAAACGCATTTCGCTGCTTGTGTCAGGAGCAGGAATAACGGGTGAATCGTTCTCCTTTTTTTCTTTCTGCACTAAGGAAGTCTGCTTCTCGGTTGGCATATGGTCGCTATCGGTTCTTTTCTTTATATGGTTTACGAAAAGTCCGTTATCTTGAACAGTTTAGACTTTCCTCCACTCTACACCGATTTTCTCGAGCATGCCTTTGATTTTTTCTTTAGGTTCTCCTAATCCTTTCCAGTCAACGAGGATGAGGTCTGCTTTTGGCTGCGTCCTTTCCAAAGCTTGGCAGATCATGGTTTCGCTGAGCACCGGAAGCATGTACTTTGGACAAACGTGACCGATGGCAATGGGTTCTTCAAACTGGATCTTCTTGAAGGAAGGGCAGTGATGCGGGCCTCCAATGCCTAATGCCGAACGAAATTTAGACGCGAGGGGAAGCTGAGTGATCGTCTTCATGAAGCACTCTGCCATCATTTTGGCTGGCTTTGGATCGTTCCATTCTTTCTCCGTACTGCCGATCTCAATGAAAACGCATGGCGTTTTCGTGAGGAAAGGACCATGATGCGTTGCTTCCTGAATGCAGCCATAGCCTTGATTCGCATACTGCTGGAGCTGCTGAAAAAAGGTTTTGATGAAGATTGCAGGAGCAATGCAAAGTTCCTGATTCTTTCCTCCCAACTCCGCTGTGCCAAAATTACCTGGGGCATGCACGGTCAACGAAGGAATGCCTGAAGCAGATTGATGCTTGCTCAGAAAAACAAAGAGGTCGGCTTTAATCTTAATGTCAAGGTCATTCATCGAAAGCAGGCTATCATGAAATTCGTGAATCACTACGCCATGAGGAAGAGTACCTTCAGCAGTTAGCGCAGTCCTGATGCTGACGGAAGCAGGATCTTGTGTTGTGGAGATGAGGGCGATGTGCATTTGCTCAGAACAGAAGATCAGAGTATATAATGGTTATTCTACCTGCTGATAGCCTCGTTTCATGGCTATCAAGAACAAGAGGATAACGAGAGCAACAAGAAGCAAGACGACGTGATCAATTACCCAGTCTTTCCATGTCCTCTTGAGCAAAGGAGTGACGATCAATGTCATCTGGGTGCTGTTCGCAGCGTACTGTCCGTCATTTGCGGTGAAGCGAACGCTGTCTACGCCATACCAATAACGATCAGGAGTAAACGTAACAACACTGCCCTGTACGTTTACCTGCAGATGTTCCGGCTTCTGCGTCATGGCATAGGTAAGATTATCATGATCTGGGTCTGAAAAGTAAAGCGAGAGATTCAACTTCTTCTGATAGTTTGCTTCCCATACTTGATAACGGAAGTTTGAGGTCTGGTGGGTTCTGTTCAGGAAAGAGAGCATTTGATCGACGGCTTTTGCATTTTCATCGATGGGTTGAAGCGTTTGGTTGGTGGTTCTGCTTACCGTAGTATTTTGCTGCGGCGTAAATGGTGAGAAGCCGGAAAGATAAAGGAACAGAAAAATTGCAAGGAAGATCAACAGCAAGCCGACAAGAACCTTCAAGCCACGGGAATTATTATCGCCCTGAGAATCCGATTCTCCAAAGTCTCGCTGCTTGTAGATTTTTGCAGCGGTTGGTTCTTCAGTGCTTTCTGCAACAACAGATTCTATTTGTTCTGCTGTAACCTCCGGAGATTCTTCAGGAGTATCTTTCTTTCTTCTCCTCATAACGACGATGCCTACGATGATCAATAAAAGGAGGAGCAAAACGAGTGGCGAGTATTTTAGCCAGGAAGGAGATGCAACTGAAGATTTGAGCTCCAGCATTATGGTTGGAGATGCAACAAGAACCTGTCCATCATACATATCCATTTTGAGGGTATAGTTTCCCGGAGACTGGTTCAATGGCGGTTGGGTTATGAATGTCAGCGTTTCTGATCCGCCGATAGGGATAACAAGTCTGCTCTCATTCATGGTGATCCATGCGGGTGCAAAGAGCGAGAGATCAAGGTCAAGATCAGCATTGCCGGTGTTCCATACGGTAAACGTAGGATATGCAGTATGATAACCTACCGTCTGAAATTGTGGCAAGACCGTAGCATTCAGAAAGGTCTGCTTCGGCGTACAATCAACAACCTCGAGATGCAATGGCAGGGTCGATGTTACTCCCGTCAACTCACTGGTCATGGAAAGATCAAGATCAAATACTCCGGTCAAAGGAACATTGAGGTAAAGATAAGCCTGCTCTTTACTTTCTGGTCCGACGATCAAGGGATTGCTGGAGAGCGTAGTATAACTGTTGAGATCGCTTAATGAGAAATGATATGCTTCGATAAATGAACCTGCGTTGGTAGCCTCAAGAGCAAACTGCTGCGGGACACCAAAACACGCTCTTCTGCTGAGATCTGCGCCTTGCAGGGAAGAAGAAGAGCAACGAACAACAGTGATGGGATTTTCAAGAGTTAGTGTCTTACCATCCGTCGTTGTCAAGGTGATATCTACATTGCTGCTTCCCTGCTTGGAGAAGGTAGAAAACAGTTCAACAGTTTCCTGCATTCCTGGATTGATGATGACAAACTGCTTAGAGAAACTGGTACTAGCAGCAGCATCTTTAGCAGTAATGGTCACTCCTAACAGATCAGTGTTCGTGTTCACCAGTGTCAGTGTTTGCAAAAATGGCTGATAGACACAAGCGGTCTGCTGGGAAGAAGAAAAGTAAGGTAGAACATCAGCACGAACTTCAATACTTTGGATTAACAAACACAAAACTACAACAAAAAGGAATCGCTGGACTGAGGTCATAAGAAAAACAAAAAGGCAGCAATGCCTTTCTGCCGTGAAACATTAATAATAGGTTTCGGACTCGCTATTGTCCTTGCCTTCCTCGTTGTCTTGCTTCTTGCTGCGGTTGATGCCCACCACGATGCCGACGATAATCAGCACGATGACCAACACGGCAAGACCGATCTGCAAGCCCGTCTTTAGACTGGTCCATGAACCCGTGTTCGTTGGAGGAGGCGCAGGAGCTTCCTTGACTAAAGTAGCCATGGTGAGTTGTTTACTCTCACTGCCAACGGTAACGGTTGCCATAAACGTGTGTGCACCGACAGCTGCGTTAGGCAGTGCTGCAACATACACATAAACGGTCTTGGTCTCTCCCGTATTCAGGAGAACGACATTACCCGGTGAAAAAGTAACCGTTGCCCAGTCTAATGGAGTTACGGAAATCGTGTATGTTTTTGCTGAAGTTCCTGCATTAGTTAAGGTAATAGGATAGATTGCACCGCCTTGTCCTGCAGTCACTTCTTTCATGACACCTTCAACGCTGATAATATTCTCGGGGCCTTTTTGAGGCGGCTGCTGTATTGCCGGTTGATTCACAAGAGAGTCGGCAGCAACCACTTTGATCGTTCTGGTTGCATAGACTTTTTCATGATAACGGTCATACTGCACTTCAACTTCGACATCATAGTTACCGGGAGTCGCTTCACGAGGGACTCTGAGCCAGATATCTTCGGTGTCTGCTTCATCATTGGTATCTAAGTTGTCCATGTAATAAGAGTTGGAAACACCAAGGGTTGGAATGGAAACTATCACCTTAATGCCATTCTCATCATTCCCACCTATGTTTTCAATCCGAACGCTGCTGATCAAGATGCCCCCTGCTTTTACGGGAGTGGAATCGTGGAAGTTCACATCATTGATTCTTATGGAATGAGACTCGCCTTCAATACGAAGCTGGAAGTTGTACGTTTGAACGGTATCAGAATTCCTATCGCCAACCATGACACGAAGTTTTGCTTGACCGGTTGTAATATCATTCGGAACCGTAACCTTCAAGTCAACATACTTAACGTCACTGCCGCCCATGTTGAATGGCTGCACATTGTCAACCAATTCTTCATCGCGATAATCATTATATTCATAACCGAAGATTTTCGATTCAACTTCAACATCTTTGCAGCCGCTACTGGGGCAGTAGGTGGTATTAACGCCTGCTTGACTATCAACACTTTGGGCAAGCAATCGGACATGGATATTCAGCACTTCGCCACGTTTTACGATAAGATCATCACCGTTTTGATGCACATCACCATTGATCTTCACATAATCAACATACGGCAGTGCAGTTGCCAGAGATGCTAATAGAATAGACATCACAACCATCATTAATCCAATACCCAGTTTTTTCATAGTGCATTCCCCCGATGTTTACGCATCGATGCTGTTTAGATGAATGTTAGTAGACAGGAGCGCGCCCTGATATTTAAAGGTTTCTATCTGTTAGGACAATACAGTGGTCACTAGTCCCTGCACGTTCTTGCGACCGTAAATGGCCAGAGGGTTACTCTAGTGATCATCTCGCCAGAGTCTTTGTCTCCCGCTAGCTCAAGGTGGAGATAATAGTCGCCTGGCTGTGCAGTTGCTGGGACGTATAGCGTCATGTATTTCTGCATGGTTCGCCCTTTCTTCAGACGGTCTGGACCGTATCTGCTCCAGGCACCAAACTCCGGAACACCCGGAACAAGACGGACTTCTTTCATATTCGTATTGCCATTGTTCGTTACACTTGCAAGGATCTGAAGCTCGTCGCCAGGGGCAACACAATCATTGATGATGCCCAGTTGCGAAACAAACAGTTTTTGTTTAGTGTTGGTTATTTCATCTTTAGTAACGGCAATCGTAACCGTGCCTGTTCCTGAAGCATGGAGAGCGTCGTAAACCACGAGTGTAACATGATATATGCCTGGCTGCGAATAGAGGTGTTCGAACGTTTTACCGGTTTCGATAGAACCATCACCAAGGTTCCAGTTGTAGGTGTAAGGACGATTTCCTCCAGAAACAAGAGCATCAAAATCTACGAGCAACGGCGCTTCCCCTTCTTGGGGCTGTGCTTGGATCTCAACATGCAAACTCTGGGCAGGATGATTGTTGATGGTTAATGCACTAATCTGATCGGATCCCATGACTCCATCAGGATCACGAGCAGTGACCCTCACCAGATAATCCGCACCATCCTGAATAGTGGTCGTATTCCAATTAAAGGTACCATCATGAGGTGTCCAGTCCTCCAACGGTATCCATGTACCATTGCTTTGGCGATAGTCGATTCTCGTTGTCAGAGATTTATTCAGCAGATCAGTAGCTATCCACTGGAGAGGAACGGTGCCTTGCAGCGTACTTCCGCTGAGAGGGTTAGTAATCCGGACTGTAACTCGGTTGGTGGAGGAAACCGTCGTTATAATAACCGTGTAACTCGCAACATCGCTCCACAAGCCGTTGTTATCCTGCGATTTGATTTTGAACACATACATTCCTGGAGCAACGTTAGGAACTGTAACACTTGTTGCAGTTGTATCGATCACATCGTCTGGGTCGGCAGTCAAGGAATACGAATAGCCACGAATGCCGCTGCAATCGCTG
>JACRKL010000070.1 GCA_016219835.1 Candidatus Woesearchaeota archaeon
CAATCAGACAAAGAGTTGGAAGAGTAGTGAGAAAGACATGCTCATTCTCGAAATCTTTAGAAAACCACGACAAGGTTATCGGGTTGTTTCTTCAAGAAAGAAACATGGAGCGTTTATCAGTCAAATGATAACACTTCCCCTTTTTTTTGGTAGAGATATATTCCGAAGTTGTCCAGAACAAAGAAAGAACGGGTTAAGGGTGTATAAAACTGCACTTTAAACATCCATTCCCCCAGTTTCTCAAGAATTAAACCTTCCTTGCTCATTTTTCTGGGGCAAAGGTATTAATAAAACCCCTACTTCCAAAAGCAGCATGGTGCATGAACTTCAACAACACGTAAAAAATGTCATGAGCGAACAACATTATGCTGCGGAGCGCAGCATGATTGGTTTTGCATTGTCAACACTATTAATCCTGATCGCACTCGAAGTAGTTGCGGCAGTGAGTTTCCTCAGCACAATTCCACAGCTATTTGAGAAATACGCAATCTGGGTCTTTTATCTAGACATCAGCATCGTTGCTCTGATAACAACACTCTGGCACTTCCTGATGTATAAAGTCAAATTTACCTGCATGACGGGCATGATGCTCGGTATGACGTTCGGTATGCAGACGGCCATGCTCATCGGTGCTGTCATCGGCGCAACGAATGGCTTTTTTACCGGTGCAGTGGTTGGTGTACTACTCGGCGTTGGAGCTGGCATCCTCACGGGCAAGTGCTGCGGTATCATGGGCATTATGGAAGGCATGATGGCTGGCTTGATGGGTGGAACTATGGGTCCGATGATTACTTTAATGATGTTCAACGACCATGTGCAGTGGTTCATGCCGTTGTATACGATTGTGAATCTGCTGATCCTTGGCGGGTTGTCACTCATGCTCGTTCAGGAAGTTGATGCTAGCGCAACGAAAGATCCGCCTGATTTCAGCTTGTTTGTGTCGCCAGCGGTGATTGTTACCGTGCTCCTAATTGCAGTCATGATCTATGGTCCTCATGGAGGGTTTTTATGAACACGAAATCAAATCAAAAAAACAACAAAAACGAACAGGTGAAACTATGAAAAAGATATTAACAACCGTGGCATTGGTGATGGTGAGCGTGATTTTGCTTGCGTCACTCTGGAGCTTTTTAGTGTTCCCCGTGAAGGCGAGTGATCGTATCATTACGGGAAATGATGGAACCGTACAAGAAGTAAAACTCTGGGTGAGCAATGGACAGTATGTGATGGAACCGTCGGTGTTCAAGCAAGGCGTTAAAGTCAGAATGACGGCTGATGTCGCGAGAATGCCCGGATGCTCGAAGAGTGTTACCATTCCATCCTTTGGCATTTCCAAGTATGTCAGTGAAGGAAATAATGTGATCGAATTTATTCCCACAAAGACGGGCACATTTAGGATTGCCTGCTCGATGAACATGTATCGGGGAACGTTTACAGTATCTGAAGGCGATGCTGCAGCACCACAACAACCAGTAATCCAAGGAGATATTCCTGCCGGAGCTGGCTGCGGTGGCGGTTCTGGAGGATGTGGCTGTGGAGGTGCACGATGAAAACCGTAACACTCAAGATTAAAGGCATGCACTGCAAGAGCTGTGGCGTGCTCGTGAGCGAAGAAGTAAAAGAAATCAAAGGTATCGGTGACGTCAAGGTTGATGTTCCTGAAGGAAAGGCGACAATCACCTATGACGAAAAGACAGCGAAGCCTGAGCAGCTTATAGCAGCAGTAAAGAAAGCAGGCTATGTGGCAACGGTGGCATGAGATGAAAACAACCCAGCTCCAGATTACGGGAATGCACTGTGCGAGTTGCAGCCTGATCATTGAACGAGGTCTGAAAAAGAAAGAAGGCGTTGCTAACGCGACCGTTAATTACGCGATGGCAAAAGCCAGTGTCACGTATGACGAAAAAAAACTGAAGCCGGAAGACCTGATTCAAGTTATCAAAGAAAAAGGATACGGAGCTTCGATGCGTCTTCAAAACCCTCAGCAGCAACTGGAGCAGGAAATTAAAGGATACAAAACCAAGTTTTTGATCAGCTTGCTATTTGCCATCCCGGCATTTATTATTGGCATGCTGTTGATGTGGATTGGCATCGAAGTTCCCTATAAGGATTATATTCTCTGGGTTTTGGCAACGCCCGTTCAGTTTGGCGTCGGATTCTCGTTTTATAAGGGAACCTGGCATGCACTGAGGAATAAAACGGCAAACATGGATACGCTGATTGCTGTAGGAACGAGTGCTGCATATTTCTTTAGCGTTTATGCTGTGCTCTTCAATCCAGAAATAGGACAGTATTTTGAGATTTCTGCCTTGCTCATCACTTTCGTGATCATGGGAAAACTGCTCGAAGCGATTGCCAAGGGCAGAACGTCTGACGCCATCAAAAAGCTGATGACACTGTCCCCGAAAATTGCGACGGTCTTACGGAAAGACGTAGAGATGAAAATTCCGGTAGATCAAGTGCTTCTGCAGGATGTGGTCATGGTCAAGCCCGGAGAGAAAGTTCCGGTTGATGGCGCCATCCTGAACGGTGTTTCCTCACTGGATGAGAGTATGATTACCGGCGAAAGCATGCCGGTCGATAAGAAAAAAGGCGACGCTGTTATTGGTGGAACGATCAATAAATACGGAACCTTTACGTTCCGCGCAACAAAAATCGGAGCAAACACCACCCTTGCACAGATCATTAAGCTGATGGAAGAAGCACAAAGCAAAAAAGCTCCAATTCAGCGATTTGCTGATACCATCTCTGCATACTTTGTGCCGATTGTCATGCTCCTTGCCCTCGTTACCTTTACCATTTGGATGATGCTCGGAAAAGGCGTTGCGTTTAGCTTAATTACGGCTGTTGCGGTTCTGGTAATTGCATGCCCTTGTGCTCTTGGTTTAGCGACACCTACGGCTATTATGGTAGGCACGGGCAAAGGAGCAAAGCATGGCATTCTCATCAAAGGTGGAGATGCGTTAGAAACTGCACATAAAATTAAGTATGTTATTTTTGATAAAACAGGTACCATTACGCACGGAAAACCGGAAGTGACTGATCTTCTTCCCCAGCAGGGATCGCCAAAAGACCTGCTGAAAATTCTTGCCTCTCTAGAGCAGGGATCTGAGCACCCGCTTGCAGAAGCGATCGTAAAGAAAGCGAAAGAAGAAAAGATAGCACTCATGAAGCCGACGTTGTTTAAGGCAATTCCCGGACATGGCATTACCGCACAGCTTGGGAAAAAGAAATACGCCTTGGGAAATATCAAGTTGATGGCAAGCCTCGGCATCCGTGCACAAGTTCCTCGTGAACTGGAAGAGCAAGGTAAAACGGTCATGATCCTTGCCGAGGGAAGAAAAGTAGTGGGCATGGTTGCTGTTGCCGATACGATCAAGCCAACTTCAAGAGCAGCAGTCCAACAGCTGCAATCACTGGGAGTGCAGGTATACATGATCACCGGTGACAACGAACGAACGGCAAAAGCCATTGCTACACAGGTTGGGATTAGAAATGTTTTTGCTTCGGTGCTTCCCGACCAGAAAGCTGGCTATGTCAAAAAATTGCAGAGCAAAGGCAAAGTTGCCATGGTGGGCGACGGCATCAACGATGCTCCTGCACTTGCACTGGCAGATATTGGCATTGCCATGGGATCAGGCACCGATGTCGCTATGGAAACGGGCAACATCGTCCTGATGAAAAACAATCTACTGGATGTACCGAAGGCAATCAAACTCAGCAGGATAACGATGAGAAAAATCAAGCTCAATATGTTCTGGGCATTGTTCTATAATGTGCTGGGCATTCCGGTTGCTGCCGGCGTATTGTATCCATTAACTGGATGGTTACTTTCTCCGGTGATTGCAGGGGCTGCTATGGCGATGAGCAGCGTCAGTGTGGTGGGAAATAGCTTGCTGTTGAGGTATCGGAAACTCTAGGACGGTAGGAAACCATGAAAAACTCCTGGATTTGGATGGGTGTTGCATGCGTCGTACCACTACTACTACTCTGGATGTTACCCTCTTTCGGATTTAGCAATGATGTCATCCCCTTAATATTTATCATGATGATGTTGCTAGCGCATGTGATGATGATGACGCATGATGAAAACTCTCATCATAATGGTAGATCACATACTGCAGTGATGAAGAAAAGCGATGCTCCAGCGCCGCAAGAAAATTTGAAAGCAACACTTCCACCACCTCAGGACATCATGCAGCAGGGTGAGATTGCTGAGACAGGCATCACCCACGAAGAAAAGAAGGGGGCATAACCATGAAACAAAATCTAGGAACCGTTGACCGAGTTTTGAGATTTGCACTTGCATTTTGGTGGCTCGGCCCATGGGCTCCACAGTACTCAGCAGTGTTCCTCAACATAGGCATAGCGATTATTGGATGGATCGCACTCGTTGAAAGTTTCATTGGGTTTTGCTGGCTGCATGAACTCTTGCAGATCAAACACAAGAACCCATAAGCGGTCGAAGAAGAGAGAAAGAAAAGCGGGGATGCATAGGGGCTACGCCATCTCACAAACGACGAAGGAGGGTTCAAAACCCTCTCCCCGCTCTATTACACTCCTCAAGGCTAAGGAATCTTATATAGTTTCCGGTGCAGTTTCACAACCATTAAATACCTTCTCCTCTTCTTTACCTCCATGAACCAGAAACAGATCGGCATCATTATCCTGATCATAGGTATTGCGTTGGCTCTGACTGTAGTAGTCATGTACCAGCGCGAACAGAAGTACATTATCGAGATCGCCAAGACGAATGGCGGATCCTGCATTTTGGAGAATGGCATTTGCTTGCATGATCAGCTCAACATTGCCGTACTGATCGGCAGCATCCTTTCTGGCGTGTTAATCATCCTCGGGTTTTATCTATCGTTTGTTGACAAAACACAGCAGCAGCTTGAGCAACATCAAGTGAAGATAACGACAGCACTTGCTGATGCTAAGAAAAGTGAGAAAGAGAAGGATGAGTTTGCTGCATTCCTACAGGGGTTTTCTCAAGACGAGCAAACGGTACTTAAGGTCATAAAAGAAGAAGAAGGCATCGAACAGGCAACGCTACGGTATAAGACAGATCTCTCAAAAACGGCATTATCCCTAATGCTTGCATCATTGGAAGAAAGGGGCATTATTGCACGAAAGCCGTCGGGGAAGACGAATAAGGTGTTTTTGGTGAAAAGGATTTAACGGAGCGTTTGTTGCAGCCGTTGTACCGCTTCTTCCACATCTTCCCGATGTCCAAAGGCAGAGAATCTCAGAAATCCTTCTCCTGAAGGACCAAAGCCAGAACCCGGTGTCGTAACAACATGTGATGTTTCCAGCAGCTCGTTGAAGATATCCCACGACTTTTCTGTTTTGCCGAGACGTTTCGCCCAAATATACGGACTGTTGATGCCACCATAGGCATCGAAGCCAAGCTCCAACAATGCTGATCGGATGATCCTTGCATTTTTCTTGGTGTAAGCGATCGTTGCTTTCATCTCTTCCTGTCCTTGGTGATCGAGTGCTGCCAATCCGCCATGCTGGGCAATGTTTGAAGCACCATTGAAGATTGTTGTGACAATCCGATTCCAGTCCTTAGCAACAGGAGTTCCATCATCATAGCACAAGGTTTGAGGAACAACACACCATCCCAAACGAACGCCGGTAAAACCGATCAGTTTTGAGAATGAAGAAACTTCAATGGCAACTTCTCTTGCGCCGTCAATCTCATAGATGCTTTTGGGCAGTGTTGGTTCCTCTATGTACTCGCTGTAAGCAGCATCAAAGATGATGATAGACTTGTTCTGTTTTGCAAAAGCTACTAGCTGCTCCAGCTGTTTTTTGGTTGCAACTGCTCCCGTTGGATTATTGGGTGAGCAGAAGTAGATGAGATCTGTCCTTGGCAATGTTGTAAGGTTCGGGAAAAAGTTATTTTCAGGAGTGCAGGGCATATAGACAACGCCCTTGAAGCCATGATCCGTAGAATGACCTGTTGCGCCGATGAGCACAGAACCATCGACGTAGACGGGATAGGTAGGATCTTGCACGGCGATCGTTGCCTGACATCCAAACAGCAATTGCAATCTTCCGAGATCACATTTTGCGCCGTCGGAAATGAAGACTTCGTCTGGATTGATGCTACCCTTGTACAAAACATGAGCGATCTTCTCTCTCAGCGCGGGAAGACCTTGCTCATCACCATAGCCAGAATATCCTTCTCGAGTTGCAAGATGTTGTGCAGCATACGCGAGTGCATGTGCGATATGAGGAGACAACGGCTCTGTGGTGTTGCCAATGCCCAAGCTGATGATCTTTGCTTCAGGATGATGGACAAGAAACTCTCTTTTTCTCCGGTTGATTTCAGGAAACAAATAGCCGGAAGCGAGTTTCGCAAGGTGAGGATTTCTGTGCACCATTACTCAAACCTCTGCAGTGCAGAAAAGTCGAGCGTACTGAAATAATCATCCGGTGTTTCTGCGCGGCGGATCATGATAACCTCCCCATTACTTCTCAGCAAGAGTTCTGCAGAACGAAGTTTCCCATTGTATTGGAAACCCATAGCATGACCATGCGCTCCTGCGTCATGGATGGCAAGGAGGTCTCCCCGCTCAATCTCTGGCAGTGGTCGGTCGATTGCAAACTTATCGTTGTTCTCGCACAAGGAGCCGGTGACATCGTAGACATGATGTCCCTTTGCTTGTTCTTTGCCGAGCACCGTAATATGATGATATGCACCGTACATGGCAGGTCGCATGAGATTTGCCATGCACGCATCGCAGCCGACATAGTCCTTGTAGGTATGCTTGAGATGCAATACTTGCGTGATGAGAAAACCATACGGACCGGTAATAACTCTGCCGCATTCCATGAAGATCTTCAATGAAGGTAATCCGTGCTTGGTAATCATCTTGTGATATGCCTGCTCGATGCCGTCGGCAATTTTCTCATAGGAAACAGGTTGCTGTTCAGGTCGATAAGGAATACCGATGCCGCCGCCAATGTTGATGAACTCAAACGAGATGCCAACGGTGCTGCTGATCTCTTGGACTAAAGCAAAGAGCATCTTTGCCGTTTCAACAAAGTATTCTTCACTCCGTTCATTGGAAGCAATCATTGTATGCAGACCAAATCGTTTCACTCCCTTAGCTTTCGCTTGTTGATATGCGGTGAAGAGCTGCTCCTTGGTTAATCCGTATTTTGCTTCTTCGGGCTTGCCAATTATCGCGTTGCCTTCTCTCAGTTTTCCGGGATTGTAGCGAAAGCAGAGGAGCGGAGGAAGACCGGCAGATTGTTCCAGATAGGAAAGATGGCTGATATCATCAAGGTTGACAATTGCTCCCAGCTTTTTTGCCATCGCGAATTCGGGAGCAGGCGTATCATTGGACGTGAACATCATGTTTTCTCCGACAATACCTACCTTTTGTGCAAGCATGAGCTCGGGCAATGAGCTGCAATCTGCACCAAATCCCTCTTCTTTGAGGATTTTCAGTATGAACGGATTAGGTAATGCTTTAACGGCAAAATACTCTTTGAAGCCATGAACCTTACGAAACGCATGCTTGAGTTTTTTTGCATTCGCACGGATGCCTGTTTCATCATAGACATAGAATGGAGTTGGAAATTGCTGCATGATTTTCTCTATTTCTTGCTTGGTGAATGGAAGTGGTTTCATAAGAAGTACCCTTGCTTGTAGAGCAGCTCTGCGTTGAGGATTCCTCCGCCTGCTGCTCCCCGAATGGTGTTATGCGATAATCCGACGAATCGGAAATCTAAGAGGTTGCATTGCCTTAATCGTCCGACACTGATCGCCATGCCCCCTTCTGCATCTCGATCTAATCGCGGCTGGGGACGATCTTCCTCAGGGCGATAGATGATAGGATGCTTTGGCGCTGAAGGAAGCTGGAGTTGCTGGGGTAAGGCGACGAACTCATTCCATAATTTCTTGATCACATCAGATGATAACTTCTTCTCGCATGAAAATGAAACGCAAGCGATATGACCATCCAGAACCGGAACCCGATTACAATGCGCTGCGAACGTTATGCCAATTGCTGGCTTGATGGTTCCGTTTTGCAATGTTCCTAAAATCTTCAGCGGCTCCTGTTCGCTTTTCTCTTCTTCTCCTCGGATAAATGGAACAACGTTGTCTAAGATATCAAACGAAGCAACACCGGGGTGACCTGCGCCGCTGACCGCTTGCAGAGTGGTGATCATCACCTTGGTTAATGGAGCATGCCGATGAATGGCATAGAGCGGCGTAAGATACGACTGCAGGGAACAGTTTGATTTTACCACGATGAATCCTTTCTTCCATCCACGACGCTTTTGCTGTTCGGGGATGATGCCGAGATGATAGGGATTAATTTCTGGAATGAGCATGGGTACATCATCAGTCTTACGATGGGCAGAGGCATTTGAAACAACGGGAATGCCGGCTGCTGCATAACGCTCTTCCCAGAGCTTAGCTGTATCGGTGTCTAACGCAGAGAAAACAAAGCTGCATTGCATGGCGTGTGCAAGATCATCAATCCGTGAGACTATGAGATCGCTTGCATCGACCGGAATATTTTTCTGCATATGCCATCTTCCTTTGACGGCCTCTGCATAACTTTTGCCGGCAGACTGTTCTGAAGCTGCAAGAAAGACAACCTCAAACCACGGATGATGCTCCAGCAAGGAGAGATATTGCTGCCCTACCATACCTGTCGCTCCCAAAATACCAACCTTGAGTTTTTTCATTGGCAGAGTCATACGAGATGCATCTCCTGCAATACATGTTGCAGCTTTGCTCTGTTCTCGGGCATAAGTGCACACAACGGAAGTCTGCACGAACCGGAAGGCATGCCAACCATAGACATTGATTCTTTTACGGGAATAGGGTTCGTCTCCACAAAAATTGCCTTGAACAGGGGAAGTAATTCAAAATGCTTCTTGCGCGCTTGAGCGAAATCTCCTGCAAGCGCTGCCTTCACCATGCCAACCACTTCTCCTGGAACGAGGTTGCTGGCGACAGAAACAACGCCTTTGCCACCGAGCGACAATAATGGGAGGGTCAATCCATCATCGCCGCTCATGACACAGAAATGAGGATACTGGTGTTGTATCTGCTGGATGACTTCCATCATCTGCTCAACATTGCCTGATGCTTCTTTGACACCGATAATGTTCCTGAGACCTGCAATGCGTTTCAGTGTTACTGTGTGGATATTCACTCCGCTTCTGCCTTGAATATTGTACACCAGAATCGGAAGGTCAACTGCTTCCGTAATCGCTTTGAAATGCTGGTAGATGCCTTCCTGCGTTGGCTTATTGTAATAAGGGGTAACAATCAACGCAGCATCTGCACCGAGCGCTTTTGCTCGCTGGGTATATTCGATCGTTTTTGCGGTGGAGTTGCTTCCTGTCCCAACCATAACGTTGATCTTTCCATGTGCTTCTGCAACGGCAACGCGGATAACTGCTTCTTGTTCTGTATCGCTCAAGGTAGGGGTTTCTCCTGTGGTTCCGAGTGGAACAATACCATCAACGCCCTCTTCAATCTGGAAGCGGATGTTCTTTCGCAAGCCTGCAAGATCTGGTTTTCCGTCGCTGTCGAAGGGAGTTATCAGTGCCGTGTATACGCCATGCATGTCCATCATTGCACCCCGAGCAGTTCATCCATCATTGCATCTATGGTAAAGATTCCTTCACGCGGTTCTTTGCGCAGCCATTCTGCAGCAAGGACTGCACCCAGTGCAAATCCTTCCCTACTGCGCGCGGTATGGGTTAACTCGATCGTGTCGACGGCAGAATCAAAGAAGACCGTATGCGTTCCGGGAATTGAACCGCAACTGAGACTAGCGAAGTGAAATTCATCAGCAGCGAGTGGGCGATCAGGTAACTCATACACCACTGACTTTTTCCGCGGCATATGCTGAAGAATGACGGAAGCGATGCTCTTTGCTGTTCCTGAAGGGCTGTCTGCTTTCTGGTTGTGATGTGCACCAATGCCACCGATATCATAATGAGGAAACGATTGCATCAGTTGTGCTGCACGCTGCATGATCCTAAGATAGAGCTGAACACCGAGAGAAAAATTGCTGGCGTAGAGCAAACTGACCTTGCGGTGTTTGACTGCTTCCTGAACCTGAGGAAGGGCGTCGTACCATCCGGTGGTTCCAACAACGATTGGTTTCTTGAGCTGCGCAAGAGCAACGATATTCTGAACTGCAGCACGAGGATGCGTGAATTCAATGCAAAGATCAGCATCGTGCAATGTACTTTGACTAATCTTTTTTGCATCTGCATCAGGATCGGTAGGATCAACTCTTGCTACAATACGATGCCCCCGCTGGTGTGCAACCTGCTCTACCATTCTTCCCATCTTGCCGTAGCCGATGATAGCGATGTTCATGCTTTCCCTCCAAAAAAATGACGGTGCAAAGCGGTGATGCAGCGTTCACCTTCAGCATCATCAACGATCATGCTGATGTTTACTTTTGATGCTCCTTGTGAAATCATCTGCACATTGATGTCCAGTTGCTGCATGATGGCAAAGGACTCTGCAAGGATCTCCGACGAATGCCGTACGTTTCCGATCAAGCTCATAATGGTTTTACCTTCGTTGATCGTGACATGGGCGATTTTCTCCAATGCAATTTTTAATGGCTGAATATCATAGCGCTGATCTAAGGTTAAGGAAATACTCACTTCACTCGTAGCAACGACATCCACGGAAATGTTGAGGTTTGCAAAGACTTGAAACACATGCTGAAGGAAGCCAGATTGGCCGAGCATGCGTGTTGAAACAAGGTCAACCAAGATCACGTGCTTCTTAAAGGTGATGGCTCTGATTTTGGCATCATCGTCCAATGCTTTGACAATCACCGTTCCGGGGTGTTGAACGTTGTAGGAATTCTTGACACGAACCGGAATATTTAATTTCATTGCCGGAAGAAGGGAACCCGGTTGCAGTACTTGTGCTCCGAAATAGGCAAGCTCTGCAGCTTCTTCAAAGGAGATGGCAGGAATACTTTTCGCTTCCTTGACCAGACGAGGATCGGTGGTGAGGATGCCGTCAACATCTTTCCAGACGATGACTTCATCTGCATGAAGGGCAGCTGCAAGGACGCAGGCAGTGAGATCACTTCCCCCTCTGCCGAGGGTGGTAATATTCCCATCGCGATCTTTCCCGAGAAAACCCGTAACGACGGGTATCCATGGAAAATCATGCTTGAACATGGAAAACGAGTTCTCAATCAGAGGAAAGCTTTCATCAAGGATCTCAGCATGACCAAACGAGTTGTTCGTCATGAAACCTAGGTCCCAAGCATCATGAGACTTTGCCGCGATACCTTGGGAGGCGATATAAGCAGCAACCATCCTTACCGACAAACGCTCACCAAAGCTCATTAAGGTATCCCTGGTTTTAGGGGAAAACTCACCTAAGAGATGGATGCCTTGGAGCAGATCCTTCAGGCTGTCGAGAAGATCCAACGGAAAAAATATACCTAAATCCTGTGCAGTTTGCTGATGGAGCGCCTTGATCTGGTCATAGCGTTGCTGCATGGCATCTCGATCATGCAAGGCGGCATGACCTGCTGCAAGGAGATGATCTGTGGTATCACCCATGGCACTGAGCACGATGACCGGATGCTGCTGGCGATATGCCTGCATCAGCGCGGCAACTTCTTTGATGCGTTCAGCGTTGGCTACGGAGCTTCCGCCAAATTTCAGGATGATCATGGGAAAGGTTCGCTAACCTGGGCAGATATAAAAACTTGACGTTATTATAATAACAAAATTTAAGAACATCTGTTATTTCTGGAAAGTTATGCCGACGATCAGCCATGCCGTACAAGTTTTCGTGAGGGCAAAGCCCATGCTGCAGGAAGCCATGGCACAGGGAATTGTGAACTATGCCAACCTCGCTGAGCAGATACAGCCATCCGTTGAGAAGATGGTGGGAAAACCGGTAGAGCAATCTGCCATCGTGATGTCGCTGCGCCGCATGGATCAACAAGAACAACAGCATCCTCGGACACGGTTCCGATGGAATTCTGAGATTTTAATGAAGTCAGGACTGTGCGATATTACCCTCGTGCGAAGCCCTTCTCTCCTCACGAAGATCAAACGGATGTATGATCTCATCGATCCTGAAAAAGGAGAAACACTCAACATCATTCAGGGCAATTACGAAGTAACGATTATCATCGGAGAACGTCATCTTCCGAAACTCTTAAAAATACTAGAAGGAGAGAAGGTGATTAACAAGGAAAAAGGATTGGTGGCATTGACGATGAGCTTTGCCAAAGACTTCCTCTATACTCCGGGCATTCTTGCCAAAGTGACGAGAAGGCTCGCGTGGGAGCATATTAATGTATTTGAGAACATTTCCACGTTGACAGAGATGATTTTCATCATCCATCAGAAAGATGCGCTGCGGGCGTATACGGCACTAGAGCAGCTCATCGAGGAACAAGACCATGAAACTCGCGATATTTGATGTCGGCGGCGTTGTTGTTGCTGAAACGGGGAAAGCGGTGCGGCAGGATGTAGCTGTTGCATTAGGAACTGCAGTCGGAACATTAAAAGAAGCTATGCACGACTTGTATAGCCCGGTCAAAAAAGGAAAGCTGTCGCTGCTTGATTTTTATCGTGAAGCGGTGCAACGATTAGGAAGCAAGGCAAAACCAGAAGCAATATTGGCAGTTCATCTTGCCACGTACAAGAAGCATGCAAAGTTACTGCCTGAAGTTGTTACCATTATCGAGCATGTACGAAAAAATGTGCGAACCGTGTGCTTAACGAACGCGGAAATTGAAACAGTACAGTTCAATAAAGCAAGGCAACTCTTTCAGCAGTTTGATGCTAGCTATATTTCGACGGATCTGAAGATGATGAAGCCTGAAGACGAGATTTTTAAGAAAGTTTTAGCGATGGAAAAAGTCAAACCGGAGGAAGTAGTGTTTATTGATGATGATCCTGATTTTGTGAAGGCGGCAAAGAAGCTAGGCATGCCGTCTATTCAGTTTAGAGATTATCGGCAGCTGACCAAAGAACTGGCAAAAAAAGGGATTCTGACTTTTACCTGAGAAATCCTCTGCTCTGACGAAAATCTCGAAAGATTTTTAAGGTCTGTTCTTTATGATACTCGTATGTCATTCAAGAATTATATGGATCGCGTGAAGCGATTCTATTGGTACTCGCCTCAAGAAATGAGGGCATTGTTTACTGCGATCCTGATGATGTCATTTATGGCGTCGTTTAGTGAATGGGGTGTTGGCGACGTGTTTAACGCGAAAGCGGGCATGTTTAATTGGTTCAATGCATTTCTCATCATGGGATCAGCCATGCTGGTACAGACTTCCGTCCAGAGATTTGTTGCGCTGTCCTCTGGCTTCAGAGGCGAGTTCAAAGTATGGTACTACGGACTATTTCTGGGATTGATCATCACCTTCTTAACGAGAGGCACAGTCTGGTGGTTCCTTGCTCCCGGCGGACTGGTAGTTTATCATCTCGCAGTCCAACGTCTTGGCTATTACCGATACGGATTAACCAAGCAAGCGTATGGCATCTCTTCAATGTCCGGACCATTAGCGAATATTGTCTTTGCACTGCTGCTTTCGTTCTTGGTTCCTTTCTTTCCGGATAATGCTCTGTTAGGGAAAGCAATTGCCATCAACCTCTGGCTAGGCATCGTCTGCATGCTTCCGATTCCTCCACTGTCTGGAGCGCACATGTTCATTTTTTCACGGCTTGCCTATGTGTTTACACTGGGAGCGATGATCGGCATGGCTGCGATGATTGCACTGCACATGAATCTGCTGATCATTCTCCTGATGGGCATCTTGCTGGGATGGGTTGCATGGTTCATGTTTTACCTCAACTTTGAAAAGGAGTACTGGGAAGTATGAGCGGCGGAGATTTCGTGTATGAGCAGTTTGTGGAGATCTTTGGTCTCTGCCTGCTGATTATTGGCTTCTTTCTCTCGCTGTTAGCGGGAAGTGCTGTGCTGAGTTATCTGATCATCGCAACCTGCGGTTTGTTGACCGGAAGAGTCCTCTACAAACGGCGGCACACGGTGAAGATTGCTGCCTATGTGCTCATCACTGTTTTTTTAATTGGTTATCTCCTCGGCAATTTTTACGGGAGCAAGATCGTAAGCCTGAGCATCTTTATCCTGATGAATTTATTAAGTTACCATCTCCATGCAACGCATTATTTCGAGGGCTGAACATGATTGAAAAAATTGATGACGGGGTTTGGAAAATCAAAGGAGAAAGCAATTGCTATTATCTTGACCTTCCTGAAAAGACGATTATTGATACGGGAAAAAGAGCTGAAAGAAAGCTCATCGAGAAAGCGTTGAGATCGCTGGTGGATCTTTCACAAATAAAACGAGTGATACTGACGCATTTCCATTTTGATCACATCGGCAACGTTGATTTGTTTAGAAATGCAACGGTGTATGCTTCAGCAAAAGAGATCCAAGCATTTCAGCAGACGCCAGCGTATGCGATTCTCGATGAACGATTGGTGGGAGAGATACAAGCACTCCCTATGACACCGATACCTCGAAAAATGGGACCTTTGGAAGTGATCGACTGCCCAGGTCATACCGTTGGCAGTATTGCGATCTGGCATGCTGAGAAAAAGATTCTGTTTTCCGGTGATACGATTTTCTTCAAAGGGGTAGGAAGAACGGATTTGCCGACTTCAGTTCCTGAAGAGATGCATGCGACTGTGCAGCGGCTGCTGAAGTTTCCGTATAAAACGCTGTGTGCCGGGCATGAGTATTAGCAGAGGATAGTCTCAACTCTCAGAAGCTACGCGTTAGCTATCACCTCTATATCAAAAGGCGTTGGAGAGTATGCAATCAGGGCACCTCGTCCAGCTTCTGGCAACATCAGCCTTCTCCCGAAATACTTGTCCAATTTGCCAAAGGCGAGCTTCTGGTCGGCAATAGCTCCCACTATGCCAAGAGATAACATCCCCGCCACTGCTCCAACACCAAGACCAAAAACAGAACCAGTCAAGAAGCCAAGATATCCGCCACCAGCAAGCCCAACGAGTAAACCAGTCCCCGCAACGTCTCTGTTAAGATGATATTTCTGAGAAAGCAGGTTCTCAAATTCCTGAGCCGAGAGATTCTGATCATGGCTTTGTCCACAGGGTACTGAAAGGAGGAATGTTCCGAGGTATTGTGGCATTTGCATTGAAAGTTGGGCTTCGCCATCGATGATGAGGTACTTTGCAGTGTTGTTGCCTCCGGTTGTGTCGATCTTTCTCAAGATATAGCCGTAGGACTCTGGACAGAGGAGACTCTGATGCACAGGGATTCGTTCATAACCTCGTGTTTTTAATTCGTTTGCAATACCCGCAATCTGTACCATGACGTGATGGCGCTCTACCTCACTTGCATGAGCTAATGGAATCGGTCGAATAAAAAAAGCATTCTGGCACAGTGATTCCAGCGTTGCAGATGTTGTGGTTAACGGTGATGCTGCTGCCACAGGTTCACTACTGACCGCAGGCAGTGGTGGTTTTGGCGTATCGCCAAAGTCCGTGTATTCAGATTCTACGAGCAGTTTCATAACCCCTCACCATTTTTTGCGACGACTTTTACCCCGAAGGCAGACCTATCGATGCTGATGCCGTCGCCAGCACCGACGCCGAAGCTGTAGTCGTCGTCGACGCCAACGCGCAAGGCGCGTTCTTGAACTGCAGAAACTTTTTTGTTGAATCGATAAGCATACGCATTTTTTCCCGTCAGCCACTTAAATGTGTCATCCACGCGTTGCATGGGATCTTGAGTATTGAACGCTGCCTGCACATACGTCATGGCATCTGTTGCTGGCATGGTGATGTTGCCATCAAGACAGACATAGTTTCCCCTCAGGGAGTACTGCGTAGGCAAGCCAAACTGATGGATAACTTCATCATCGCCGGAAGGATTCCAGATAACTCGCGTCAGGGTGGTGAGGTACGGCTGATCTTTAGCAGTTGAATCATTGAGGAATGTATAGAGCGGAGCGATTGCCGGGTCAGTTTGATTTTGAAACAGCGTTGCAACAATACCATAGAACTCCGGTCCATCACAGGCACGATAATCGGTGGGGTTTGCCTGTGCATCTGCTGCAAACTGGTCTTGCGTCTTGGCAGGCAAACGTGTGTTTGCAATCTCAAACGTATAAATTCCGTCGTGCATCTGCACGCTGGATAGTCTCCAGCCGTCAGCTATGGCTTCGAGATTGAATGCTGTGCTGCCAAGAGGAGGCGACGCGGGTATAATGATAGGTAACGGATGTATCACTCTCGGCGGCGTTGGTGTATCGCCAAATTCCGTATAATCATCTTCTACGAGTAGTTTTGTCATGTTCATCATCACGAGTTTTTAAGGTTTAGAGGTTAAGCATACTCGATCATCACTTCCAAGCTCCTGTCTTGGACGGTTTTTAACGTAACATTCGGATAATACTTGACATTAGGATAACGTTGAGCGAGCTCGCTTATTCTGTTGCCAAAGTTGCTCTGCGTCTGGATCTCGAAGTATAAAATACTGGTATCCGGAAGCCGCGCAGTTCTTTCGATAGCTTGATAGGTAGATTCTTGGCAGTCGCTATGAAGACCGCCATCCGTAGCAAAGATGTGCACGGTTTTTCCTGGTTTGTTCTCACTAGCAATGGTATCAAATGCAGTTGCCGTGTACGTTGTTCCGCCGTTTTGGAAGCCCATCAATACCGTCTTTGCTTCGTTGTTCGGCGTTTCATACATCTCAGACAACTCAATAGCGTTGCTCAGGATGGTGCCATTGCTGAAATTTGCACTTCTCACCCACACGGGCTTCTGCATTTCATTCTTGGCTTTGTACAATGTCTTCAGCAAGCCAATACAGACGTGCATTAAGGTGTCATACTTCTGGTTCGTGTTGACATATGCCGGATCGCCCATGCTAGACGAGCTGTCAACATGGAGGATAACATTTGCCGGGAGTTCAAGACCCGTTGGTGCATACGTCACATCAGTGTCTTGAAACTCTTGCCATCCATACACATCAAACTGATATACCTGCTCCGAAAGCTGGAACAGCTGGGTAATACCCGTCTCCTGCTGGAACTCAAGAATTTTGTCCAAGTTCAGGTTCACGACATCTTCTGGCCTTAAGTGCCTGGTCTGGATATGCACAGGGACGAGCCGCTTTCCCAAGTCAACACTCATCGGCTCATATTTTGCTGACTTGATCGGAATGGCAGGAGAACTGCGTTTATAGAACTCATCCCGCGCAAGATTCGTAAGCCTTGCTTCTTTAGTTCCTGAACCTGCCCCTATTCCCCCGGGACTGTTTCCCACTTCAGAGAGCAGTTGCTGCGCTTCTTTTGGGTCTAAGGCATTAGCGAGATTCTGGAGTGCTTGTTCAGCATTGCCTCCTGTCTGATTCGGAGTACTTTGCCCTGTGCCTTGTCCGGTGCCTTGCATATGAGTCCCGTGCCGTTTTTCCTCTTTGGAGAGTGAGATATACGGAGCAAGCGGCTGGATAAAACCATAGAGGGCATCGTATCGACATTGAGTATCAGTCAAGACTGTCCTGATGTTATCGATCAATCGGGTGTGCGAAGCATCAACGGTTGGCTGATCATAATTGCTCACTAAATTGTGTACATCTGCTTGGTACGTTGCAGGATTAATTCTTGCAAGCTGCAGCTGTTGCTGAGTTAAGGATAAAATGAATCCATCAAGAGCTGCGGTGATGACTGCTTCATAATTTTTTGCAGTCATCTGCTTGAGGATCTGATCCTTAAAGTAATCAACCAGTGGCTTTCGCATCGTATGGCTTTCAGTAAAGAGATACGCATAAACTGCACGAGTAAGTGGATAAAATAAGGAATCAAATTTCTCTTTTTTGTCCTGCTCCTTGCTGTAAGCAAGTTCAATGACATCAAAAATGGAAATCACGCCGTCAGGCATGTGCGGCAATGGAGCCGTAGGATGTGCAGCAGGAAGGAGGTTTGCTAACCGCTGTTCTAATGATCCTTGCGTGAAAGCATGAAACTGTTCAGTGTCAATGACCTGATCCCATGCAGCGTTCCTGACGTTACCTACTTTTGCCAATGTCTGTTCTCGAGAACGTGATGGCTCTGTTTTTCTGATGCCTTCATAGAGTGCTTTATCAACAAGCTCTTCATCACTTTTGCTGTTGGGGCAGAACACCGGATGGAAGAGTTCATGGTTATCAAGATAGAGAAAATTATCGTGCACTAATCGTTTCTTCAACGCTTCCGGAGGAAGTTGAGTAGGAAATGCTGCTGCATATCGCGGAAGAATCTCCTCATCGAATAAGCGATCAACATCATCTGGCTTGAACACATCGAGATGGATTTCTTTTAAGTCAGTATAAAACATCCAATGACGTTTGTTATTTTGGTCTTCAGGTGCTTTGACAATCGGAATATCTGCAAAGAGAGGAAATTCCGTTTTTGCTGCTTCTCGAAAAGTACTTTCTGCAGCATCGAGCGCCTGAAGGATAGGGTGCATTTAGATCCCCAAGACACGAGGAAGGCGCATGCGGTAGATATCGGCAGCAAGATGCCTTTCTCGTTCATACATCTCTTTAATACCATTTTCAACGTGCTTTCGCTGAGCAACCGTGGAAGGGAGAGACGGATTTGTAAACATGGCTTCAACCTCTGATTCATGCTCGTTCAGAAATCCGGCTAATGTTGCAAGGTCAGTCATCATGCGAACGACGATCGGCTTTCGGTATTCCATGCCACCCATCATGCCATTCAATGTCTGTGCCTTATCAGCAAGATACCGCACGAGATGGGTAGTGTACTGACCTGCAACGGCAGTTCCCAAGTCGCACGTTTCCTTAATGGATTTACGCAACGCAAGCATGTAGACACTTAAACTTCCATCATCCAAATCAAAGGCACATCGCCGTGCTCCGGGTGTTAAGGGATTATCCGCATTCGTGTAGTCCATGCGCGTGCCAAAGGTAGTAACGATATCTGCATACTCTTTGAGCACTGCACTAACGACTCCTGAAGGATCTTTGCCATCAACGTCAATCTTGTCATGCAAAACGACGGCAGATGCACTGGCAACATCCACGGCAGTGATCGATTTTTTGATCTGAAGGTAATGCTCTAATGGATTCGGCGATTTCAACGATTGCTTCATGGTTCTCAAAAATGCGATCTCATCGGCAAGCTTTTTTACTCGGATAATATCACGCGGGATAAAATCTTCACCGAAGCTGTTGACCACTTCACCAATTTTCAAAATCGGCTCTGCTCGGTCGCTCAGCGTTGCAGCGGTCGTAAACGATGCCTGATAATTTCTTCCGTGAGGATTATTCAAAACGCCATTCCATGCGTTGAGTACTTGAAGCTCGCTGTCGTATGCTTTCTGCAGCGAAGGATGCATCAGGAAGGTGAGAACATCACAAAATTCAAGAGCACTGCGCATCAGAGGGCGTTCTGTTTTGACTGGATCAGTCGTAAAGGCATATATACCAATCCATTCTGCAGGAAGTTCACTGCAGGCATCTTGGATTCCCAAGTGCTTCTGCAACAATGCACGGTAAGTTTCTAAAAACTGGGAGTGGCGGTTTCCGCCGTTTTCGTAGACCAATAATGAACCACCCATGCCGTGTGCTGCGTTAGGCATGTCGATTTGCAAGTTTCGATTGAGCTGCGCGGCATCCGTGCGGCGTGTTGCCGTGTACTTCGGATCTGTGGTTGAAGCTGGATTCTGGGCAGAAATAACCAGCAATGGTCGTTTTCTTTGTTCGACCCATGCACCGACTTTTTCGCCTTCTTTGTTTTCGCTTTCTTTGTATTCAGGGATCTTAACGCCAACCATGCCGCGCTCGCCGCTGCTTAAGGTGACAGTACCGTCCTGCAACATCAACACGGAGTTAGAATCTCCGCGATTAACTTCGTCAATAAACAATGCTGCAATTTTATCTAATTCATCGGTCTTTAATCTCACTTTGACAACGCCGTTCTCAACATATCCTTCGACATAAGGTTGGAGTACGTTGGTCATGTTCTGGCTGAGGCGAAGGACTCGATAGTTTTCGTTCTCGAGAATAGCATCAAGGAAGTGTTCGGTAGTGAAGGTTTTACCCGTTCCTGTTTTTCCCTCAAACAGCGAAGGAAGCTTGTCCCTAAATTGCGCGGCAAGCAACAAGTCAAGAACAGAAACATCCAACGATCCGGGCTGAGGGACAAGCGCATGACCTTCCAGCATCTCAAAGGAAATGTGTTGTGCAGTGTCATCATAAGCAATACGATACAAGGGGACAGGAGCCGTCGTACTATTGATGGTAGCATACGCTGCTTCGCACATGGCAAGCATACTTGCAGCATGCAAACGCTGCAGTCTCTCTGTATCGTCGTTTCCGGGCGTCTGCTTCAGGAAGGTATCTAGTGTGTTTGTAGTCATTGTTTGTTCACCTAAGGGAGAGTCAGTTCTGGATGGTACATCTGGAGACGGGTATAGAGGACTGTCCCAAGAGTATGCTGCAGATCGCTGTTCCCATGTTTAAACGGTTGCAGGTTATGGGATAAAATCTCTGTGAGTTCCAATGTTGCCTTATAGACCGAAGCTATGGTCGGCATGCCTTCTCTGGCAAGCTCTGCCATCACTGCAGGGGCGAAAGGGATGTAATTTGGATCAATGTTTGCTCGCTGATCATTGCCAGGAACATTGCATTGGTTTGCGTACAAATACTCAGCACTGATTGCTCTTGCGTTAATGGAAAGCATTCCTGCTTTGGCAAAATAGCTCACCAGAACATTTCCGTCTGGAACAAAAAGAGCGATGCTTTCCTGCCGCAGACAGATGATCTCTTTTGAGTGGGATGCTAACTGAGAAGCTATGTTGAGAGGGTTATTTGCAATAAATTTTTCGAACATCTTGGTTTGTATAGCATCCCCTACCGTGTAGAAATCATTATTATTGTACAACAATTGAGGGGGGAAGCAGTTGAGGAGGTCAGTATCTCGCACGAGTGCTGCAACATTAGGATCGTGTTCACCGAGATAAGCAAAGAATTCTGGGTAGTGTTAGTAAATGACTGACAGAAAGATTTTTATTCTTTGAAATATTTGGTGTGCGTATGGCACCAAAACTCATCTGCACAAGCTGCAACAGCAGCAATATCGTTATGAATGGACTTACTTCTGCCAAGAAGC
>JACRKL010000071.1 GCA_016219835.1 Candidatus Woesearchaeota archaeon
CAATCAGACAAAGAGTTGGAAGAGTAGTGAGAAAGACATGCTCATTCTCGAAATCTTTAGAAAACCACGACAAGGTTATCGGGTTGTTTCTTCAAGAAAGAAACATGGAGCGTTTATCAGTCAAATGATAACACTTCCCATTTCCGCTATCTTTAAATATAACCATGCTCACGATTAACCCATGAAACAACTCTTTATCGTCGTCATGATCGCAGCCCTTCTGTTGATCGGCTGCACGAAGCAAGCACAGCAACAAGCAACGCCTCCGGAACAACAGCAGCAACCCGCTGCTACTCCTCCAGCAGCAACACCGCCTGCTGCAAACACTCCGACCGCAAATACTCCTCCAACGAATCCTGTTGAGCAAGCAGTCACTAACTTACAGACTGCTCTGAACGCAAATGTTCCCTATTACTGCAAGGCAACTGTTCAGGGTGGTCAGGCAGAGATGTGGGTCAAGAACGGCAAAGTCAAATCTGATGTTCTGGTTACCGCAAACAACGCTCAGATAAAAGCATCTTCGTTGTTTGTTGATAATACCGTCTACACATGGCAGGGAGCGAAAGGTTTTAAGGTAGATATGGATGAAATCAAAAAGCTCCAGCAGCAGTATCCTTCCTTGCCCAAGAATAACATTCCTCAAGGCAAGACAGACTATGCGCAGAGCGCAGCAGACGTGCGATGTACGGTTGCAGTTATTCCAGACTCGACGTTTGCCGTTCCTTCAGACGTTACGTTTGAAGACTTGGCAGCAACGCTGAATGCTGCTATGAGCCAACTCCAAGGGTTACAAAACTTGCAGGGGAAGTTACCTGCTTATTCGTAACGTCTACTGTAGAAAGCTAAAAGCTATTTGCAATCCCACTCTTTTGGAGGGCATAACGTAGTATTACAACCTTGTGGACCCCAACATACTCCTCCACAAGCACTTATCAGTTCTCCATTCTTTTTGTTTAAATAATATGCCGGACCATCAACTTCAGCACCGCAATCTACCATAACCAAGTTGCTGCAGAATTTCGGCTCCGCACAATTTTTGTAATGTTCTTTTACCCATGTATTGATGTCAAATGATTTTATTGAGAATGGGTTTAATTCTTTTTCTTGGACGTATCCACGAACAAGCATTCCTCCAACTCTAGTAATTATTACGATTACTAACCCAAAAACGTATTCCTTTTTCATATGTAAGATGAATTTAAATCCTTATCTAAACCCGTTGAAGACTTCCATCTGAATTGGAACTATCGCCTGAATGTTCACCCTGTTATTCGTGGTAATCTTTAGCGTTTCAATTACCCGTATTATGGGTCTAATGAGAATATCTTCCCACTCAGGTTAGTGCTGACTTAGTTCGTGTTCTACTCTCGTACTTCATACCGTAGAATCGCAGCAATCTTCCCAAAATCTCTTAATTGAGCGCCTTCTCTTGTTTCTGTAGAAATAATCCTGACATTCGTATTGAATTGCGTTGCTATCTCTTCCATGTCGCTGATCTTCTCCTCTTCCAAAGCTTCGCTGAGTAACAACGTTTCCACCATGCCCATTTCTAGATTCTTTCTCACACTTGCTTCGCCGTAGTTGACAATATTCGGCCGTGTTGCCAGCAAGGAGAAAAATTGGAGCATGATCTTCTTCTCGGCAGCTAACTCTTCTTCAGCAAGCACATCCTGCGATTTGTCCAAGAGTTCCTGCAATCCATCATTTCCCGTGTAGCCAATATCCTTGATGGCGACAATCTTCTTCTTCAAATCCTCAGTGATAAAGTCGCCGTCAACAAAATCGTACTTTGTCGGTCCAGGACCGCCAACAAGAATGCCTTTGATCTGCTCCCGGATCTCAAACAACTCGTCCTGCATCATTCTTCCAACTCTACCATAAAACTCTTTTGCTGCATCTTCCCTGATACGCATGAATCGCCCTGCACTTTGCCCGCCAGCTTTGCTTTTTCCTGGAACGTTTGATTTGGTGGATGCAATAGGTATAAGGCTTTTGCCTTTCAACAGGGCAACATCGCCTTCTCTTCTGTCCATAACAACAAGGGCATACATCTCCTTGGATTCCATCATGTCTCGAAGGGGATCTAACACAAACTCCTTATCGCAGCGGTAGATTCTGATTTTAAGTGGAACCGGTGGTTCAATACTCCATGCTTTAACATCACTTTGTCCTTCTTTTTCTGCAACGTTGCCAGCAAATGCAGCAACGCCATGGCTTGGCGTCCTTCCCATCTGCCGGAGATGGACGATCATCTTTTCCAGTGCATCAATGACATTTTTTCGGGTTGAAGTAGACTTGATGTTCGTTGCAGTGCCTGCTTCCTGCGATAGCTGCCCAATAACTTTGACGAGATCATACTCAGCCGGCACATAGACCGTAACCAGCTCTGTATGCCTGCCTCTATATTTTTCCAACTCATGAATAAATTTGCGAAGGTGAAACCGCTGCTGTGCGTCTAAGGCCATAGGGATAGAAATCGGCAGAATATATATAAATATGACGGAAATGTGAGCTGTAAAGTAAACGTCACTTGGAAATTAAAAAAATTTAGTCGGCTTCAATGACGAGTTTCCCTTTTTCTACGTCTGCTTCAAGTTCTTGCTTTGCTTTCCATCCGAGCTTCTGAACTATTTTGGTAGGAAGCACTAC
>JACRKL010000072.1 GCA_016219835.1 Candidatus Woesearchaeota archaeon
AAGCAGGCACTCTCGCTCGTCGTATCAAACCGTTAATTTTTTGTAGTATGTTTGTTTTCTTTTTCATGGGGAGCTCGTACCTCCCCAACCCTGCCAGTATAGCTGGCAGGGGTTCTATTTTAAGATTTTCACCGGAGCCCGCCCTTCCGCAACATTTATATTATCTTGCGATCGGGAATGCTCTATGAATCCGCTCGACTGGGCTATATCGCAGGTAGATAATCCTCTGGGTTTGTATGCTTTGCTTGCCCTTCTTCCCCTGTTGATCCTCTACTTTGTGCGTCCTCAGATCAGGGATCAAGCCATTCCTTCCCTCATGTTTCTCATCAAGCTCTCTGGCAAGAGCAAGATGTTTTTCTTCATCCGCCGCTTCATTCAGGATTTTCTGTTTCTCTTCCATTTTTTGATGATTCTCCTGCTTGCTGCTGCTGTTGCCCAGCCGTTTGCTATGCTCAATAGCAAGCTGGTTGCTGATGAAACCGTTTTGGTCATCGACACCAGCGCAAGTATGCAGTCTTCATATGAAGGAACCACTCGTTTTGCCAAGGCACTTGATCTCGCTCAACAAAATTTAGGTACAACAACGAGCATTGTCCTCATTGGCAAAACGCCAAAAGTGCTGTTAGAGGCAGGCAAACCCAAAGATGCAAAAGAAATGCTTGCTTCACTCAAACCTACTGGGCTTTCATCCAATATTGCTGATGCCATGCTGGTCGGAGCTAATCTGCTGAAAGGCAATGGCAAGCTGATCGTCTTGAGTGACTTTCTTTCGACAACAGGACCTGATGTTGGCATCACTGCTAACCTCCTCAAAGCGAGAGGCATCGATGTTGAGCTGATCAATCTTCACAGCGAGATGGACAATGCAGGCATCATCACACTCAACATTGGTGAGCAGCATACCGATGTTTATGTGAAGAATTATGCTGCCAAAGAAAAATCCATTCGGCTCTCAACACCCGCAACAACCTATGAAGCTACCATCAAGCCAGGTTCTGTGGAAGTGATCACTATCCCAACTGTTGATGGGACGCAAACCCTGAAACTCCTTCCTGACGACGGTTTTCCCACAGATAATACTGCATGGGTGAGCAAGCCCCCAAAACTCGGCAATCGTGTCCTCTACATAACCAGCGATGACAAAACGTATTTCAAATCGTTGCTGACCTCTCTTCCTGTTGTCGAGACAACGGTTGCCGTGCTTCCGATCATTCCCGATTTCAACAACTACGACATCTTTATCCTCGGTCCTGTAAAACAAGATCTGCTCTTGACCGGAACACTGGAACGGATTGAAGATCAGGTGAAGGGCGGTAAAACCTTCATCCTCATGGCAGATCCTTCACAAAAAGGGTTGAACTTTGGAGGCCTCCTTCCGGTTGCTCTTGGTGATCAGAAAAGCAACGGTGTTGTAGAGCCTATCGTGAAAGATGAGGTCACTCAGGATCTCTTGTTTGGTTTGACCAAAACGTATTGGTCTGCATCGCCTAAGGAAAATACCAAGGTCTTTGCTGCTGCTGGAGACAACAGTAGTATCATAGCACTGGGAAGCGTCGGTAAAGGCAGAAGTCTTTACTTCGGAATTCCAGAATCTGCATCTGACTTTAAACTGAGCACAGATTATCCGTTATTCTGGAACCGTATGTTTTCCTCGCTCTTGGGCATTGGCGAACTCTCTAATTACAATCATCAAACTGGTGACCTTATGACCTTTTCACAGCCAACAACGATTGTCGGACCTCGTGGAACCACCACAGCAAGTAGCTATACCTTTGCTGATACCGGCGTTTATCGCATCGATGGAAAGGATATCGCCGTCAATCTTGCCAGCGAAGCTGAATCCAATGTCGGAAAGACGCAGGAGCTGAAAGCGTTGTTGGAGCAGGGTTCATTACAAGGTGACAAGGTTGTCAAAACATCGCTCGTCAAGCCGTTCATACTTGCAGGATTGCTCCTCCTTTTGGTGGAGCTGCTGTTCCTTAAATATCGAGGTGATATCTGATGGTGGGCTTTGATTCACTTCTTCCGATCTATCTTATCATTCCTGCGCTTATCGTCCTCTTGTGGCTTATCCGCCATGATTTTGTCACCCTCAAAGGCGAGTCACTCAAGCGGATCGAGACGATGCACCGGAAACGGATTCTGGTTTTCTGCACGAGAGCAATCCTCATCATCTGCCTCCTGCTCGCGCTTGCCAACCCGTATACCTATCAGGAAAAAACACTCAAGGGAGAACCACGTATCGTCTTGCTCTACGACAATTCAACTTCCATGAGCATCTTCGACACCACGGTGATGGCATCGTTCAAGGAAAGTCTTGGCAAGAAAATCCCGATTGAGGAGAAATACATCGCATTTGGCAAAGACTCTGCACTGGGAGAACATATACTCAATAACATCAGACCAGATGAAAGTGTGCTGCTGATGACCGATGGCAATAGCCATGGCGGCAGCGCAGGTATTATCGATACCTTGAAACTTGCTGCCTTCACCTTCAACAGCACCGTTCATGCCATCAAGTTCGAACCCGTCAAGAAAGATGTGAGTGTTTCCATCTTGGGTCCTGCAGAAACTGTTGCCCAGTTGGACAATACCTACGCCATAAAAGTCCACAAAGTTGGTTATGCTACCGCCAAGGTTTCTATCCTTGTAGACGGCACCAGCGTGTTCGATCAAGACACTGCACAAGATGAAATCTCCATCACCCGGAAGTTTGCAACCGGCACGCACACGATCGAAGCTCATGTTTCTCCCGCTGGAGAAGATCTCTTTCCGGAAAACAATGCCTATTATAAGACAACCAACGTCATCGAAAAGCCTCCCATTCTGTTTGTCACGAAAGATCCTTCCAGCCTGTCTGGAGTTTTCGACAAGCTCTATGCTGTTGAAACAACATCAGCCATCCCCGATAAGCTAGACAAATATTATGCTGTTGTGCTCAACAACCTTCCTCAAAATGACGTAGCAAATCATATGGATCAACTGATCAGTTATCTCAACGATGGCAATGGTATGGTTGTTTTTGGTGGCTTGAATGCGTTTGAATATGGTGGCTATCAGGGAACATTGTTTGAGAATGTCCTGCCTCTGCGCGTTGATACCGAGACGAGAAGTCTGGAAGCGGATACTAGCATCATCATTGCGATTGATATTTCTGGAAGCTCAAAAGAGGCAAAGACAAAAACCGGAGTATTAAAATCCGACATCAACAAGGCAGTCGCCATCAACATCATGAAAAACATGAAACCGAATGACCTCGTTGGCGTTATTACCTTTAACAGCGAAGCTCACCTCGTCTCTCAGCTCAGCGACCTTGGTCCAAAACAGAAAGATGTGGAACAGAAAATTCTGAGCCTTGAAGTCAATGGTCAGACTTGGATCGACAAAGCTATTCGTGCAGGAACAGAGATGCTGCAGCATGGCACCGGCAGCAAGAACATCGTTATCATCTCCGATGGCATTACTGCTCCTAGCTTAGTTGATGCCGCCAAAAAAGCAGCCGATGATGCAACGAAGCAGGGTATTCGCGTTTTTACGGTGGGAGTAGGAGAAGATACCAATGAAGACAATATGCGCGTCATCGCAGATTCCGGAAAAGGGCAATACTTCAAGATTGATGAATCAAAAAACATTCGTCTCGTCTTTGGCAAGGCAGAGAAGCGAAAGGGAACCAATGTGCGGGACACTATCACTGTCATCTCCACCGATCATTTCATCACTCGCAATTTGCAGATGGAAGGTATCGTTACCGGATTTAATTTTGTCACGCCAAAGACCAGCGCAAAGCTCTTGTTGAGCACATCAAACGGCGATCCACTCCTTGCAGCATGGCGGTTTGGGTTAGGCAGAGTTGCATCATTTGGCGCCGATGATGGGAGCTATTGGGCTCCAGAACTGTTTAATGCCAAGAATATTGTCATTATTCCCCGTACGTTGAACTGGGCCATTGGCGACCCCAAGCGCAAATACGATTTTTACATTGATGCAACTGATGGCATTCTGGACAAGCCCAACAAGATAACGGTGATCTCACAGAAGGATTTCACGACACCTGCGATGGACTTTGCAAAAGTTGACAAAAATCTTTACGAAGCATCGTTTGTTCCAAAAACACTCGGCTTTCAGTCCGTTATGGGTAAAACCATTGGCGTCAATTATGAAGAAGAATATCTTACTCCCGGTATGAATTCTCAGTTTCTCGAGCAGATCCCCATGTCCGGCGGCAAAACATTTACGCTGGATCAGACCGATGCAATCCTGCAGCAGGCAGTCACTGACGCTTCCAAAACAAAGATCATCAAGCAAGGGTATTATTGGATCTTCCTCCTCATAGCTCTTGTAGTGTTCCTTATCGAGCTCACCGTCCGCAGGATCTGGGAATTCCAGGCGGATTGATAATCAAAACCAAATTTATTATCCACTCGAGCTGGTATCTCCTGGCTCTGCTATTGGTCTATAGCCTGTCGCAGGACTATTTTCCGTCATTGCTGCCGAGCCTTTCTTTCTTCAATGCCCTCCTGCTGGGCATCTTAGCGACGCTGTTGTTATTTGTCTCCGTCTTCCTTCATGAGCTTGCCCATGCGCTCTATGCTTGGCATAAAGGGCTTAAGGTTGAAAGTATCACGCTGTTCTTTTTTGGCGGACTTGCTCACATTGAAGAAGAGCAGCTCGCTCCTTCTACGGAGATTATCCTCGCATTGGTTGGTCCGTTGGTGAGTATTTCCTTAGGTTTGATCTTCCTCATCGTACAACGAGTTGCGCTTTCCCTCCCGCTCTGGCATCTGCTTGGCTATATTGCAGAAGTTAATCTCCTGCTCGGCAGTTTTAATCTGTTGCCGGCATTACCTCTTGATGGAGGTCGGATTTTTTACGGCTTGCTGCGCCTCAAATTTCCTCTCCAGAAATCATTGCGGATGGCAACGGTATTAAGCAAAGCCATTGCATTGTTGTTAGCCACTGCAGGTATCCTTGATATGTTTTCCATCCTTAACCTCCCTGCCAGCGGCCTCTGGCTTTTCTTGTTAGGAGGATTTCTTTATCTCTTGGGTGAGACCAACGAGCAGCACATGACGTTGCAGCATGCGCTCGCTCATAAAACGATCGGCAGTCTGCTTCCTCCTATGACTCGTGTTGATGAATCTACACCCCTTGCAGATGTTCCGGATAATGCCACTGCAATCCTCACGACAAAAAAAGGAAAGATTACGGGCATGGTTGATGTTGCCCTGCTTAAACGGGTCAGGCGGCGGCTGCTTCGTATCCCTCCAAATCATGATACGATCGGCAGGCTTCGCATTCCTTTAGAAAGACTAGACCATGCTGACATCACGGATGATGCCATGAAAACGCTGAATCGTTTGCTCCGTTCTTCAAAACCAGGTATTATAATCCGACAGGGAAAACGTATCAAGGGAGTGATTACAAAGGAAGGGGTTATGCGAAAAGTTTAAATATACCTACAAATGTAAGTTTCGTAGAATTATGGGGGTTAAACACCATGGTAGCTTCGCTTAAGGAGAAGATAAAAAATTTTTTCAAGCCGGGTCCTTCAGAAGAAGAAGCAGAGGAGGAGTACGTTGAACTAGATACTACATCTAAAGAAACCGAGGATAAATCTAAAATTCTCGTTCGTCCATACACGATTGAAGATTTTCCAGACATCAAAGGTATTCTTGATACCCTTCGTGAGGGAAAGACGATCTCGCTCGTCAACATCAAGCCGCTCAAGGATAAAGATCTGATCGAGCTCAAGCGAGCAGTGAACAAGATCAAAAAGACCTGCGATGCTGTTGGTGGCGATATTGCTGGCTTCGGCGAGGACTGGTTAGTTGTGGTTCCTGATCGAGCAAGAATCTATCGCAGCAAGCAGATGGAAGAGATTAAGATCAAGGGCGACGTTAAGGACGATGAGTAGGGCAGTCCTTCGTTGTTACTTCTTCAATTTTGTATCTCATTTTATTGTTATGCCTTGTTGGTATCATGAAAGCAAACCCCATCTTCATGCGTAAAGCCATCGTGCTTGCTAAGCAGTCTGCAACATCTGGAGATTATGCACTGGGTGCAGTCATTGTGAGAGATGATCAAATTATTGCAACTGGAGTAAGTAAACTCAAGCATGAACATGACCCCACAGCTCATGCAGAAATTGTAGCTCTACGAAATGCATGTACAAAATTAAACTCAAGCTATTTAGAAAATTGCACCTTGTACACCACTCATGAACCATGCCCTATGTGTGCCTCAGCCGCTATCTGGGCGAAAATGAAAGGAATCGTGTTTGGTGCAACGCTTGCAGATGCGAAAAAGAAGCATGGAATGAAATTCTCATGGCGGCAAATCGATATTTCCTGCAGAGATATTCTTACCAAAAGTTCTCCAAAGCTCGCTTTGGTAGAAGGATTCATGAGAGCAGAGTGTGTTCAGCTGTTTGAGTTATCTCAGTAACGGCGCCGGTGAAAATGTCAGTTCTGCCATCCTAAGGTGAGCATCTTTTGAGAAAAGAATAGAACAAAAAGGGATTTCCAAGGGAATTTTTGTCAGCGAGATGCACAGAAACCATGCGAACCGATGGCAGAACCTCGCATCTTGCGAGATTTTCACCGGAGCCCTCAGTAACTGAATCTTCTTATTGTAAATACTGCAGTACATATTCACGATGGACAGTCTCTAAGAAAAAATAAACCACAGATCCAATCAGCGGATGAAATCCCATCGTTCTCTGCGTCGCTTCTATCGTTTTTGCTGACAATCGCCCATGCACCAGTTGGCCGATCTCCAGAATTTTCTCTTTCTCCATACATACTTTTTCTGCGGAAGCTACTTTCAGATTGGTGATGAGAGAATCTTCAAACTGCATGACATAGTGTGCAATGACTTCTTGAGGATGCTGTATTTCGCATTCGCTGTGCAATGGCTTTGTTTTTTTGAGCATTGCTGCAATAAATTGTGCATGCTGTTCTTCATAGGTTGTTCCGTTCCCTCGTTTTGTGGTTGCCGCATACGAATGCCAGCAGGTATCAATGACCTCAGGAACTTTGCCTATTTCTTTTGCTGCAAGATAGGCAACATACGGAATTTCAGGAAACAGATGCTGAGGATCTAAGCCGACTGCAATGAGCCATGCTAACTCAATATAGGTATAGTGCTGAGCTTGCTCTAACGCATCTGTACAGACTGCAAGCCCCTCCTTCGTTTTATCCAATGCACACGGATTAGGAACGACCAGCTTTTGCTCTAAAACCAGCATCTGCTGATAGGCTTTTTCCCAAGTTGTGCTTGAACTTTGATCCATCACCTGAAGAAA
Organism: Candidatus Woesearchaeota archaeon; assembly: GCA_016219835.1. GTDB lineage: Archaea > Nanobdellota > Nanobdellia > Woesearchaeales > JACRKL01 > JACRKL01. The sequence continues at coordinate 7,304 of JACRKL010000072.1, forward strand.
TCAAGCAGTGTTTTAAAATGTTATCTCTCAGAAATCGTTGTTGGTTCGTTCACCCGATATACGCCGTATCCGGCAGCTTAAACTTCCCGGCTCTTCTCATCTTCTGGTGATCCTGCATCGATTTGGTTTTGTCTTTGAGGACTCTTTCCATCTCTTCAATCTCCAGGTCAAATCGCTTCAGATCAACCCCAAATTGGTAATGGTGCTCTAACACCGAAAGAATTTCTTTTGCTCCACGCATGCCCAAATACATCGGATGTCCATACGTTTCTGCAAGAAATGCCGTTGCGTCTAAATTATATTTTCCGGCAAGGCCAACCATCAATCCAGTCACTCCAATAATCGGTCCAACAACGCCGTAGAGCTGCTTGTCAAGGTTGGGGTGCTTGTATTTCTGGATCGTGTGTGGTCTATTGGAAGCGCAGTACACCTTTGGTTTTTTGGGGATCTGCTGCAAACCGATGCCTCCCAGAGTAATAATGTCCTTCACTCCATACTGCTTGCACAGCTCGAGCATTTTGAACGTGAATTCATACGTCGACGCTTCATCCATGGGTTGCACATCACCCAATAAGATCAGGACATCTCCATGCGGAGTAGAAGCAAGGCACAGTTCGATCTTTGGCACTTCAACAATATTATGCTCATTAACAAACGCAGAATGCGGCATGGCATACGACCAGAGGCGATAGATTTTCTTTGCCCCCAACTGTTCTGCGAGAAAATCAGCAGCAATCTTTCCAACATTTCCAATGCCCGGAAGACCTTCGATAAAAACCGGATTCTTGAGCGATGGTATCTTCTGCAGCTGCTCAAAATTCCATGAAGTCATGTTCTGCACGAATCGTCCGAGTTTTATAAATGTTTGGAATCATTTTTTTGATCAAGAGGTTCTGAGGAAAATGTCAGTTCTGCCATCTTACCGTGAGCATCTTTTGAGACAACCATAGAACAAAAAGAAGATGCTTGTGAACAATCCTTGTTCACAAGTCTATCAACCGAGATACTTTCCCTCGGTTGATTTCACCAAGAGGAATTTTTGTTAGCTAAACATACAGAAACCATGCGAACCGATGGCAGAACATCGCATCTTGCGAGATTTTCGTCAGAGCCAGACAAGACAAATGTTTATATACGATCATCTCTCCATCTCTTCCATGAAACGTTCAACAGAGCTTATCCTGCTGTTTGCCTTGTTCGCCATAGTCTGTGTAGGCAGGCTGCTCCTTGCATTTTCTACTCCATCATTCAGCAGCGATGATTCCTATTTTCTGCTGAGAGATTTAACCTATCTCCACCAGCATTTGCTTCCTTCATTTTATGATCCTCTAAGTTACGGCGGTCGTTCATACTTGTTTTCTCCGGTCTTCAGTTATCTCTTGCTCCCCTTTTCTTTTCTCATGAGCCCTGAACTTGTAGGCAAAATAGTGCCGCAGATATTCGCAGCTTCTCTGCTTTTTCCGGTCTACGCTCTGGTGATGGTATTGACGAAGAATCATCCGGCGGCGTTTCTCTCAGCATTGCTTGCAGAATTACATCCGCTCTATTTGAAGCTCACACTCAATACACTTTCACCCTACGCCCTCCTCGTTCCTCTGACGTTTTGGTACATCTACTTCTTCGTTACGCTCCAGAAAGATAACTGGCAGCTTTACCTTTTCTTGGTTCTCATCTTCATCTTAACTCGGCTGCACTTTTCCGCGATTCTGCTGTTGATTGCTTTTTTCTTCTACCTCCTCCTCACCAAGCTGGAGAACATTGAAGTTCGTCGCGAAGAAATCGAAGTGATGGTTTTTACTTCGCTCATTATGCTCTGGTTTCAATTTCTTATTTACAAAAAAGCGTTTCTCGTCCACAGCTATCGCATCATCTGGCAGAATATTCCTAGTCAGATTCTCTCGCGCTATTTTGTCGGTTTTCATGCTTTGAATGTCATCCTGCAGATCGGCATCTTCCCGTTCCTGTTTGGGGTATATGCAGTTTATCGCTACCTGCTCCGCTCAAAATCGAAGAATGTCTATTTGCTTTCTTCCCTTGCATTTGCTGTCCTTTTCTTGTTAATCACCAAGATGATCGAGCTCGATATTGGTTTGCTCTACTTAGGGATGGTATTGATCATTATGCTGGGCATTTCATGGAAGCATGTTTTGCTGTTCCTTGATAAATCTATTTTTGTACGCCACAAAGTATGGATATCCATACTGCTTGCTTCTCTTATTCTGCTTGCAAGTATCCCGCCCATGATTACCGCTGCAACACAAACGCTGCAGCGTGCTCCTTCAGCCGAGAATCTTGCGGCTTACCAATGGGCAGCAGTTCATCTTCCGGAGAATGTTACCCTCCTCACGTTGCCTGAAGAAGGAAATTATGTCACCTATTTTGCTCAACGGAAAAATGTGATGGACACGCAATTTCTGTTTATTGATAATATTGACCAACGCTATGAAGACGTAATCACCATGTATACGACAGCACACAAAATCCGTGCGATCACGCTGCTTGAAAAATACCATGTTGATTATATCTTATATTCTCCTACTGCAAAACAACGCTTCCTCCGTGAGCAGCCAAGATACATCGATGATCCGGGATGCTTTGAGCTCGTCTACAACCAAACGACAAAAATCTGGAAATCCAAATGTCGGATCGATCTCGTTTCGTCTTCTGGGTGAGCTATGAAGAATAAACTTAGAGAGTGGCTGCATCGGTATGGGCCTGCAGAAGTGGTTGGTATTGTTCTCGGTATGGTTTGTGCTACCCTCTTGCAATCTTGGGTTGGCAATATTATTCTCTCTGCTGTTGCTGGCACATGGGTAGAGAACCTTGGCTTTTACGGTACGATTATTGTTTGTGATGTGCTGAAAACGCAGAAAGGCAAACAACATGAATTCTGGAAGATGTTTTGGATCCTCTTCCGTAACACCTTCGTTGAATTCGGTCCTTCCGAAGCACTCGATAGCTTTCTGATCCGACCGTTTTTGTTGATGATATTCCCTCTTGTTATTGTGCCTTACGCACTTGCTTTCTTTCTGGGAGCGATGGTGGCAAACATTTCGTATTATCTGTTCACCGTTCTTGGCTATGAGTTCAGAAAGAAGAAGTGGGGCGTATAATTGTCTACTCTCTAATGATAAACACACAACGTTTATATACTTCTCCTCTTTTCCTGCCTTACAAGGTGACCGTATGGAATAAACGCTTGAAACAATGGAAGTGTTATCATTTGACTGATAAACGCTCCATGTTTCTTTCTTGAAGAAACAACCCGATAACCTTGTCGTGGTTTTCTAAAGATTTCGAGAATGAGCATGTCTTTCTCACTACTCTTCCAACTCTTTGTCTGATTG
>JACRKL010000073.1 GCA_016219835.1 Candidatus Woesearchaeota archaeon
AAGCAGGCACTCTCGCTCGTCGTATCAAACCGTTAATTTTTTGTAGTATGTTTGTTTTCTTTTTCATGGGGAGCTCGTACCTCCCCAACCCTGCCAGTATAGCTGGCAGGGGTTCTATTTTAAGATTTTCACCGGAGCCATTGTTTCCACAACATTTAAATAGACCCCACAGATTCCATGACAGAGATGGCAAAAGAACAGGCAAAAGATCAGAAGGACTCCAAAGATCAGGCTCACGAGCAGAAAGAAGCCAAAGAGAGCAAGGACTCCCGAGAGGCAAAGCGAGATCTGAAAGCGAGGAAACAGAAGTGGTTTCAGATCGTTGCTCCTGCTGCATTCTTCCAGAGCACAGCTCTTGGTGAGACGGTTGTCGCAGAACCATCTGCTCTTTTGGGCAAAACGGTCAAGGCAAATTTAGGTTTTCTTTCCAACGATCCCAAGAAGCAGAATGTCGAGCTTACCTTCAGGATCGTATCGGTTGACGGGGAAAAATTCCTTACTCAAGTAACACGCTATGACCTCTTACCTTCTTCGATTAAGCGAAGCATCAGGAGAGGAAGAGCAAGGGTTGATGACTCTTTTATCGCTTACACCTCTGATGGTGTTCGTGTCAGAATCAAGCCGTTGCTGATTACTAAGACGCTTACTAAGCATAAGGTGCTTACTCTGCTCCGTAAAGCAACGAGAAGCTTTGTCCGCAAGCATGTTAAAACGATCACCTTTGAGCAGCTCTTTGAACAAGTTATTGTTGGTAACTTCAGAAACCAACTGAAAGATGCCGTTAATCCGATTTATCCGCTCAAGCAAGTAGATTTCAAGGTTGTTGTTGAAGAGAAGAAAAAGCTCAAGAGCGAAGAGCAGAAAGAACATGAAGCTGAAGAGCGGGAAAGTTCTGCAGCTCAGAAAAAGCAAGAGGAAGAGCTTGACGCTGACGTAGAAGAGGAAGCAGGAAGCCCTCATGATTCTGAAGACTTTGAAGTCGAGGAACAAGAGCAGACGGAAGAAGTCCAAGCGTAAGTTCATCTTATCCATTGGCAACTATCGTTAAAAAAGTTCATAATCTCTTCTGATTTGTTCTCCCATAATTCTTGCTGCATCTTGCGGAGACGTCAGGAGGAAGTTATCCAGTACTGCTTTTGCTTTCTCCATTTTGAGAGAAACATGTTCTGGTCTTTGAATAACTGCTCCAGAAGTTGGATGCGTCTGTGGTACGCCACTCATGAGGCAAAGTGATGGTCTGTCAGGGATCTTGGAAAGTACGCTTTCTTCAAGTACATCAGCAATAATCGACGCATACTCAAACCAGCTTAAGTTTTTGCTTCCTGCAACATGGTAGATTCCGCTACAGTCTTTTTGTGCGAGCTCTGTCATCGCTACAACAAGGTCATCGGCAAACATGAACCGCTTTTTCTGGTTATTGACCATCGTTTGTGGTCCACCGTTTATGAATTTCCTCATAAACTTTGAGTCCTGCTTTCCAGCATATCCAATGACCCCGCTTGACCTGATAACTAAGCCGTTATTCTCCAGAACCGGGATCTCAGACATCCACTTTGTTCTGCCATACACTTGCAACGGGTTTGGTTCATCATCTTCGCTATACTCCTGCCTCTCACCATCGAAAACATAGTCTGTTGAAACATGAACTAGTCTTGTGCCATGTGACCTGCATACGTTTGCAAGATTACAAACGCCTTGGTAATTTGTTGCAAGGGCTCTTTCAGCATATTGTTCGCATACGGTCACGTCAGAAATTGCGGCAAAATTGAACACGAGGTGTGGACGGATTCTGTGAAAGAGGTCTGAGACCTGTTTTTGGTCACAAATGTCCATGGGTTTAAGATTATCAGCACCTGGATGATGGCTCGTGCCAACTACTGTTGCATAGATGGGCTGCAATACTCTCATTGCTACTCCACCGAGATTTCCTTGCGCACCAGTCACTATAATGGTTTGATCGTACATCTTCTTGGCGAATGCTGAAGAAATTATAAATCTATGTGATTGCTCTCTTAGTCAGCTCTACAAGAAAAAGATCCCTTTGATCACGATGTATATCATCAGTAGGATAATCAAGTACTTTAATAATTCTCGAAAAGAAATTCTCCACGGTGCTTTTTTCGGGATGGTTTTTCTGCCATGTTCAAGCATGGACTTGTTATAGGTCATCATCGTTTCACATCGCTCTTGGATATGTGCCGGGCAGCATAAAGACACTGTCGGTCTTGACGACCATGCCTTTTTCACGCTCTTGCATGGTTCTTGCATTCATGAGCGCTTTTCCTAAGCAGACTAATTCACCTTTTAATGTCATGACTGCTACCATATCTCTCTCTTGGATGTCGCTGTCGAAGGAGCTGATGCCCGGCAATGCGAGATGTGCTCCATGGCATAAGCTTTCTGCAGTGCTGTCGAGGATCCAGATTTTCGGAAGATGGGTAACGGCCAGTTCTGTTGGCAGCAGCAATTTTCTGAGTTTGGTTTCATCGCCTTTTTCTTTGTAATAATAGATGGCGTCGGTCACATCCTGCAAGGTAACGAGAGAAGACTCATCAAACGGACCCGCTTTTGTCCTTCTGAGTTCTGCCATATGCGCGCTGCACTTCAAGTTAAGCCCGAGATCATGCACCAGTTTTCGGATATAGGTTCCTGCTTCACATCCCGTTATGAAGAGCACATCTTTCTCGATGATTTCCATTAATTTTAGGTAGTAAATGTGCCGTGTTCGTTCTTGTCGTTTTACTGCAGATTTTAAGGGAGGAAGCTGGCGGATAGCTCCGGTGAATGCGGCAAACGCTTTTCTGACTTCAAACTCTTCTTTGTTCTGGTGCATATGCATAATGCCGATGTACTCTTTACCAGCGGTTAAGAGAGCTTGGGCAACTCTTGTTGCTCTGCCAATAGCGACTGGTAGGACTCCGGTTACTTTCGGATCCAATGTTCCGGAATGACCACTTTTCTTAATCCCAAGAATCTGTTGCACATAGGCACTGACTTGGTGAGAGGTTGGTCCTCTTGGCTTGTCAATGTTGATGATGCTATAGGAGAGCATTTCTTCGATGGAACGCTGGTCAGGTCTTTTGCCATATTTGTCCGTGGTTTCAGCCTTACGCTTGGTAATCACTTTTGCAGTTCTTTGTTCTGATGGAAGGAGATGCATAGTCTAGAGAGGCAATGATTTGTTTAATAATGTTGTGGAATCTGTTTTCTACTTTCTTACTTTCAACATATCCCCAATCGTGAGAGCACCGCTTTTTTGGGTTTGCTCATGCTGTTCTGCTTCTATAAGAACTTCTTCTATCAGGACGATTCCTAAGATTTTCTCTATCTTCTTTGCAAGCTGAAGCGACGGTTGAAAAGAGCCGGACTCGAGTTTGTGGATCAATGACTCTTTCTCAGCAAGCATCTTCGCGAGATCTTCTTGTTTGATGTTCAGCGCTTCACACTTCTGTCGGATCCGTTCTGCATAATCCGGTTTGATGGAGAATTCTTTAGTGGGAAGTTGTGGTGTTTTTTGCTTGACTGGCTGTTGCTGCCGTGGAAAATCCTTGATGATCTTACCGAACTTTGCGCATTTCTCACATACCTTTAACTTGCTTCCTTCAATCAGTGCAGCAACCAATGCCGTTTCTTTTCCACACATCTCGCAATGCCCCATCCTTTGAACAGATGAGGGTAGATTTAAAAAGTTAATCTCTTTATGCTCCTTATGGAACTCTTACCGCTCTTTTTTGGATTGATTGCCATGCTGGGTTACGGTTTAAGCAATGCCATGGCTCAAGTGCCCAGCAAGGAATTGGGGGCTGACCGTACGCTCTTTTATCGAGGAGTCGTTATTCTCTGCAGTTTCTTTTTGCTTCTTCCGTTTTTCTCATGGACATGGTCGCTGTCATGGATTGCTCTTGCATTAGGTATTGGAGTCATCGGCTATATTCCTACGTTCTTTTACTATCGGGCTCTTGCGTTTTCTCCCGTGGGATTAGTGGCTCCGATTGGAGGATCATTTGTCATTTTCACGACGCTGTTCGCTTCGCTTTTCTTTGGAGAAGTCATCAAGCCGTTGCAATGGGCTGCCGTTGGTGTCATTCTGGGGGGTATTTTTCTCTTAACCATGGATCCTCGTAAGCTCAGCGTTCAGGATCTCTTTAGCAAAGGTGTGTTGTATGCTGCCATTGCCTGCTTCTTCTGGGGTGTTGTTTTTACCTTATGGAAATTTCCGGTTGCAGCTCTTGGCTTTTTTATGACATCTGTGTTCGTGGAATTGACGACGTGTTCCATTGGTGGGCTACTGTCCAGAAAAAATGGGCGTTGGCTTCCTCCTCGTCACCTTTGGCTCCCTCTTTTTGGTATTGGCGTGCTTGGGGGCATGGGAACACTGGCGTATAATGCAGGCATTAGTTCTGGCAGTCTGAGCATCGTTGCTGCCATTACTGCAACTTCACCACTTGCTTCGATGTTGTATGGCAGATTTGTTCTCCACGAAAACATGAGCGGACTGCAGTATCTGGGTATACTCATTGCAGTTAGCGGTATGGTATTGCTCGCATTATGAGGAGATAGAGTTCGTTTATGAATCCACTACAATCCTTGATGGTCTTGATGATGTGACCAGTTGTTCTCGATAGAAATGAAGAATCTGTCGTGGGATATAGTACAAGACATGAACGTCATCTTCTAAGGTATGAGCTACCTTTACTAATGGGGTTCCTGATGGAACTATCGGGTGCCTTGGCTCATAATACTTTACAATGATGTCTTTTACTTCTTGTCGATCCTGTTCTTGAAACAGTGAGTTAAGGTATGGGCGATAGCGTTGATTATGCAGGTAATCTAAAAAGAAGATCACCCGGATTTGCAATGGGCGGTTTCGCCAGCGGTACTCTTCATCATGCATTTCTTTTGGCTGCGCGAATTTCGAGTATAATCTCGTTGTATTATAGTTCCCTTCTTGGTTTTCTTGTTGCTGCTCTTCACGCGTTACTGCTGAAAGCCCCATCCTCTGCACTTTAAGGGTCGGTTTCTGGAACAGTTGGATAATCTTATAATCCCATGCAGGTCTCAACAGGTTTGTGCCATGAACTAAGTATGTCCAGCCCTCCGGAATTTCTGGTGGTTGAGCATCCGGCTTTATGTACTCGAGAAAACTGACATCTTCATACGCCTTTACTAAATAGTTCGTCTTCAGAGAGAGCGGATAGAGCAACTCTTTGATGGTTTGTAGTAACTGGTATTCATTCTTCACGAGTTTCTTGAGCTCTGGATTCTGCTTCACATCTTCCGTGATGTCCTTGTGTTGATCGAAAAACTGAGCTTGTTGCATCCAGTTCTTTTTTACGTGCTCTAACCAAAGTAGGAGTTTGTCAAAATGTTGATCTTTCTCGCGCTTCAGCTGTTCTATTTTCTCTCCAACGTTGGATGGTTCCAATTTTTTGAGATTGGCTTGTATCAGAATGAGAACCTTCGCAAGGTGAGCACAATCTTCTCCAAACTGCTGCAACAACATCTTTGTGTGCTTGATATTTTGCTCTAACTTCTGGATGTCTATTCGCTCCCAGAGTTCTTCCCATTGGGTAACTGCGTCTGATTCTTCGCTCGCTTCATATTCCATGCGTTGGATGATTTGAAGAACTTCTTTGAGCTGTCCCTGCAATCGTGAGTACGTCTGGCTTTCTGAAGTTCCAAACAACAATGCTCCGAGATTTACCATCTATCCATCAACCTTACAGCAGGATCGCACGCTAGCATACTCTCTCTATGAGATGAAGGTACTATAAAACGATTTCCCTCACTTCTTCTGCCACGCATACGATCTTAACTTAGAAGACTTTCCAAATCCGCAGGAACTGCAGATATTTCTAGATTTATGATAGGTACGCCTGCCGCATCTCCTGCAATGGATATGCGTTAACCCTTTTCCTCGTTTACCCAGAGAAGCTGTGCCTTTCATTGCTTACACCATCACTTAGGCGGGCGAGATGAGAATTATTGTGTCTCCTCTCAAGAAAACAGAACCCATCTTTCTTTTTGACTCGTTGTCCTGCATTTCATCTGCATTGGCAAGAACAACGTTAATGTGAATGTCAAATGCGCGGAGTGTTCCAACATATTGCTTCCCATTCTTGAGTTCTACCATAACTCTTTTGTTTCGTGATTCGTTTAACATATCTAATGGCCGTGATGCCTCCATTGTAGTACCCTCCAACATGAACAGAAGAATCTAGACGATGTTTATAAATGTTGTGGAAACAAGCACGAGAAACTGAGAATCAGGTACCTAAATGCTAAACACTCTCCAGAAAAAGGTCTTCCAAACTTTTCTCTTTAATGTCGTATACTTGAACACCTGCTTTTGCCAGCAGCGCAATAACATGAGGAGTAATCTTCTCCATGCCCGTATACTTGATCTTTAGCTGAGGCGCCATAAAACTAACTGCTGTAACATGAGGAAGCCGTTCAATGCTCTTAATGAGTGGGATGACCATCTTTTCAACACGCAACGTCAGTGAGTTTGCTTCTGCTTTCAATGCATCCAGTGAACCTTCTTTCAGCAAGGTGCCTTGCTTCAATATGCCAACATGGGTGCAGAGCTTCTCCACCTCGGCAAGCTCATGTGAGCTGTAGAGGATCGTGATTTTCTGCTGCTGTTGCCGTTGCAAAAAAGAGCGCAGCATACTGATGGTTGCAGGATCAAGCCCTGCCATCGGCTCATCTAAGATAACCAATTCAGGGCTGCCAAGAAATGCCTGCGCAATGCCGACCATTTTCGATTGTCCATGCGATAGTTTTTTGACAGCAGTATCAGCATAGGAACTCATGCCCAACTGTTGTATCAGAGAAGGGCACTGTTCTTCGGTATGAGAAACATGTTTGAGCTGGCTGAAAAACAGGAGATGTTCCCTTGCAGTTAGAGCAGCAAAAGGTATCGCATGCTGCGGCAGAAAACCTATCTTTTTTTTAATTTTCTCCATCTGCTTTAACGGAAAACTGGCAATCATGCCTTCTCCAGATGTTGGTTTCAAAAGACCAGTTAACATCCCAAAGGTAGAGGTCTTCCCCGATCCATTCGGTCCAATTAAACCGTAAAAACTGCCTTGCTCGACATGCAGGTTGATATGATCAACGGCTACCTTGCTGCCATACTGTTTCGTTAATCCTGAAGTCGAAAGCATCAGTGTCATAGATCCTGCACCCCGAACAATACCATCGAGAGAAGGAAGTAACCCAGTGTCCACCCAAGCAAGGGGAGCCATGCTCCGGGAAGTCGCGAGAAGGGGTTAATAGAAACAAACGAAAACAAAGAGAGGAAAGAGTATGACGTAAACAATAATATGACCATTGCCATGATCACAACAACGGAAGCGAGGAGCGAAAAGGTAGTATTGCGGATTACCGAAGATAGAAGAAGAGCAAGGGAAAAAAAGGCAAGACCATAGATAAACAGCAAGGTCCAATGAGAGAGCATGACCTGCAAGCTGAGATGCAACGCAAGCGCATACACGAAGAGGGGAAGAAAGGTAATGATCAAAAATACAGACGACAATCCGAGGAAGCGACCTGCAACGATACTCGTCCTGCTTACTTGAGTAACTAGAAACTTCATGCTGCCTGTGTTAAGGTCTTGATTAATCAGATTGTAACCCAAAAAGACTGCGAGCAGCGGCAGCAGAAAAACAGAGACAACATGGGGGACATAATAGGAGAGCTTGTCAAGAACACCGCCGGCAATAAGATCAACTCCAGGTGTGGAAGCAGCAAACTGCTGCGACAGGACAATAATTTTATACCCCCCCAGCAATGCAGCCCCATAGATAAAAAGCGAAAGGATCGTGATAATGACCTTCCATCCTCTGATGTGCTCCAGCAGCGTCAGCTTTGCGAGGGTGAGAGTATCAGATATCCATGACATCCTATTTCCAGAATCTCTGATCTATTTAAGTGTTGTGAAGAATAGAACTATTTAGCACAAGATTGATATATGAGATAGAATAGAGAGATCATGATAAATAAAAAATTGAAGGTGTAGTTTATGGAAAAGAAGTTTATGTTTGACACTAACTGCTTCTATAACCTAAAATTTAGGGAGATTGGTTTGTTGAAAGGGAACGAAAATGAATATTTTATAACGCCGATTCAAAGAAGAGAATTAGAAGAACAAGAAGTTAGAGGGTGGTTAACCTTAGAGAAAAAAGAAAGGTTATTAACGGTGTTTAAGCTCATCGAAAAAAGGGAAATTGCACTAGAAACTGGCATACTAGGTCACTCAGAAGCCGGTAAACTTCCAATGAAACTAGGAACCACCGGTCTATTTGAGAGATTCAAGACAGAATTGGACAAACTTGCGAAAAATGATGATAATAACTTGGATGATGCCTTGATCGCTGAAGCAGCAGTAAGAAATGATGTGACTCTTGTAACTAATGAAAAGAAACTACGTGAGGTGATTGAGAACACGTATCCAAATTCGGTTATTAGCTTTGAAGATTTCAAAAAAACGTTGATCCTTTCTGAGAAATGTTCATAAAGAGAAGAACTAATTTCTTAGCAACCATTACTTGAACTTAAGGGATAGAAGAATCTAACAGCAAAGCAATCTTTATATATCCCCCTCGATTGATCCTCTCCATGCTCAGAACTCATACCTGCGGAGAGCTTACCAAGAAAGATCTCAAGAAAGAAGTCCAGCTTTCTGGCTGGGTACAAGTAAGAAGGGATCACGGCGGCATCATCTTCATTGACTTGAGAGATCGCTATGGCTTAACGCAAGTCGTGTTTGATCCAAAACACAACAAGCAAGCGCATCAGGATGCCGAGCATTTGGGACGGGAATATGTCATCACAGTCACCGGTAAAGTCAGGGAACGCCTGCCGGGCATGGCAAATCCAAAGATGCACACTGGCGAGATTGAGATCATTGTCGATGCCCTCACCCTCCTTAACACTTCTGAAATTCCACCATTCGAGATTGATGAAAAGCCAACCAACGAAGACCTCAGACTCAAATACCGATATCTCGACCTAAGAAGAAACACCATGCAGCAGCGTCTTCTGATACGGCATCAGGCAGCGCAGGCTGTTCGTAGCTATTTGTCGAAGCAAAAGTTCATGGAAATCGAAACTCCCATCCTCGTCAAAACAACACCCGGCGGAGCAAGAGTCTTCAAGGCACCGAGCAGAATTCACCCCGGAAGATTTTATTCCCTGCCAGAAAGCCCGCAACTCTATAAGCAACTCTTAATGGTCGCTGGCTGTGACCGCTACTTCCAGCTTGCAAGGTGCATGAGAGATGAAGACTTACGCCAAGATAGGCAACCTGAGTTCACACAGATAGATTTGGAAATGAGCTTCGTGGATCAAGAAGACATCTTTGTCATCGGCGAGCATATGATGAAGGAAGTCTTTAGTGTCGTTGGAAAAACCGTTCCAAAAAAATTCCAGCGCATGAGTTACCATGAAGCCATGAGCACCTATGGATCAGACAAGCCAGATCTGCGTTTTGATCTTCCCTTAAAAGACGTGAGCAGTGTCGTCAAGCATGCTCAGTTTAGCATCTTCACGTCAGTCATTGACAAAGGGGGAGTCGTCTACTGCCTCAACGCAAAAAATTGCGCTTCATTCTCAAGGACAGACATCGAACAGCTCATTGAGCTCGCCAAGACCTACCATTTGCAAGGGTTGGCATGGATGAAAGTTACCAAACAAGGGTTAGAAAGCTCGATTGTCAAATATTTCCCAGCTCCGGTGCAAGAGCAATTGATCAAACACCTCGATGCAAAAGAAGGCGACCTTCTCTTGTTTGCAGCAGAGCAGTTTGAAAAAGCAGTCACTGCTTTAGGTCAAGTTCGTTTGCATCTCGGTGACAAGCTTGGTTTGATGGACAAAGAAAAACTAGCATTCTGCTGGATCGTCGATTTCCCCATGTTCGAATGGAACGAAGATGAAAGCAAATGGCAGGCAAAGCATCACCTGTTTACCATGCCGCAGAATCCAGACGAACTGGAGAAAAACCCAGCGAACGTCAAAGGCAAGCTCTATGATTTAGTCTTAAATGGCGTAGAGCTCGGCGGCGGCAGCATCAGAATTCACCGTCGAGATATCCAAGAACGAGTACTGAAAGTCATCGGCTTGGAATACGAAGAGGCAGAGAAAACGTTTGACTTCCTCCTCACGGCGTTCAAGTATGGAGCTCCTCCGCACGGTGGCATGGCCATTGGCTTTGATCGCTTAGTCGCATTAATGTGCGGCATCAACGATATTCGCGAAGTCATTGCATTCCCAAAAAACAAGAACATGGAAAATCCTATGGACGGATCTCCACAACCTTGGACTGATGCTTTCATGAAAGAGATGCAGCTCAAAATAAATGTAGTAAAGTAGTGATAACGATACCTATGAATAGTGTCTTACGGTGCAACGATGCCAACAACGACGAAACAACAAAGAGTTGTTGATGCTCCTCTCCTTCGCAAAGTCGCAGCTAACGCCCGTCTTTCTTTAACAGAAGAAGAGATAAAACTCTTCCTTCCACAAATGAAGGAAATTCTAGCAACATTCTCGGTGTTAGATCAAGTCAAGACCACAGCAGCATGGCAACCCATGCAAGCAACAGAGCTCCGGGAAGACAAGGCGGCAGCATCGCTCGCCCAAGAAGAAGCATTGCAAGGAACAGCCGCAACAAAAGGCTACATCAAAGGTCCGAGGGTATGAGATCAATGATAACGGAATGGATCCAAGACCTCAGACAGGGAGCAAGCGCTGAAGAGAAAGTAGCAAAACTTCTCGAAGAGTTGCAGAAGAGCAACATGGAAGATCATTACCTCAACGCGATCTGCAAAGAGCAAGCAATAGCCGCTGCACGTGCCGTTGATAAGAAAGTCAAAAGCAAGCAACAGCTCGGAAAACTAGCCGGCATCCCGATCTCTGTCAAAGACTGCCTCTGCGTCAAAGGTGTAGAAAGCACCGCAGGCAGCAAGATGCTAAAAGGGTATCATCCCCTGTTTGATGCAACGGCTGTCGAAAGATGCAGAAACCAAGATGCGATCATCATCGGAAAGACCAGCCAGGATGAGTTTGGCTTCGGCGGTTTCTCGGTCAATGTCGGCAAGGATTATCAAATTCCAAAAAATCCAGTCGACAGCGAACGAAGCTGCGGCGGCAGCAGCGGTGGAGCAGCTGGCTTAACCAAAAAAGCAAATATACCTGCACTAGCCGAAAGCACCGGCGGCAGTATTGTGAATCCTGCAGCATTCTGCGGCGTCTACGGATTGTGCCCGACCTATGGCAGAGTTTCCCGTTATGGACTGATCGATTACGCAAGCTCGCTGGATAAGATCGGCCCCATGGCAACGAGCATCGAGGATGCAGCACTCCTAATGGAAATCATCGCCGGTCATGACAACAAAGATGCAACATCTTCAACAACATTGGTTGATTATTACACGACTTCCATCAGCAAGGGAGTAAAAAAACTCAAACTCGGCATCGTAAAAGAAGCGTTTCCGGACAACAGTGAGGTAGAAAGCCACGTCTGGAAGTCGATCAAGAAGTTAGAAGCTGCAGGATCAACCTACCAAGAAATCTCCCTTCCAAAAAATGCAGCGTATGGCATTCCTGCCTATTACATCATTGCCATGAGCGAAGCTTCCACTAATCTTGCCAAGCTCTGCGGCATGCGCTATGGCATGCAGGAAAAAATAGAAGGGGATTACAATACCTATTTCACGAAAGTAAGAAGCAACTTTGGTCAGGAAGCAAAGCGCCGCATCTTATTAGGAACATTTGCCCGCATGGCTGGATATAGAGACGCCTATTATCTCAAAGCCCTCAGCGTGAGAAAAATGCTACAAGAAGAATATGCAAAGGCGTTCAAGGACGTTGATGTGATCATCACGCCAACGATGCCGATCGTTGCTCCTAAGTTCAGCGAGATCAGCAAGCTTACGCCGTTACAACACTATCAAATGGATGTCTTGACCGTTGGACCAAATCTTGCAGGTCTTCCCCATCTGAGCATCCCATCAGGAACCCTAAGAAAAATGCCCGTCGGCATGATGGCTATTGCTCCACCATGGATGGAGAAACGGTTGATTCAATTAGGTGGTGTGCTATGAACTCAACTACCCTTCCTGCAACAGAGGTCATGATCGGTCTTGAAGTGCACGTGCAGTTGAACACCCAATCCAAATTATTCTGCAGCTGCCCAACGCATCCATCTAAAGACATACCAAACAGTGCAACCTGCCCGATTTGTTTAGGGCATCCGGGAACTAAACCAGTAACTAATAAGCAAGCCATTGCTGCTGCCATCAAACTTGCATGTGCATTGCAGGGGAAGCTTGCATCTGAACTGGTCTTCTCCAGGAAAACATATTTCTATCCTGATCTTGCAAAAAATTTCCAGATTACGCAGTATGAAATCCCCCTCGCAACCGGAGGAAAAATTCTTCTCGAAAGCGGAAAAGCAATCACGCTCAAGCGCCTGCATGTGGAAGAAGATCCTGCAGCCATCGTTCGTGAGCCTGCTTGCTCGCTGGTTGATTATAACAGAAGCGGCATTCCGTTATGCGAGATTGTAACAGAACCCTGTCTTTCGTCACCAGAAGAAGCCAGAGAATTTCTGAAAAAACTTTTGGAGATCATGGAATACCTCGACATCTTCCATCCGGAAGACACGATCAAAGCAGATACCAATGTCTCGATCAAAAAGACAAATTTCCGGCGAGTTGAGATCAAAAATGTCACAGGTTTCAAAGAAGTCGAGCGGGCATTGGTCCATGAAATCAAACGTCAGCAATCAGATGCTGCCGGAGTCGTCCAGGAGACGCGAGGCTGGAATGCAGAAAAAGGTCTAACGTATGCTATGCGAAGCAAAGAAGATGAAGAAGATTATGGCTACATTTTGGAGCCCGATCTCCCGCCGTATACACTACCTCTGGCATGGATCGCCGAAATACAAGCAACGATCCCTGAGCTCGGTAGAGAAAAAGCTGCTCGCTTTGTCAAACAATGGAAGATTGATCCAACGGATGCATCGATTCTTGCTTCCGAGAAAAAGTTAGCAGAGCTGTATGAGCGCATGGCCAAAGAAGTTAACCCTATCCTTACAGCACGATGGATGCGGCGAGAACTGCTTAGAGCGTTAAACAGCAGCGAGAAAACAATCGAAGAAATCAATGAAAGAAATCTCCTCAACCTCTTCACGCTCCTTGATAAAAAAGCCATCACCGATGCCATCGGACAGGAACTGATGAAGAAAATTATCATCGAGGGCATTGATCCCCAGCAATATGTCAAACAGCACCAACTCGGCAAAGTCAACGATCTCTCTGAACTCACCAATTTATGTAAAGAAGCCATCACAGAAAATCCAAAGGCAGTCGAAGACTACAAGCAAGGAGAACCGAAAGCGTTCCAAGCATTGGTAGGAAGTGTCATGAAGAAGACCAAAGGCAAGGGAGATCCCAAGATCATTAATGAGACGTTGAAGGGAATGTTAAGGTAGTTGATTTCTAAAATGATATCACCAGCAAAAGTTTACACTAACTCACCACAACCTTTTTTACCGCTCTTCACTTTTTCTGATCCATGGCGTTACCCTGTCGCGTCTGCATACGAGGAGAGCCCTCTACCTGTACCCATCCCAACTGTCCTCTCAGACCAAAGTATGTCAGCTTCCATAAAGTTAAACCGCTGTTAAAAGATAATTTCTTCGGCTCTGCTCCAGCTCCCTTTGTCGGGCATTACGGCTACCCGAAGGTTAATGTTGGCATCTTGTCTCCACCGGAACAAAGAAATGACGCATGGCTGCATGACGCTCCCCAGCATTGGTCGCAACAGCAGTTTCACGTCCCAAAAATTGTGGAATTGAGATCTTCACTCATCAACTCCAAATTTATCAGCGACATCAAAGCGCATTCATCTTTTCTCAGCATGGCACAGGAAGTCGGATTGGCTTCTAAACCGGTAGATGTAGAAATTGGCTTGGAGAAAGTTCCAACCTTTCGGTTACATCTTGATCAATGGTCAGCTCCAACAGGTCCGCAAGCGAACGTCAAAAAAATAAGAGTCACCGAGAACCCCAGCATTCCTCAAGCCGTCGAGAAAGTGTTTGGAGAAAGTGATCTCAAAGCAGGAGATGCTTTACAGTATTTATCCAAAAAAGGGTTTGATGAAAATTATCTCATGCGCATGTTCAGCGTGGGCACGATGGGCGTCAAGACACAACGCAGATTAGTGCCAACACGCTGGGCGATTACTGCTGTTGACGATACGTTAGGGAAGCAGATCATCACCCAACTTGAAGACTTTTCATCAACTGACTTTGAAGCAAGGTTCGGCGGCTATCTGGGGAACAATTATCTCATCATCTTTTTTCCGGATGCATGGTCATACGAGTTATTTGAGATGCACCAACCGTATTCGGGGCAAGAGCTCAAATACAGCACCGACGACGAGAATTGTTTTGGAAGAAAGACGTATGCCCAGAACACCGAAGGGGGTTATTATGCGTGTCGTTTGGGTGTGCTGGAACATCTTCGGGAAAGAAAACGAAAAGCAGCGGTGCTCGTCATCAGAGTGATCACCGACGATTATGCAGTCCCTCTCGGCGTCTGGGTGGTAAGAGAAGCAACACGAAAAGCAATGCTTGCTCCGCCCATCACGTTTGCGTCCAAGGAACTCATGCTGATCTATGCCGAGCAACTCATCAAAAAGAAGTTTGGGTTTTCCATCGCTGGCATTTTGACGAGCAGCAATCTCCTGAAGGCAATCAAGAAGCAGAGGAAGCTCTGGGAATATGGATCAACCATTTAAACCCTCAACCACTCTAAACATTCATGCCCTCCTCATCACAGCCCTGGACAAAAAAATACGCTCCGCAAAAGCTCAGCGACATCAAAGGTCAGGATAAAGCAGTCCAACGTATCAGAGAGTTTGTTCTCAACTACAAGAAACAGAAAAAGAAAGCTCTCCTGCTCTATGGTCCAACAGGGACCGGGAAAACCGCAGCGCTGCACGCAGCAGCGCAAGAGTTTGATTTTGAAACCATTGAGCTCAATGCCTCTGATTTCAGAACACCAGAGCAGATCCAAGCCGTGCAAGGCAACGCGATCAAACAACGCAGCCTCTTTGGCAAAGAGAAGTTGATCATCATCGATGAAGTAGATGGCCTCTCAGGAACACAAGATCGCGGCGGTGCAGGAGAGATTGCCAAGCTCATGGAGATTTCTCCGTTTCCGATCGTATTAACGGCGAATGATCCTGAAGAAGACAAACTAAAAGCATTAAAAGCAAAGGCAGAATTGCTCAGCTTTGAGCCACTGCCCCATACCGTCATTGCTGAACAACTGGAGCACATCAGCAAGCACGAAGGTATAACTGCTACCACTGACGATCTCAAGCATCTCGCCAGAAGAACCGGAGGAGACATGCGAGCAGCAATCACCGATTTTCAAATCCTGACGATCGGATCAAAGCAACTCAAACACGAAGATATCCAGATGCTCGGCGACAGAGACAAAGAAGAAGAACTCAAAGAAGCGTTGTTCAGAATCTTCAAAACGATGTCTCCTGAAATTGCACTTGCTGCCCTCGATAATGTGGATGAAGAGTACAACGAAGTCATGCTCTGGATCGATGAAAATCTTCCGCAAGAGTATCAACTGCCTCAAGAACGAGCAAAAGCCTACGACATGCTCTCTAAAGCAGATATCATGCAGCGAAGAATAAGACGATGGCAGCACTGGCGTTTTCTCGTCTACATCAAGGCATACATCTCGATGGGCATTGCGTTAAGCAAAGATGCAAAGCATCCGCATCAAGTAGAATATCAACGAACTACTCGATTGTTGCAGATCTGGAAAGCCAACATGACGTTTGCCAAACGAAAAGACATTGCAGCCAAGATCGGCGAGATCTGCCATACCTCATCTAAGCGAGCGATCAAAGACATCCTGCCTTATTTAGGCATCATCTTTGCGAAAAATAAATATCGAGCTGAAGAACTGTTTGCGTATCTTGATCTCAATGATGAAGAGATCGAATGGGTGAGGAAGAGGTATTAAAAAATATGCACATCAAGTTCATGAACATGTCTAAAGCCACGATCTGCAGTGATGAGGGGGAGATTACGGCTTAAGCAGATTGCAGCAATAAAAGAATCCATTTTACTCAACGGCTTCCCACGCTTCAACAAATTATTTTCCAACTGAACGCTAGCATAAGCAGCATCCTCATCAAAAGGGAGAACTTGCATCGTACTTATACATTGTTCGATGACAGGTTTATGCTTTTCACTGGTACCGATAAAGAGTTCGTGGATGGTTATGGTTGTAATTGCGGCTGCCTGATGGAGAAGCTGTTCTTTGATCAGTGATCCCTGCTTTGTCCCGTCAAGAAGCTCGATGACAGCAGAGGTATCGAGGACGATCATGCAAGCCTCCTCTTAATTATTGCCTGTCGTTGCTCCACCTCACGATCAAGCTCTTTGCGTCTTCGTTGTATGTTCTCCCTCAATGCGGCAGTGTGCCCTTTCAATGCACCAAAGTACCGAGAAGTTAAGCCTATTTTCTCCTGTGAGAGGCGGAGTATAATCTCGCTAAAGCTCTCATCATGGTGCTTGAGCATCTTCAGCGCATCATAGGCATCCTCAGTGATCGTCAGCGATTTTATGACCATAACCACATTAAGGGTACCCTTATATTTAAAGGTAATGATGAACCTATGGTCTCCAGGATAACTACTTTTTGACAAAACACGTTTCATTTTTCACGATAAAGTCATGCACCATAGGGTCAAGCTCCTCTAGCGCAGCAAGAACTTTGGATCGGTACTGTCCATGCTTTCGAATCCACGGATCAGTTGCTCTCTCGATAAGGTAGTCCGTTAAGAGACAATTTCCCATAAAAAAGTACGATTTCATTAATTTCACCAAAGAGCATAAATTCGACTGGATGCCACTCTGTTATGAGCCAAAAGAAGATTAAGCACGCCACAGCCCTCTCCGCAAACCATATAAACTTCTCCTCTCTACCCTGCCAGATGCTTGATCTCAAAACCGTTGCAGATAGATGGCAGAAGGAATGGGAGAATAAAAAAGCCTTCCAAGTAGAAGTAAAAGACAGGAAGCAGAAGAAATATTTTTTAACGACTCCATATCCGTATATGAACGGCTATATTCATCTTGGACATCTCTTCACTTACATCTATCCCGAAGTCATTGCTCGATACAAGAAGATGCAAGGCTACAATGTCCTCTTTAAGTTTGGATTCCATTGCACCGGCACACCGATCATCGCTGCCGCCAATAGAATCAAAGAGAAAGAACCCAAGCAGACCGGCATCTTAAAACAGATGGGCATTGCAGAAAAAGACATTCCTAAATTTGCAGACCCGCAGCATTGGGTTGACTATTTCCCAAAAGAAACGCTGAAAGACTTGAAGCGCATGGGCTTCTTGATCGACGAACGTTACACATTCAGAACAACCTATCTCAATCCCACGTATGATGCGTTCATTCGCTGGCAGTTCAACAAATTAAAAGCCAAAGATCACGTCAAAAAAGGAAAGCATCCGGTCATCTGGTGTCCGAAAGATAATGTTCCGGTAGGAGATCACGATCGCGCAGAAGGCGAAGGAGAGACACCACAAGAGTTTCTCTTGTTCAAGCACCAACTGGACGACGGTCGTTTTGTTGTCAGCGCAACGCTGCGTCAAGATACTGTCTTAGGCATCACCAATCTCTTTGTCCATCCGGACATACAATATTGCGAAGCAGTGGTTGATGGTGAACAGTGGATTATCGGAGAAAAAGCTGCCCTCGCTTTGCAGGATCAAGGTCACAGCGTAAAAGTCACCAAGCACATCAAAGGAAAAGAGCTCATCGGCAAAAGAACGAAAGAGTTCGACGGCAGCCATGTCCTTATTTTACCGGCAACCTTTGTCGACCCTAACGTGGGAACTGGTTTAGTCCATAGCGTTCCTTCAGACTCAGCAGATGATCTTATTGCATTGTGGGACCTCCAGAAGGATGAAGCAACCCTTAGAAAATTCCATCTCAACGTTGATGAAGTTAGAAGCATCAAGCCCATTCCTGTGCTTAATACACCGGAATACGGCGACGTTGCAGCAGAAGCCATGCTCAAGAAAAATAAAGTAACGTCGCAGCAGCAGCGCCAGCTTCTGGATGAAATTAAAAAAGAGTTGTACAGAATCAGCCATTACACTGCTACCTTTAACGCCAAATACAAGCATGCCTTCAGCAAGAATCTCGAAGGAAAACCGGTTCATGAAGGCAAAGAGCTCATCAAGAAAGAATTGATCGAGAAGAAATTTGCCCTTCCCTATTACGAACCAACAGGCAAAGTTGTCTGTCGCTGCTTAACGCCCTGCATCGTCAAGGTTGTAGAGAATCAATGGTTCCTAGAATACAATGATCCTACATGGAAAAACGAAGCTCATGCGTGCTTAGATCAAATGAAACTCTATCCTGAAAAAGTGAGGAAGCAGTTTGATTATGTACTAGACTGGCTAGACCACTGGGCATGCACCCGAGAATATGGATTAGGCACCCAACTTCCCTGGGACAAGCATTGGGTCATTGAAAGCTTAAGCGATTCAACACTCCAGATGGCGTACTGCACGATTGCTCCCTATCTTGAGCAATCAAAAGCGTATGGATATGCCATCAAAACGCTGGATGATGCATTCTTTGACTTCATCTTCCTCGGCAAAGGAACAGCAGCAGCCATCGAGAAGAGCAGTGGCATTCCGAAGCATATGCTGGAACGCATGCACGAAGAGTTTAATTACTGGTACCCCTTTGACTTTAGAAATTCCGCCAAAGACTTAGTACAGAATCATCTCTCCTTCACCTTGTTCAATCACACCGCCATTTTTCCAAAGCCGCAATGGCCGAAATCATATCTCGTGAATGGTCGAGTGATGGTCAACAACGAAAAAATGTCCAAGTCCAAAGGGAATTTTTTCACTGTCAGAGAGCTCGGGGAGAAGTATGGTCCCGATGTTATCCGGCTGACTGCAGCCAACGCCGGTGAAGGCATTGACGACGCTAATTTTGACATGGCCTTTGTAGAAGCCGCAAAGAAGAAGCTCTCCGATGTCATCGAATGTGCACAAACTCATTATAACAAAGGAAGAGCTCAGGAGAAGGGCATTGATCGCTGGCTGCAGGTAAAAATAAATCGTTCGATCAGCGAAGCAACTAAAAATCTCGACGTCATGCTGCTCAAGAGTGCAGTCAAATCCGCTTTCCTCGACATGCAACGATCGCTTGCCTGGTACACAAGAAGAACCAAAGGAGATTTCCATAAAGAAACGATCAACCGCTTCATCGAGGTGCAGCTAAAGCTGCTGACACCATTCACACCACATGTCAGCGAAGAAGCATGGCATGCCATCGGCAAGAAGAACTTTGTTTCTTTAGAGCCATGGCCAGAAGCAGGATTTTTCGATGAAGGCACAGAGCAAGCAGAAGAGTTGATTGAGGCAACGCTCACCGACATCAATCAAGTGCTCAAGCTTGCAAAGATAGAAAAGCCGAAGAAGATCACACTCTTTGTTGCAGAAGCATGGAAACACACAGCAGCAGAAACGATGCAAGCCTTACTAGATCAAGGCGAGCGAGATTTCAAGAAGATACTCACCGAGCTGTTGAAGAACGCGGAGCTCAAGCAGCACGCACAAGACATCACCAAAATACTCCCTCGCGTTATCAAGAATGGAGCAGCTCCACATGCATCGAGTCAGAGAAAAGAGTTGGCTGCTATGCAGGACGCCAAAACCTTCATTGAACGGGAATTCTCTTGCACGGTCGAAATTATCGCAGCAGATAAAAGCACAGAGCCAAAAGCCAAGCAATCCATGCCGGGCAAGGTTGCGATTGTGGTGGCGTGAGTAAAACAGCATGAAAGCGTTTAAGAACGGATTAATAACTGGACTGATTCTCCAGCTTGCCATTGGTCCAGTTTTTTTTTATATCATAAATCTAACATTACAAAAAACAATCCTCGATGGCTTTGTTGGTGTTTTAGCAGTTACCATCGTAGACTATCTGTATATCACCCTTGCAATTTTAGGGGTTGGGAAATTTCTCGAGAAGAAAGCTATGAAGAAAAGGTTGAGTATCATCAGTTCTATCGTTCTCATGATATTCGGGATAGCAATTCTAATTAAAGGAATAGTAAACCCTAACATTACAAATACCGCCGTTATGAATTCACCGAATCTCATGTTAAGTTTCTCTTCAGTTTTTCTGCTCACGATTGCTAATCCCATGACCATCGTTTTCTTTACGAGTTTATTCACAGCAAAAGCTGTTGAATACAACTCTAAAAAAAGAGACCTGTTGGTGTTCGGATTGGCAACAGGCTTAGCAACATTCCTGTTCATGGGTTCTTCAGTTCTTCTCTTCTCCTTGATCAAAGGAAGCGTGCCTCTCTTGCTCATGCAAGTCTTAAATATCATCGTTGGATGCTTGCTCATAGGGTATGGTGGGGTAAGGGTAGTAAAGACGATAAAGACAGGTACCGAAACCAACAAGAGCACCATGACCACCGTCCTCTGCTTCGGAACATTTGATCTCCTCCATGAAGGACATAAGTATTATCTCAGCGAAGCAAAAAAGCTGGGTGATAAACTGATCGTTGTTATTGCCCGAGATAAAACAGTCGCAGAAGTCAAAGCGAAAAAGCCACGACAGCAGGAAGAGCAACGAAGAAAAGCAGTTGCATCCCTTCCTTTTGTCAACAAAGCAATCCTCGGCCATCCTGACGACAAATACAAGATCGTTGAAGAGATCAAACCAGACATCATCTGCCTTGGCTATGATCAACGCGGATTTGCAGATCACCTCAGCGACGAACTCAACAAGAGAAACATGAAAGCAAAGATCATCCGCCTTGCTGCATTTCATCCCGAGAAGTACAAGAGCTCGAAGATGGTGGAATCCTAATAGCTCATAACGTACAACACTCAGTGGTTATGGAGTTATCTTAAATCTGTCAAAATAAGCTAAGACCGTTTTTCAATAGACTCATGTTCGGGATGCTGCTGTATAAAGGTAATGCCTAAACAAGACCTGGAGTCTTGCCCCATCTCGAAGACGGGGTAACTAAGAAAAAAAGCTTCTACGCCAAGATAAGTAAATGGGAATTCACGTCCATCAAAAGAACCGCCAGATGCCATATTTCCTCTTGGTTCAGTAGAGGTTATACCATTACTCTGAAGAGATTCAGAAAAAACCGGCAGAAAGTCATCCTCATAAGACACGTAGCATCGGCTCTTGAGACCGAACGTCACATCCCTGTACTTTTGAGGAGGATCTAATCTCCTCATGTTAGCTAACGAGCCAGTACATTCTTTGAGATCCGAAATTGAAGTGACTACCAAATTATCAAGATTTCCCATGAAGAAGGAGAATAGAAGTTGGTTTAAAAAGATGAGTATCATGAAATCGAAATAATTAAATACTCTGCCCCATTAGCCTCCCTCATGAAACCGCAAATAGTAGATTATTCTGTCATTCATTCTCTGGAAGTGTTATCATTTGACTGATAAACGCTCCATGTTTCTTTCTTGAAGAAACAACCCGATAACCTTGTCGTGGTTTTCTAAAGATTTCGAGAATGAGCATGTCTTTCTCACTACTCTTCCAACTCTTTGTCTGATT
>JACRKL010000074.1 GCA_016219835.1 Candidatus Woesearchaeota archaeon
TGCTTCTTGGCAGAAGTAAGTCCATTCATAACGATATTGCTGCTGTTGCAGCTTGTGCAGATGAGTTTTGGTGCCATACGCACACCAAATATTTCAAAGAATAAAAATCTTTCTGTCAGTCATTTACTAACACTACCAAATGTTTTTGAGAGTGGCATGGTTTTTATTAGAGATCCAGCAGGTTGTCAATGCCTTTTTTCTTGAACAGCTTTTTCTGGGATTGCACTTCATTCAGCACTTCTGCATCTTCTTCCACTTCAACGACTCCTTTTTCCTTCTTGCCTTGTTTGCCCAAGTTTACTTTCTCCTGTGGGTTCGTGTCCAGCTTCAATGGTGGCACAGGTGTTGCCGTTTTATCCATCACTCCAGATCGTGGTGGGATAATCTCTGGCTGTAATACGGGAATGTCATGTTCCTCTTCAGCATCCTTCTCAACGTGCTCCGGAAGAGGTTGCTCATCCTCTTCGACGTCGGCTCTTGGTTCTTCGTGATGGTCATGCTCTTCTTCAGGATCACTGTTTGCATCAGGTGCAACGGTTTCTTTTTCCGTCGTTGGAGATGGTAGATCGTCACGTGCTACCTTTTGGGTTTCTTCTGCTGCATGGTGGGCAGTGTGTTGGTGACCTGTTTTCTTCCGATAAATTGTTTTCACGGGGTCATCTTTTTGCTCTGCGCCTGCAATATACACTTTGATCGGGCTTGGCGGGATGGGTTTTGGAATTGCAGAAATATGGTCGTGATCATACACGGTCAGCTTTCCTAACTTGGTTTCAAAATCATCAATCGATTTCTGTTGGCTTGGTTCTGTAAACTTCTTAAACATTTCTTGGATCTGCTCCTTGCCTCTTAAGTCAAAATAATCATAGAATTTCTGCGTAACTTTGAGAACCGACGAGTTTCCCACTTTCTTCTTAGAGAGAAAACCCATCTCCATCAGTTCATGGACATGTTCATATGCTCCACTGCCCCGGATACGGATGAGGTCAGATTGCTTCAGTGGATGTTTCCATGCAATAATCGCCAGCGTCTCGATCATCGGCCTGCTCAATTCCGTGTGAGGATTAATGCCATGCACAACATTCAGATATTTCTCCCACACGGTAAGATGCCAGTGCTTTCCTTCATTGAGCAATGCAATCGGTCCATTTCTATCCTTGTATTCCTTCTCTAGGACAGCAAGTGTTTGTTTCACACTCGGTTCAGGAGCACTACAGAGTTTTGCAATGTCTTCTGCGCTAATTTTCTTGCCGCTGGCAAACAGCACTGCTTCAACATTGTGCTTCAATTCGGTTTTAGCGTCGCTTTTTTCCATGCGCTTCCATGCCTTAGATGGCAACCTGATACTTGCCGTCCACTTCTTTGATAAGACCTTTGTTCATATACTCATCAATGTACTCTTTGAACTGCTCTGGTTTCACGCCTAAATCAAGAGATAATTCCCGCAAATTCTTTGGCTTCTCTTTGAGTGAGATGACAATCGTATTTCTGAGCAGGTTCAACAAATTGGTATTCAGCACTTTGTTTTGCGCACTGAGGTTCTTCATCAGCATCTCCAACTTATGGAGGTGTGCTTGCAAATCGTTTAACAGTCCAGAAACATCTCCGGCTTTCATCGGCAGGGTTTGTGGCTCTATAATCTCGACCGACGACGGCATGTAGTCAAAGCAAAACCCCATCAGTACCGCGAGATCTTTGAACTCCATTTCCATCTCAGAGAATATACTCCAGAACTGCTCCTTCTGCTCGGCAGGAAAATTATTTTCATGCAGCACGGTATACTTCTGCTCTGCTTTCACTGCTTCGATCACTTTCTTAAACGTCTGCTCGACGTAGTCTTGGGGAGATCCCATCATCTCCAATACTATTCTCGCTTGTACTTTTTTGGTGTCTTCTTCCATACCTCTTCCACAACTGTTGAGGTTTTAAAATGTTGTGGAAATGTTTTAAGGCAAGGTTGAGTCGGCGAGCGGAGGCAAGCTTTATAAATAGTTACTCATTAGTAGTTCTGATGAAAGAAAGTTATGCCGACGACACGATGAAAGAGAAGACCCGAGCCTATTTGCGCGAGTTTATTGGCAAGAATTTGTCTTTCCTGAAACCAAAGGATATCCATGTTCTTCACTTACCTGGTCCTGAAATGCTGGAGTGGGAAGAAGTCTACAAACCGTTAGGCATTCCTGCAAAGAATGTGACGGGTTTAGAGCGAGATCCTGCCGCTTATGCTGCTCTTGCCGAGCGGAATCACAATGTTGGTATGCAGATCTACCGAACGGATGATGTTTCCTTTCTTGAGACTGCAAAGCAACAGGGAAGACGATGGCAGATCGTTAGTTTGGATTATGTATCACCGTACAATCAAAGGTCGTTCTTATACACATGCTCCCATGCATATTTCTTGCCCGGCTGTCGGGGAGGTGCAATATCATTCTGGTGATATATTTCCGTTCGCGCTGAAGCGAGGAAAGCGTACTTCTGCCAAGTTCCAGGAAGGTCAAGCTTGAGGACAATGCTGTTGGAATCATCGCCTTGGTCATACAGATTGAAAAAAGCACGCTGCGTTGCTTCATCGATGCCCGGATAACCTTGAAGTACAGCTCCATTCCACGTCAGTGTTTGCTTTCGGAAGGTGCCCGTGATTCGTATTCTGTTTGGTTCATCTGCAACTCTTGCTTCAAGAGATTCTTGAGGAGATGGTGAAGATGCTTGGGCACCAAACAAATTGATAGCTCTTTTTCTTCCTGCAAGTAACCATGCAATGTCGTGGCGATTATAGGCAGGCATATCTTCTGCAATTTGCGGAGCAATCCTGCCTCCATCATACGCTGCAAAAATCGTTCTCTGGTCTTCTTTCGGAATAGCATGTCCAACAAGAAATCCAGATTCATAGGTCAGCATCTTCCCCTGCCATTTGAATGTGGAAGAGCCATCTGCAACTTTTGCTTCAAGCGGTGCTACTTGATGTATTGGGTGAGCAGAAGGGTTAGGCTCTGTTTTTTCTGGTCTTGATTTTTTTGCCCTTGTTAATCCAGCCTTGACTCCGGCAATTTGCTGCCACGAGTAACCATTAAAGGGCGGAATGTTTCGAATCTGCTGGCTGTCTATGTCTCTATTCAGAAGAGCAACAATTGTATCGTAATGTTTTTCAGTAATCGGAACTGGGGCCATGGGGAGAAGAAACGAGAGTAGTTTATAAAATTATCCCTTATAAGTAGGAACCTTTTTCCGTCTTTGAGGATTCAGAATGGTGCGGAAGTTTATACGCCTTCGCTCTGAATAGTTATCTTTAACAGTTGGATCCAATTTATTTCGTTTTGTGACATCAATCTGATAGCGTTCAGGCGGCTGGTTCAATACTGCTGCCCATGTGAAATAAAACGAGCAATAATCTGCGAGAAAGTTTTTGGTCTCAGATTCCGTGTGAAATGTTCCAAACGCTGGACGCTCAAACTTGATGAAATCAAAATACATCGTGCTCTTTCCTCCTGAACTGAGGTAAGATCCTCGGTGCATATCTATTGGTCCATATGCAGGAATGTAGGACGATTCCACTAAATAACCTTTGACCATATCACCGGAAACTTTCTCTATTTCTTTGTTAACCTGATTAGCAAAAGAGAGTAACTGCGAGTCTTCAACCCTACGAAGTGGGTATGCTAATAACGGAGAAATTCCTCGGAATACCTTCATCAATAATGGCTCGGGGATCCATCTTAAATAATGATAGATGAAATGGGTTAATACGGTAGTCCTCTGCTGTTTCAACTCTTGGAGGTATGCACGCAAAGGAGCTTCATTAGAGTAAAACGCATGGGTGAGGATGTCTAAGGTAATGCCTGGATCGCGAATCTCTTTTAGTTCGCGACCAACGACTTGATCACGCTTTTCTTCTACAGACGTTTTTGCTCCGGATCTCCATTTACGTTCGTCGAGAATATGGTTTTCCATCAAGCGTTGATGAAACGGCAGTGTTTTTTCTGTATCTCTCGTGAACTGATGTAGCGAAAGATTTTGAAAATCAAGCCCTTCTCCTAAATCAAAGATTGATTCCCATTGTGCAAGAGGCATGGCGTAGTCTTCCTTAAGTTGACCGTCTCTCCTTGCTAATACATTAATCGCCAAGATCCCTCCCGTTGAAAGCTGCCGATGGTAGAAGAGATCATGGAGGGTATGCTGATGCTCCTCGATAAACGGACCTTGATAGTCGAGTAGCACAGCATCGAAGACCACGTCCATCTGTTCTCTGAAGAAATCACTGACCCGACCTTGGTAGAAGTGTGCATCAGCAAAACCAAGTTCTGTTGCGCGATCCTTCATCCGAGAAAATATACTCTTATCAGCTTCAATACAATAAACGTTTTCCGGCGAGAAATGGTGATCTTTCACCACACACTCAAGATCAAGGCACTGCTCAGATGGCATGAGCACAACTTTCTGATCCTTCCTTCTTCGCTCAGTGCCCTGCACCTTTGTTCTGCCCAGCTTCTCAAGGAATTGCCGTTCGAGATCATGATAGATCTCTTTCTCCGGGAAGTCGTAGTTTTTTCGCATACGACTAGGAAGTCGGGAGGAGTTTATAAATCTTGTCATAAACACTCCCATGGGGTAATAACTTTTCTGCCGAAACTATTTTATAGGGCTTTCCCCTTTCAGCCATCATGAAACCCTTGTTACTGATGTTTTTTCTCGCTTGCCTCCTTCTTTCCTCCTGCACTTCTCTTCCCAACCTCGCCGGCAAAGATTGCACGCAAGTCCCCCAGCAGTATCAGGATCTCTGCTGTTCCCAGAACAACAAAGGGACGATCCACATCCAATGTGAGGGGAGCTGGAAATACAAGGCTGAGGGGTGTGGATTTGAGTGCAAGGTGGAGATTATAGCGTAATACCAACAGCTCCTGCTATTGCGTACCTCGACGTTTTTGAAACCGTGTTATCTCAATCGCTATAAGGCAAAATTTACAAATCGGGCAGAAGACGTTACTACTTCTAGATAATTATGAATCCAAAAGATTTAAATAGTTCCTCTATCTTACAGAGGTTAGAGGTATACGAAATGACAAAAGCACCATTGGATGAGATTTTACTTAGAATGAAGGGAGTTGATCAGTCTCTGGTATCTGATGATATTTATTCTGCTATGGGATCTGCTGTTACATTATGCCCGCTAGATCAAGTTCATAGTGACTACAAAGAAAAACCTGCGCCTGAAAGATGTAGTCTGTTGTTAGAGAGTTATAGGGAACTCTTACAAAATCTTGGGGTTAAAGATCCTGTAGGTCAAGCATACCGAAATCTTGCATCAGAGCTTAAGCAGCGTCCTTCAGTTGGAACTGCTTCAACAACATTACATTACCGGACATGGAGACTGGTTTTAGATCAATATCAAGAAAAAAACGCGCTTCGGTAATCTCTTGTTTTACATAGATTTTAACAATCCTTGCCCTTTCTTCTTTTAGGTTATTGAACTTAGTTCTCGATAGAACCCTTGCCACTACGCGACTTTGAATTTTTACCTTCGGCATCGTTGCACTACAAATTAATCCCTGACGGATGGGACTAACTTGGAAACGTATGCGAAAGCCCTCGGTTGGCTTCACTTCTCCTCAATACCGTATGATTCCATAAATGCAGAAACCTTCTCAGCATCCCTCAAATACAGAAACCCTTTCTCCGTCAGCGAGTATGTCCTTTTTCCTTCATCCTGTTGTTCTTCGACCAGTAAACCTCGGTGCTGAAGATCTCCTAAATAGAGGGTTAGCATCTGATGCGATAGGTTTGATTTCGATAGGATATGTGTTGGCTTTACATGAGGACCTCTGCGCTGGATCACCAGCAAAATGTCCCGGATAATCTCCCAAGAACTCCTTTTTTTCTTCATCGTTCCAGCACCATCATCTCCTCAGCACCAGCCATAAGTTGCAGAGGATCAGCACATAGGCAACCAGTTCAAGCAGATGAGCAAGAACATAAAACATGGATTCAGTTATCGAGAACAAAAATAGCAGATTGCTCAGGAGGAGAAATAAGAAAGCAAGTGCGATCAGCAGTGCCTTGCTGCTTTGCTTCTGATGATAGTGTTGGACAAAATAGATCGTAAGCATCAGCAGAAAAATAAACGCGATGATGAAAAAGAACAGTAACGGAGTTGCACTGAAAAACAGACCAAGAAACGAAGCTCCAAAAAGGACAAAGAGCAGTTGGGGCTTCTCTATGCGAAGTGTCATGTAGAACAACACAATAAATCCGAGCATCATAAAGAATGCGTGGGCATAATTTCCTAGGGCATCAAACAAAAAAAAGTATTCTCTGCGGAGCGGTCGGCAGACGTTCTCTTGGAGCGCTATGATGCCCATCACATTAAACACGGACTGCATTACATAGCCAAGAGCAATTGAAAAAAAAGCAAGCGACAGCAGCCGCGCAGAAGATTGCTTCGTCATGAGGTAAGCCTTCCATCCAAAGAAGGCAATGGCTAACGCAACAACGGCAAAGATGAATTCAAGAGCAATATCATAACCCATGAACCAGCGCGGAGAGATGTAAGGCAATGTCATGCCATAATCGAGTCATCTGATCTATATAAACATTATGAAGCTGAAAGTTATTTACTTCCGGCCATCTGATGCTATTCCTACAAGGTAGTTCGAGAATGGACCCCCTAGAGTGTGACCATAGACATCTGAGGAATCCATCAGATTAACTCGCGCGATTGATAAGAGGAACATACCTGCTATTTCAGGAATTGCATCCATCAAATGAAAACCCATACTTCCTGATAGTTCATCAAGGATATACTCCTTCAGAAGAAGACGATAATCTTTAGAAACATCAGTATCTCCTTCAACGAGGTATTCGAGCAAATCTTCTCTTACGATTTGGCAGCTCAGGGGAATTCGACACAGTTCGTTTGCATCGTTCGGAGTGATAACAAATACGTTTCCCGTTATGGCATCATACACTTCTTGCGTAATAGCTAACCCTTGAGCGAATCCACATGAAGGATCTTTTGGTATGGTGTTCAGGAGTTTACTTTGAGGGTTAAGATGATTGATCATTTCCATTACCAGAGGATGGGTGTAATGTGCGACTTTTACTTCTCCAGTCAACCGAGGGTCATAGAAAACACCACAAGCTGTGACCATTGAAGTAGAGATCAGAAGATCACGGTCATGCTCTGGCCCATATACGCGACCTGCAATGAGTTGCTTTGGCGTCATGGGCAGTCGTGGAAGATCAATAACATTCCCTGTATCATCTGTGCCATGCAATAATCGAGGTATTTGATCTGTAGGTTTGCCATAAAATGATTTCAGCTTGGTGTATTGAGTACCTGGTAGAGTCTCTTGAAACGGTAGATCGTTCATGTTCTGTACCCCCATCCTCTCTCAAATCGACAAAAAAGAATCAATGAGATCGGCGTTATAAATTTTTTGGATGAACTGACCACTAAGCCACCATTTCCATAACTTTAAATAATACTACGATGATGGAAAGATGATGAAACAAAAACACCGTTTCTTGCTTTTGATGGTTCTGTTGTTGATTGCCTTCACCGTTCTCCCGATCGTCCATGCCGTCGTTATCCATGATGATTATCACAAGGCATCCGGCAATTTTACCGTTCGTTCGATGTTCATCAAAACGTGGCTGGATGGCAAGAACAGATTGAACATGCTCGTCGATGGTTTTCCCTACTTGCTGGAAGCTGAGCAATGTGCAACCGATGCAACCTATAGCTACTGCTTTCTCTCTAAGGATGATCGTGAAGATGGCGCTTATGTCAAGATCCAGATAGCCGAGCGTGGACCAGCTGTCACCGTTGAACGATCGTTTGACAAGGATGAAGTAAAAACCACGGAAAAAATAACTGTTACCGTCACGATTAAAAACACCGGAGATGCAGCATCTTCCCAAGTCACGTACATAGATGTTTATCCAACCACCTATGGTGTGATTCCCGGGCAGGGACCAGAGTCGTACGGCAATGGAGTCAAGTGGTCTGGCAGCTTAGATGCAGGGAGTGAAATCACCATGACTTACTCTATAACTCCAAGTGCTTATCAGGACTATGAGTCGAAGCCAACGCTGACCTATTCTTCCAACGGCAACGAGCTTCCTGTTCCGGTGCCAGCAAGAAAAATAAGTATCATCAAACCCTACCAAATCCAAACCGGGATCAATCCAAGAATTGCAGACACCTATAAAACCGTTCGCTACTCTATCAACATCAGCAGCCCTCTTGATAAATTGATGGTTAGCCAGCTCACGATCCCTCTGCCTAAGGACGTCAGCTATCTCGGCGCTTCTCCTAACTTGCAGGCAAACAATTTTATTTTTACCTACACCGGAACGATCGACAAAGGCAGCAGCGAGGAGTTCTGGATAGAATTCCGTGCAACAAAACGGGGAAGTGCTACGGTTGTTGCAGACGCTTCTTTCACTCTTGGCAGGCAAAGTTTTACCTCCCACGATGAAGAAAAAGTAACGTTCAGCCAATCTGGCGTTATCGTTACCATTGCACCAGAGAAAACCATTGTCAAGGCTGGGCAGCTCTTCCACCTCAATATTACCTTGGAGAATGGCGGGCAGGATGACATTATAGGGCTTGCTTACAGCTTACGTGGAGATTACATAACAGATGCTGGACAAAGTATTGCACTGGGAAGCAAACAACATCAAGTGATTTTCAATGAGCGTGTTTCTGCACCGGTAGTAGAACAGACCAAGCAAACATTCGTGAGCGTTGAAGGATCCTATAAAACTGCTGACGGCAAAACGCTGAACTTTGCCGAGACCAAGCAAATTCAGGTAGACCCGCAGGAAAAGCTGCTCGATATTACTACGACCGTTGATCCTCCGTTCGAGCGCGGCAAGAATAGCACGGTTACTGTCAAAGCAAAATCTCTCGTAGCCTATCAACTGAAGGATATTAATCTCCTAGATACCATTCCTTCGGGGATGAGACGAATGGCTGGCGAGCCCTTTGCAGACAAGGCAACGTTCTCATCGCTTGAATCCCGGCAGATCTACAGCTATGTGCTCTTTGTTCCTGCTACTTACACGAAAGATGATGCTGGCTTGGAAACAGCGATCAACATGCAGCTCAACGGTGAAGCATACATTTCCGGTGCTGTGCAAAAGTTCCCGGTGATCGGAGAAAAGAAGGCAGCACCTCCCAAACAGCAAAATCAGACGGCTGGAGCAAACACGACTGTCATTCTAGAAGAGAATAAGAGTACCAACCCACCTCCCAAGCAAGAACAAGATAAGGTTGGTTTCTTTGGTGGCATCTGGAATTGGATTGTGGATACGGTTGTGTTCTGGAAGTGAACTTTTTTCACGCCACCTTTTCTTTAAATACATATCCTGACTTTTTAATGTTCCAGAGTTGGTTCAGATTCTCAAGTGCATCCTGATACGTTTCAGTTCGTGATCCAGCAAACAGCTGATATGTGCGATGGGTTGTTGTAGTGAGGAGATCCATGCCGCGCAAAAAGGATTCGAGCGTTTTCAAATGATCATCCATATGCTCTTCCTGCTCTAGTTCTTCAGCGCTTAGATTTCTGATCAATCCGCGCAGATGAGCAAAATAATCCGGCATCATGGTTCGCAATTTCGGTTGCAGTTGTCGGTAACTTACGCTCGTCGTTTCTCGAGCTGCAAGCATTTTCTCTGCCGATGTTGCATAACTTTGAAAAGCTGCTTCTGCCTTCCCTTGACCAGCAAAAATATCTCCGAGTACTTCATGGGGATAGGGCTCTTCGGGTTGTAGTGCAATGGCATCAACGACTAAGGATTTTGCATCGTGATACTTTTGTTCATGCAAATACCTTATGCCTCGTTCAAGGTAGCTGAGGAATTGCTCAGGAAGTTCACGGGCGTTGTTATACAAGAACAGAGATTCATCTAATCGGAAGGTAGTATCTCTGGGTGATTGTTTTCTGAACACATGGAACACTTTTGGTGGTGTGAGGGTAAACTGTACGTTGTTGACATCATGGTAGAACTGTTCGACGGAAGGATAACGGTAGGGCTCGGGGTTGATGGCTCCCATAATGGCATAGAGCAAAGGAGGCGTTATCTTATCCAATTGTTTCCAGAGCTTTGCCTTTGCTTTGGTGTAATTGATATGATTATGCGCCTTAAAATTAGAGAATGGCATCTGTGTTTCTTGGGGTTCATAGTTCGGTGATTTCTGCTTGAGCCGCTCACCAACAATAAGCTCATAGAGCGTGGCTCCAATGCCAAAGAGGTCATCGCTTCTTGAGACTCCACCTCTTCGTGCAATGTATTCCGGTGATGCGTAAAACGCGCTTGCGGAAAGATCAACGGGAAACCTGCCGGAATCCGTATCATCTTGTCGTGAGCCAAGATTTTTCATGATGCCAAAATCTGCGAGCCAGAGATCACCTTCAGCAAGACCAAAGATGCCGTTGAACAGAATGTTTGCCGGCTTGATGTCACGATGAATGATATGCTTGCTCTCCAGGTAAAGCTCTGCATCAAGCAAGGAGAGTGCAATATTTCTGACATGCTCCGTCGTGAGCGAAAGGTGCTCTCTCAATGGTGTGTAAATAACGTCGTTTAACGTGAATCGAAAAAACGGCATCACGCCATATGGAGTCGTTGGATGTTCAGCACCATCCTCGGATAACGGTTTGATGATACGTGGATGATCCAATGCAGCAAGGAGATGCATTTCTTTGCTTGCACGGATTCTCCCTTCTTCGATGATTTTCTCATCATCCATGAAGTGGGGGGAGAACACTTTGAGAGCAACCAGATCCTCCAACGACGGTGCAGTTGCCTTTGATGAAGGAACCGCAAGAAAAACAGCAGCCATGCCGCCGAGTTTATGGGGCTGATCCGTAGCCGTCAACGAGAAATCTGGGTTCAGCTGTTGGAACGCGTAGGCTGAAGAAACCTCCTCGGGGATGGTTACCAGTACTGGATTCTTTCCATTTCCTTGAGGAACGAGGACATTGGAGTCACTCATACTGCCCTTATTGTCTGATCTATTATATAAACATTTCTGGTATCAGCTTTATCCGAAAAGTCAGTTCTGCCCTCACAAATCAGCGGGAGCGGAAATCTGAGGATATTAATCATGAGTCTTCGATTAGCTTCACCTAAGGTTGTTTGCTCGAATCCGTTCTTTCTTGCTCTTGGAGAATAACTTCTAAGAAACCACCGAGGTAGTGTTAGTAAATGACTGACAGAAAGATTTTTATTCTTTGAAATATTTGGTGTGCGTATGGCACCAAAACTCATCTGCACAAGCTGCAACAGCAGCAATATCGTTATGAATGGACTTACTTCTGCCAAGAAGCAGAA
>JACRKL010000077.1 GCA_016219835.1 Candidatus Woesearchaeota archaeon
ATGCGAGGTTCTGCCATCGGTTCGCATGATTTAGGGTTCATTTGCTGGCGAGAATTCCTCTGGAACACCCTTCTCGCTCAAACCGATTCTTCTAAGAATGCTCACAGAAGGATGGCAGAACTAACATTTTCGTCAGAGCCATTTTTTCCACAACCCATAAATACCCCTTCCCTCTTTCATGATCCATGGCGAAGATCACCACCAAAGACGAAGTTCTGGAAGGCACGATCATGAACGAAACCAAAGACGCTGTCGTGCTGAAGCTCAAGAGCGGCTATAATCTTGGTGTGCTGAAGAAGAAGATCAAGGAAACCGTCCGCGATGAGCCGCCAAAAAAGGAGCCATCGCTTCATGCTGCACAGCATCGGCAGGATTCTTCCCTCCCCCTGATCTCCATTCTGCATACTGGCGGAACCATAGCTTCTAAAGTTGATTATACAACTGGAGGAGTCACCGCACAATTTTCTCCCGATGAACTCATTGATCTATTCCCTGAACTTACACAGCATGCAAGAATCCGATCACGTTTAGTGAGAAAGATGATGTCGGAGAATATGCGGTTTGACCATTATAATCTGCTTGCCCAAGCAGTTGAGGAAGAGATCAAGGCAGGAAGTAGCGGTGTCATTATTACGCACGGGACTGACACCTTGCATTACAGCAGTGCAGCACTCTCCTTTGTTTTAGAACAGGCACCCATTCCAGTTCTCTTTGTAGGTGCACAACGCAGTTCTGATCGAGGAAGCAGTGATGCAGCGCTTAACCTCCTGAGTGCAGTGTTGTTCATTACCACTACCGATTATGCAGGTGTTGCGATCTGCATGCATCACGCGATGGACGATACCGCTTGTGATATTCTCCACGGTTGCAAGGCTAGAAAGATGCATACTTCCCGACGAGATGCGTTTCGTCCGATCAACACGACAGCCATCGCTCATGTCGAGTATGCAGCAAAAAAAATAACGTTTCTTCAGCAAGAATATCCTCGGCGCTCTTCCGCCAATCTGCGACTTCGGCTTTTTGACCCACAATGCAAGGTAGGTTTACTCAAGACCTATACGCATATGTATGCCGAGCAGTTTAAGGTCTTTAAAGGGTATGGTGGCTTAGTTCTTGAAGGAACAGGACTAGGGCAACTGCCGAACGTCAAGACAGATGATGCTACCGCAGAACATGAGAAGATCATGGCTGCCCTCAAGACTCTTTCCAAGAAAACCCTGCTGGTCATGGCACCACAGACGATCTATGGCAGAGTGAACATGAACGTCTATGCTGAAGGCAGGTTGAATCTTTCGCTTGGCATGCTTGGTCATTTGTGCGACATGACTCCCGAAACCGCATACCTCAAGCTGGCATGGCTGCTCTCAAATTATACGAAAGAAGAAGCAAGAGAACTCTACGGCAAAAATCTGAGAGGAGAGATCAGCGAGCGGATAGCTGCTGAAGAGACGTTTGAGTGAATTTTTCCCTGAGATTCACTCTTCTAATCCTTGGATGTCGATCTCAAACCCCGCTACGGGCATCTCGATGTTAAAATTCTCAAGAACTTGCGGATGGATCTCCCCCAAGAAGCCGATCTCTTTGCCCTGCACCAAAATCTTTCCGGCTCTTCCCTGCAAGAAGGAAGGATGCGTTGCTTCTTTAATTTGATAGGCAACGCCCATCATGTTCAATACAAAATCCAGTACCTGCCGTATCTCGGTATAATTGGCTTTCTCATGGGTGGTCAAGCCGGTGAGCAGCTCATGATCTGCAATAACTTTCCTATCTCTCTTGGTGGCGATGCCTTGCTCAAAGACCTTCTGCGGATAGGAAACGTGCTTGTTTTTCGAGAGTAGTTCTAGCAAGATGGGTAGAAGACTATTTCTTACTGCACTGTATGTTTCTGACATAACATTATCAATCTCAACAACCTCTTCGGTTGATTGCATGTTGTTCGTGAGGATGCCTTTATTGGACAAGAACGGGCTTAAGATTTCCTGAAATCCAAGACCTACCATGAGATCACGGGCAGTGTCGATCGTAGAGACTATGTGTTGTGCTGATCCTATAGTTGCGGTAGCAAGCTGCTGTTCGGGAATCTTGTTGAAGTCATAGACAATGGCAATATCTTCAATGATGTCTACGGCATGGAGCACATCCGTACGATAAGGAGGAATGGAAACGACCCCCTTGGCGTATTGGTATCCTGATCTTATCAGCAGTGATGCTATCTCTTGTTCTTTGAGTTTCACACCCAGAAGCTTTTCGATCTCCGCAGGAGATATTTTCTTCTTCTCCCACTCGATGCGCGGGGTTTTCAGTTTTTCTTTTTCTTGGATGAGCTGGAGTGCCATCACCTTATATCCTCTCTCTGCAAATGCATACGCGAAAATGACTGCTGCGAGATTGACCGCTTCTTCATCGGTTCCTGTCGCTTCAAAGAAGATATGCTTCATCCCGATTTCAAGCTTACCGATTTTCTCTGCATTGATGATCGGTGGAAATGAAAGGACCTGCTGCTTGGCATCTTTCAATAAGGGATAGGTCTTCATGCCTTCGAGAATCCATGCGTACTCTTTTCCTTTGGAGTGCTGTTCAAGAATCTGCTTCAGAGAAAGTTGCCGTTGCATCCCGAGTGGAATAAACGTTATGCTTTCAGGAGCAACTGCTGTGTAAGTTATGGGGAAAGCAATGTGCTCTGAAGGATACAACCCTATAGCTATCTTTTGCCTTCTTCTTCCATAACTCTCGCAGAATTTTTCTTGGAATTGGATCATCTGCTTCAGGAAAGCGTCACTCAACGCAGGACCTTCTGCACTAAATCCTGCAATCCATGGGCGTATCGTTTTGACGCTTTTCTCAACGATGATGTTCTGCGAAGATGGCTCAAGATGCAGCACGTTGTTCGGCAATTGCAAGTTGTTTTTGCAATACCTAGCAATCCCTTCCACTGACCAGAGATACGGAAGGTTGGTGTCCCCTAATTCTGCCTTTATTTCATCACCGTTGATGGTCAATTCAGCTTTCGCATTTCGCAGCATGGATTCTACATGCTCAAATGTTATTTTCTTGCCTATCAGTTGCTGGCAATCTTTCAAGGAAAATGTGATGGTTGGCATTATTTCACCCTGCATTCCCTCAGGAATTCGAGATCGTGGCTGAACAATGAACGAATATCTTTCAATCCCAACTTAAACATAGCGATACGATCAATACCGAGACCCCAAGCGATGACCGGCACATCTTTCCCTACTAACGGCTTGACCAATTCTGGACGGAACATCCCGCTTCCACCCAATTCGATCCAGCCGAGATCAGGATGCTTGGCGAACAGCTCAGCTGATGGTTCTGTGAAGGGGAAGTAGCCCGGCACAATCTTAATCTGGTCGGTTTCTGCAAACTCCTCCGCAAACATTTTGAGGAGTGCCTTCAGATGACCGAAGTTGATATTCTCTTCAACGACAAAACCACCCACCTGATTAAAGTCAGAGAGATGAGTTGCATCAATAACATCATATCTGAAACAACGGGACATCTGAAAGTATTTGCCGGGGATTTTAAGATCTTTGGATGCAAGTGTTCTTGCGGAGATGGCAGTATCCTGTGTCCGCAGAATGTATTTTGCCGTTCTTGTGGTGTCAAACTCATACCTCCACCCTTTTGATCCTGTACCAAAGCCATGCTCATGAGCAGCTTTGACCCGTTTGACCACTTCTTTCGAGAGGGTGTCATCGTACTTTGGCTCTTTGATTGCATATCCCTGATGGATGTCTCTTGCAGAATGGAACTGTGGCATGAACAGTGCATCCATATCCCAGAATTCGTTTTCAACGACCGGACCTTCGCATTCCGCGAACCCAAAGGAGAGAAATTTCTTACGCATTTCATCGAGGAAAAATCGGTAATGATGTTTTTTTCCAGCCACGATTCTTGGCACGTTACTTTCAACATCATATGCTCTAAATTCTTTCCCTTTCCATGATCCATTCTGAAGCATGGTGGGTGTTATTGTATCCAGAAACTCGGCGTTGATCTTCTGCCGGGAAAGTTTCTCTCCTAGCTGAGTAAGGGTGATCGTGATTTCTGTTTTTTCCGTTATCATGACAATGTCTTTTCGCCGCAAGAGTGATTCTGCAGCTTTTGATTCACTTGCTGAGAGCACGTCCCATGTGATTGGCGTTACCAGCTTTTTGAGCAGTTTTTCTTCATCAAATTGTTGCTTCAGCAATGCTTTACCTTGTTCGCTGAGCTGCATGCTGCCTTGTTCCATGATGATTGCTTGCTTGTTCTTCAGAACACCTAAGCTAATGCCAACTTCCTGCTGATTGAGCGACGCTTTTTTGCTGACTTCTGCGATCGTCATCGGAGCTGTTGCCAATGCCTGCAACATCCTTCGCTCGGGTAATCCGTTTTTCTGATACGCTACGCCATTGCTTGCGAGCAGTATGTGCTTGGTCATCGTTCTTTGAGTGGTAAGCACTTCTTTATTCTCCAGCCAGTGCATTGCACGCAGAATCTCTTCTTGTTTCATGCCACTGCTCTCCTGAAGCTGCGTGAGGGTAATACCTGATTTTAAGAACGGCAAAATCTTCCGCTCCAACGGATGAAGTTTCTGGATCATGCTGTTGTCCATGGTAGTCAAGGATTTTGTCTTATTTATATAGTTTCGTGTCCTCTCGCCTCCGTTCTACGACTACAAATGTCGTTGTATTGTCCTCCCGATCTTCCAGATGATCGGCTACTTTTTTGAGACTATACTTCTCTGCGAGTAGTGGATTTCCCATCACGGCGACGTTCTTACCCCATTTCTTTTGAGTAATCTGTTCTGCGATTTTTGCAGGATCAATGGCATCGCCTTTACCGTAGACTATCTTCAGCTTTCCATACCGCTCTTTGATGGTTGATTCACACTGCTTGACGACCTGCGGATGAGTCATGATAACGGTGATGTCCTGCAGCTTTGCATCGTTGCGGATCATGAGGCTATGCGTGATGGGGATCATCAGCTCATGGATAATGCTGAATCGGTACTCTCCGATTGCCTGCTTGGTTTCTTCAACAATACCGCCGACTGAATTTGCCAGTGCAAATATCCCGCGATCAATGTCTCCCTGATGCAACGCTTCCAGTACGTTTTTAGTCGTGTAAAGATACTCCAGCTCATATCTTCCGATCTTTGCGGTTGTAGCATAGACTATTGCAGCGGCTTCGTTAAAGCTTCCTTTCCCCCCCTGAATTCCGATGAGCAGGCTGTCTGGATCTTTCTGCACCGGCAGCAGTGTATTATAGAGGCGATCAAATGCTTTTCCGATGGATATCCTCATCGTTCTGGTGTATGGATTTCTGGTCTGCAGATCGGTAAAGAGCTGCCAGGTATCATGGCAAGCGAGTTCTTTCACGTCCAGTAATTCTTGCGCTGCGATTGTGTCTACTGGTGTTTTTTGCATCCCCATATCATCGAGCATTCGGCCTATGAAGTGAGCAACGCCCTGACTTGATGCTGCAAACTGGTCGTGCTGTTGTGCTGTCATTTCTACGACTTTCAGTTTTTTCTGAATGAAGTACGCTTTCCAAAACTGTTTTGTTTTTTCTGAAACTCTACCGCCGCAGATAACCAGCGGTAGACCGTCTATCCTTCTCGTCTTCAAAGAATCCGGACCAAACATCGGATGCGTCAGGAGATAGTCGATCGATTCCGGCAGATAACGTTCCAGTATTTCTTTTGGGAACTGCTTCACCGAGAGCACGTCAATGATCAGCTTTTTTTTCTGCCCGTGTTTGAGCAGAGGGGCATGTTGCTTGATCGTTTCTGCAAATGTGCTGATGGGAACGGCATAGAATATTACGGGAGCTGCTAGCGCTTCTCGCAAGGAAACCACGTTTACGCTGCTCCCGATGTGGCGGGTTTGATTCTCATTTTCATCAAAAACCTGCACAGTAAAATCTTTGGAAAGAATCTGTACTAACACTCTTCCAAACCGCCCAACACCAATCACACTTACGGTTTCTTTGCGCATTGCTGTTCCTGCCTCCGTCGTGATTCTGTTGTTATGAGTTCATAGAGCTGCTCAACAAATTGCTGATCCATGCCTGCTTCTGCTGCACGCAACGTTCTTTTTTTTGCCATCGACGCTTCGCAAGCATTATCCCTGACCGGCAACTTTTGCTGTTGCTTGATTGCTCCTATGCGTTCCACTATTCTGCATCGCTTTCCCAGTAGCTGAAGCATCTCTTCATCAATGGCATCAACTTGTTTCCTCAGTTTATCGATGTTCATATGCCCTCTGTCTGAAGTGGTGATCACATAGTACGAGTGCTGCCATCGCTTCAACGATGGGAACAGCTCGCGGCAACACGCAGGGATCATGCCTGCCTTTGCCTTCGATGACAGCTTCTTTGCCCGTGCTCGTGATCGTTTTTTGTGCTTTCTGAATGGTCGCTGTTGGCTTAAAAGCGACTCTGAACACCAGAGGCATGCCGTTGGTAATTCCACCGAGCACCCCTCCGGCTTGATTGGTCGCAGTAGTTATCTTTTTTCCTCTGTTGATGAGTAGATCATTGTGCTCACTCCCGAACAGCATGCAGCCACCAAACCCTGACCCGATTTCAAATCCTTTGGTTGCATTAATGGCAAGCATAGCTTTGGCGAGATCTGCTTCTATCTTGTCAAACAATGGCTCCCCCAATCCTGCAGGAATATTTCTTACGATGCATTCTATGACGCCACCGACAGAATCTCCTTGCTGCTTTGTCTTCTCTATCAATGCAATCATGGCAGCAGCGCTTTTCTTTTCCGGGCAGCGTACGATGCTCTGCTCTACCTGTTGTTGAGTTATTTGCTTAAGGTTAATCTCCGCGATGATATGT
This sequence comes from Candidatus Woesearchaeota archaeon, assembly GCA_016219835.1. Lineage (GTDB taxonomy): Archaea > Nanobdellota > Nanobdellia > Woesearchaeales > JACRKL01 > JACRKL01. The sequence goes on from JACRKL010000077.1 coordinate 6,850, forward strand.
TTTACTTGCTTGACATACGCAATAATTTCTGCACCATATGCTTCTTTGAGTATCTTTTTTGCAATGGCTCCTGCAGCAACGTGACCTGCCGTTAAGCGAGCAGAGCTTCTGCCGCCGCCGAATGGATCGCGAATGCCGTATTTTTGCAGATAGGTAAGGTCAGCATGGCTGGGGCGCAGTGCATCCTTGAAGGCAGCATAATCTTCTTTTCTTGTATCGGTGTTGTGGATCATTAATGCGATTGGCGTTCCCGTTGTTTTCCCTTCAAAGACGCCGGAGAGAATTTCGACGTGATCATCTTCTTGACGTGTCGTTGTAAGTTTGCTTTGCCCAGGTTTTCTTCGATCCAGCTCCGCTTGAATGTCTGCTTCGTTGATCTCGACCTGAGGTGGGCAGCCGTCGATGACAACTCCTATCGCTTTGCCGTGAGATTCTCCCCAGTTCGTTATGCGAAACAATGTTCCGAATGTATTTCCGCTCATGCGATCACCTTCTTGATTTTCTGAAAAACCGTCGCCAATGATTGATTTGCATCGATGATGATGTCAGCATTTTTTAGGTAATATGGTTCTCGTTCTTTGATGAGTTGCTCGACTTCCTCTACTGCACCTTTTCCTGTCAATGAAGGTCGCAGGTGTTGAGCCATCCGCTTTTTTATGGCAAGGGCATCTGCCCTAAGCCAGATTAACAATCCGCGTTCTTGGAGTTTCTTCACGTTCTCTGGATCTAGGATGGAACCCCCTCCCGTTGAGATGACTCTATTTTCCAATTGTGTTACTGCATGGATCACTTTCTTCTCCTGTTCGCGAAAATAGCTCCACCCTTTGGTTGCCACTATTTCATCTATCTTTTTTCCTTCTTGGGTTTCCAGAAGCTCATCGGTATCCATACATTCCCTCCCCAGAAGCTTTGCCAATCTCTTACCCACGGTTGTTTTTCCCGTACAGCGGTAACCGATCAGGATGATGTGCATAGCATCGCCTCCCATCGTTGGAAAAAGTCCGGAAATGATTTGCTGACGCATTTAGGATCTTTTACTTGTATTCCTTGAATGCGAAGACCAGCAACGGCAAAGGACATGACCATGCGATGATCAGCATGAGGATCAAGCGTTGCCGCTGTGTACTCTTTCGTCTCTTTCTTTGGCGTGATAGAAAGCCAGTCTTTACCTTCTCGCATATCTGCGCCAATTTTTCGGAGTTCATCTACCAGCACATGTATGCGGTCACATTCTTTGACGCGTAAATTACCAATATTGGTGATGGTTGTTTTTCCTTCCGCACATAAAGCGACTGCTGCCAAGGTCGGAGCAGTGTCCGGCATGGAATTCATATCTATGGTGATCCCGTGTAACGGCTTTCCCTGAACTACTATACTGCTACGTTTCTTTTTTACTTCACACCCCATCGCTTGGAGTGCATCGACAAAGCGACTATCGCCCTGTAATGAGCTCTTGGGTATGGCAACTTCAATGGTTCCTTGCGTTACTGCTGCTGCAGCAAAAAAATAGGAAGCACTGGATGCGTCCGGTTCTATAGTATACTCTCTTGCGTGGTACCGTTGCCCCGATCGCACTCGAAATCCATCGTTTGTTCGCTCTACATGAATACCTAAGTCCTGCATCATCTTGATCGTCATGTCAATATAATTGCGTGAGGTTGTTTTTCCGGTGAGATGTAATATCACATCGTTGCTCGCGTAAGGGCTACACAGCAATAACGAAGTGATAAACTGGCTGCTCACTTCGCTGTTGATGACAATATCTCCTCCCTTGAGCTGTCCACCCGTTATCGTGATCGGAGGGCAGCCACGAGTAGCTGTTGCAGAGATGCCAGCTTGTTGCAATGCGTTGATGAGATCCTGTATCGGGCGTTGTTGCATGCGTTGATCTCCGTTGAGTCTGCTGGTGCCGTTTGCCAATGCCGCAAAACCAGCTAGGAAACGCATGGCAGTTCCTGCATTGCCCACGAAGATTTCTTGGCGGGGTGTTTTTATTTTTCCTCCCGTTCCTTGGACGATGATCTCCGTTTCTTTTACCGTGATGGCGACACCATACGCCTGCAGTGCCTTCATCATATAGAGCGTATCGTCGCTGATCAGGACATTATGCAACGTTGTTTCCCCTTCTGCAAGACTAGCAATAATGAGCGCACGGTTCGTGTAACTCTTGGAGCCAGGTATGGAGATGGTCGTGTTGACCGCTTCCTTGGCATACGGCAGTTCGCGTATATTCGGAGTGTTCATGGTGCATCATGGAGCGAAGCTCGCATTGCGGTTTCTATCACTTCTCGCTCTTCTTCTTTTCCGGTCCACCAGATAAACGATGCAACCGCCTGATGGAGGAGCATCGGAAGACCATTGATGGTTTCGCAGCCCTTTGCTGATGCAGCCGTGAGCAATGGCGTTGTTTTTGGATGGTAGATCATATCCATAACCTTTGTTCCGGGAAGAATTTGCTCTTCTTTGAGAGGTATACTGACGTCATCACTTCCCACCGGTGTTGCGTTGATCATGATATCATACGCTGGAAGGTTTTCTAAATGGCAAACTTTACCCTCAAATTTTTTTGCTACGGCTTCCGCTTTTTCCATGGTTTTATTCGTGATGATGACTTTTCCGCCATTCTGCGTTACGGCATAGGCAGCAGCACGGGCTGCACCACCAGCACCTATAATGAGAACGGTCTTCCCACCTATTGCTCCCAGTGCTTTTTGCACTCCGACTGCATCGGTGTTCGTGCAGATCAACTTTCCCTCTTGAATCTTGACGGTATTGATTGCACCGATGGATTCTGCATCCTTGCTCACGATGTTGCCAGCGTCGATTAAGTCACGCTTGAATGGTGCAGTAATGTTGAATCCTTCCATCCGAAATTGCTGCGTGAAATAAATAAAATCGCCGAGGTCATCGCTATTGATCGGAAGATAGACGGCATCCATACCTGTTGCTCTGTATGCTGCATTGTGGAGTACTGGAGAGCATGAGTTGGTTACATCTTTTCCAACGACGGCGTAGACCTTTGTGGCATGGGTAAGGGTATTGCTGTGGTATACTTGTTGGAGGTCGCTTACCGTTATCTGACCAGCAGTAACGTTCTTTTCGTTGACTGCTGCATAAGTGAATGGTGAACCATACGCCGTGCAGAGGATTCTGCTGATCACTCCTTTCTCGCCCATGCAGAAGGCGATCGTAGGTACAGCAGGATTTTTCAGCAGCCAGAACATGAGGAGGTTATCATTGACGCTGTTCGCTTGCGTGACGATTTTGATGATGTCCGGTTTGAGGTCTTCCATGTTTGCTCGTACTTCGAAAATCTCATCTTCCGCCGTTTCTCGCAGATTATGGAAGGAGAGGATGACTTTCACCTGCGGAGGAACACAGGAAGCGAGATCTCGCTTATAGCTCTCAAACTGCCGATATTCTATGTCGATGTATGTTGCTCCTGCAGCTATCGCTTCTTTGTAGAGTTTTATCTTCTGGTCTTTTGTACCTGCAAATGCGCCACCTTCTGACTGCTCACGCACCGTTGCAATGACTGTTTTTTTGCAATACGTCAGAAGCTCTTTTGGCGATGTCTGATGGGTGTTTATGAGATCTAATCTGAGTTCAACAAGGTCTGCCTGCTGCGCTTGCTGCAGGTCTTCTGTGCACGTTACAACCGCGCAAATCATAGTACTCCTCTCCAGCGTTCGATGGGCAACTCTTGGATTAGTGCATTTCCAATGTCTTTCAGAAGCACCGCATGGATGTGCTGATGCTCCTTTTTTTTATCGTGCATCATTCCCGCGATTAGCTGGTCTTTGTTCATTGCCGTTGGCAACATCGTTGGAAAACCCATGCTCTCCAATAATTCTAGTATTTCAGTGACCGATTGTTGGCTGAGCAACCCTTCGCGTTGGGACAGTTTTGCAGCATAGACCATGCCTATGGCGACTGCTGTTCCGTGCTTGATCTGATAGCTACTTGCCGCTTCAATCGCATGACCTACTGTATGCCCAAAATTCAGCAGCCGTCGCACTCCCTGCTCCGTTTCATCTTGCGTGACTATGTCTAGCTTGATCTTGATTGCTCGGCGGATAATACCCTCTAACAATGCATGTGATGGCTCCAGCAGCTTTTCTTTTTCTTTGGCGATGGCATGATACAGCACGTTATCTTTAATCAAGGCAACTTTGATGATTTCAGCAAAGCCGTTGCGCATTTCCTCTTTAGGCAGGGTTAACAAAAAACGGAGATCGGATATGACGGCACGGGGGCGGTAGATCGTGCCCAGCATGTTTTTTGCTTCATGGAGGTCAACACCGGTTTTCCCGCCAATCGAACTGTCGACCATGGCAAGCAGCGTTGTTGGAACATGAATATAAGCTATGCCGCGCATGTAGATACTGGCAACAAAACCAGCGACATCTCCAACGACACCACCGCCTATAGCAATGACCAAACTTTTTCTGTCCACACCTAGGTTCATCATCTCCTGAGCAAGAGACACCACTGTTTTCATTTGCTTCTGCTGTTCTCCTCCTTTGAAGACGAGTATGTGGGCATCAGGAGCGTATTGCTGTGGTTTGAGGAGCTGTGCCATTTTTTTCTCCGTGATCACAATCCGTTGTGTAAACATGCGGTAGTTTTCTAATTCCTTGATTGCTCCTTTTCCGATCACCACGGTGTATGGCAGATTCATAGTTCTCTTCCTACTGCTTGGGTCACTGCTCTGAGCTCTTGCATCAATGTTTTGAAGTGAGCAAGGCTGATGGTCTGGTCGGCATCTGATTTTGCCTTGTCTGGCCGTGGATGCACTTCTACCATGAGCCCGTCAGCTCCTGCTGCGATGCCTGCTTTTGCCATGGATCCTACCAACGACCGTATCCCGGTTCCATGGCTCGGGTCTACAATAATCGGGAGGTGGCTGAGCTCTTTAACTAACGGAACCATGTTGAGATCCAACGTGTTTCTGGTTTCTGCAACAAAGGTGCGAATGCCCCTCTCACAGAGCACAACATTCGGATTGCCATTGGCAACAATATATTCTGCAGCAAGCAGCAGCTCTTTGTAGGTTGATGACATCCCTCGCTTGAGCAAAACGGGTTTTTTGCATCTACCCAAATCCCGAAGGAGATCATAGTTTTGCATATTTCTCGCTCCCACTTGCAGCATGTCTGCATATTTTGCCACCATCGTGATATATTTTGGCTGCATGACTTCTGTTACTACCGGTAGGCCGGTTGCATCTCTTGCTTTCGCGAGCAGCTTCAACCCCTCTTCCTTGAGTCCCTGGAAATCATACGGGCCGGTTCGTGGCTTAAATGCTCCACCTCTCAAGATGGAAGCTCCTGCTTCTTTGACGCTGTTTGCAGTTTCGACGATCTGTTGCTCATCTTCTACGGAGCAAGGTCCTGCCATGACGATTGCTTTTTTGCCTCCGATCCTGACACCAGCAACGTCGATGATGCTATTTTCCGGATGAGACTCCCTGCTGACAAATTTGTAGGGCTTGAGGACTGGCATAACTTTTTCTACACCATCCATGGAAGCGAGTTGCTGGATGTCCAATATCCGTTCATCGCCGATGACTGCAATGACTGTTCTTTCAACGCCAAACAGAGGCACTGGCTGCATGCCAGCTTTTTTGAGTTTCTCAATAATCTGTTCGACTTTATCTTTTGCCTCATATCGTTTCATGACGATGATCATGCTTCCCCCTCCATGACGACGTTTTCGATGTCCTCAAAGCTCAGGTGCTGTTGTGTTTGCTTTGCCTGGGCAAATGCAATGTTCAGTTTTTGTATCATGATCTGCCTGCCTTTTCGTTCACTGAGGCGTTCGGTGAACCGTGGATACTGCTCTATAAATAGTTTCGTATCCAGTTCAGGTTGTTTGTCTTTCATGCCCATAGTGTTTCCTCCGTTGCTCTGCTTTTTTTGCTAGGGGGTTTGGCACTTCCAGAAGTCAGATGGTTGCTTGCATCATCGTTCGGATGTACCAAACGAGATGCCTACGCGTAAAAAAAAGCTAGAGAAGTATCTCGCAAAAGACCAGCTTTGAAGGGTGGCGTTTGCGATCATTTCGCCTAGAAATCTACTGAACTATAAATAGTTTACGGAAGATTGCAGTGTAACTGGTAATTCTTTTCGGGAAACCATGCGCATAATTTCTGGTAAGCTGTTTGAATTCCCGTCCATGTGGCCGTACTGCACAGTTCCTTTGCTCGATCCAACTCTTCCACTGAACTGGGGCTGCCATTCAGCCGGACTTCTAAATGCCGATCTACATACAGCGGACCAGCCTTAATAAAATCGTGGGGCGGCAGTTCATGGTTCAGTGTGTTTTTCCATGCACGAAGCTCTACAATGACATTTCCTTTTCTAGAGATCTTGAGGGTAGGTTCACCGAGACTGTTCATGATATACGGTTGATCGAGTAACAGAAATCCTTTGACGATTTCAGGATTATAAGGCACATTTAATGAAGACAGTATTGCCACATACGCTTCCGCCCGCTCTAAGCCGATGGCACCATACCCTTTTGCGATGATGCCGATTGCAGCATCTTCTCCTCCCTCGTATGCTGTGGAATGTTCCTGATGCGACTCGACAAAGGCATGATAAACTTCATAGGGGAGATTCAGGAGTCGCTCAGCGATCGCCTGACCGAGAATTTCGCTTTCTCCTTGCATTTCTTGAGGATCAATTCCATGCGCCAAACGGTATTGTTCGAGCGTATCGCGCACCCATCGCATCATCAAAGCCATAACCACGTGGGTGAGTTGTCCTTCTATTTAAAACTGAGCCCATAGGCTCTGACGAAAATCTCGCTATCGCTCGACTTAGCGGCTCAAAACCCTCGCTTTTGGTTTTCGATAACCGACATTCCCCGTAGGGGGCGTCCCCCTTGTCGGTGAAATCAGGAAGTTCAAAAGGGGTTTTGCTTGAAGGCCGCTAACATTTTCACCGGAGCCGAGCCCATAGAAACCTTTATATGCTTCGCTCCTCTGGAAATGCTGCATGAGTGATAACGATCATCCTCAAGAACCGTCGCCAGATTCTCCCTCTTCTGCCCCTGAAGCCCCTCAGCAGGCGTCTCGTGGTCGTCGGTTCTGGAACTGGGGAACGGGAAAGGCAAGCAGTGGAGCAAAGTGGACTGCTACGAACGCATGGGCTGGAACAAAAGCTGTTGGCAGTAGTGCAGTTGTCGCAGGGCGTTACACCTACAATAATGCCTCCCTTGCTGGCATGCTTATTTTTGTAGGTTTGCTCAATCACCTCGTGGACTGGTCGCAGGGATTTGCAGTCAATAATATCACCTTCTGGTTCGATGTCTTTATCCTTATTGTCTGCCTTGCCACGGTGTTTGGCTCTATCGATGATTCTTTCGGCATTGAAAAAATACGCCATGCCTTCCGTGCAGGTATGCCTTTCATAGTTATCTTCTGTTTTGAAATTCTGTATCCTCTGATTCAGCAATGGACGCTCGTTCCTTTATTTCAGTATGGCGGTGTTGATGCAACACGCTGGCTCGGTGTCTTTTTTCTCAAAGCACTGTGGCCGGCATGGCTCATGTATGGAGTTTCTAAATCCAAGTCCAGACTTTCTACCGTTCTCAAAATTGCATGGGGGATGCTCTGGATTTTGATGATGCTGAACTACGGCACCTTTAACTTCATCTATGATGATGCACGGCTTTCGCCCGAGCAGCAGAAGCTGGCACAAGAACTCGCCTTTAATCTGGGAGACAATTGGAACTCGTTTACGAATCAAACGGGTGCGATGTGGTATTGCAGCGGTTCTTCATTCTCTTCTATGTTCAATCCACAAGCAATGATTCAGGGAAAACCGTTTGATTTTAACACCTGCCTCAAGGAAAGGACGGGGCTGTTAAAATCGGATGGGGAGCCATTAGAAGACCTTGATGGAAAGCAGGTTACTGCATTACCGCCAGCAGTGCAGGTGCAGGAGTTCTTCTGCGGCGATGGGCAGAATGAATTTTTCTTTGATCAAGATCTTGCGTTAACCTGCAGCGTTGCTGTGCAAAACAGAAAGCTGCAAAAGCTTGACTTTAACGTACAAATGTTTCTCCAGAAAGATAAACAACTGATTCCGTTGCTCAAAGAACCGTACAAACTATCCGTTCAGGGAACGCCGCAAGCATCATTGCCCCGAACACTACGCCAGCAGCCTTCTCTTTCCATGGCTGATGCCACACTTCAGCAAGGTAAGAATACGGTACTTGCTACGTTTGATATTGCGCCTTTAACAAGCACGGGGATGAAGACATTTCTCGTGATGGATCAAACAAAGCTGGATGCCCAGCCTTCTGCCCGCCTTTCTACAGGACCTTTTGCTTCCCAGATTCAAGCGACAGATGCTGCTGACGGAACCGTCGATGGCGTGTACAGTTCCATCAGTCCTGCGCAGGATGTTGTTGCTCTTGCGGTCAATACCAAAACCTTTGTGGTGAAGAGCAGCGAAGCACAATCCCTTCCCAAAGAAGAGCTGATTGTAGGTCTTGCTTCCAGCAGTGAGATTGTTCCTCGGGTGAAGATTGAGAACAAAGGGTTAAGCATTCCTGGCAGCAAGCTCAAAGGGCAGATCACCCAAGTGAACGGTTTATTCTTAACTGTCCCTGCAGGTTTCTCTCCCAAAAACTGCGACACGATTCTTGAGCGAAAAGAAGATTATACTACGAACACCTATGTTTACAAAAAAGAATTCCTCGCCAAGCTTCACCTTGACGCTTTAGCTGACGGAAAATATGTGCTCGTGAAGCCGTATTGTACTTTTGCGTATGAAGGCAGTGATGCCTTTCCGACACCTCAACAACAGCGGTTGCAGGTCGCGATGGACTTTTCGTATAGGATAACGCAAGAGCTGCCGGTTGAGATTGTTGTCTTGAGCCAAGATGAACTCTATGCGTCCGGCAAGCCGATGAGTGAAGACATTCTCGCTGTCGAGGAAGAACATTACGGAAGCGAAAGTGTTCCCCGCGAAACTCCTGCAGCAGTGCCTTCAGGAGCTGTGTATTATCTTGAGGATGTCAAGCAGGCTGTGAAGCGAAGCAAATATGGCGTTACCGTAGAACAGGTTATTGGACTTATCGCTACAGAAAGCAACTGGAACCCTGATACTGTGTCCTGCAATGGGCAGGATGTCGGACTCTCGCAGGCAAACTACTGGACAGCGAAAGGCAGAGAGTATGTGGGTATTTTCAAGACCGTGAATGCGTGTTCGTGCACCGCATGCCAGGCAGGGAGTTGTGCTGAGCCGAGTTGTTCAGGCGGCAAGGACGGTAGGTTTGAGCCGTCTAAATCTATTCAGTTTGTTGTCGCTTATCTGGATTATCTTCAAGGGCATTACAAGCAATATACGGACAAAGTAAAGTTTGCCTTCGCTGCCTATAATGGAGGATTTGGTGTGATTGATCAAGCCATTAAAGCAACAGACGAATTGGATCCGAGCTGGGATGTGGTCAAAGCACAACTAACCACTTCTATGCTGAATGCGCGTACCTACGCTAAATTATCAGAAGCATCAAAACAGAAGAAGATCAACATTATCAAGAATTATGTCGCAAGAGTTTCATCGTATAGCTCTGGATTCACGGCAGACAAAGCACCCCCGAAGCTTTCGATTAAAACTCTCAATGGTGATACCGGTCAGGTGCTTATTGCATGGGATGCTCCTTCTGTTTCGTTTACCTATCAGATTCAAGTAGAACGATCACCTCAACAGACAGGGCCCTATAGTATTGTTGGGAAGCAGATTCCTGCCAGCAGTACGACGTATACGGATGCTAATCCTCTGCAAGGTGTTTCCGTTTATTACCGACTCGTTACGTTGCGCGTTGTTGAGGGGGTTACCTATCGATCTGAGGGAGGGTCCAAGCAAGTCGATGTTGGACAGAACCAGCCGCCCGCTGCTCCCGGTATGCTGACCGCTGTCTATGATGCAGCTGCAAACAAAGTGACGTTATCATGGCAGCTTTCTTCCGACGATCCTTTCCATGGAGGAGGAAGCAACGATGTGAGTGGTTATATCCTAGCAAAAGCTGACGCTGATGGCAACCAGCAAGAGATTGGCACACCCGTTGCGGGAGCGAAGCAGATGGTTGATCGAACAGTTCTTGCGGGTCAAACGTATACCTACACCATCCGCGCAAAAGATAAAGGCGGTTTGTTATCTGCTACTGCTTCTACGTTATTAACCATTCCCGAGGTGACGACGGTATGAATAAGCAACGTTCCATTTCATTGCTTCTGGTAGTTCTCATCCCCCTACTGTTGATTGGTTGTACTCCCTCACGTTCTTCGCCTTCCAATCCTACGACCGTTGAACAGTTTCGCAAAGGAACAGATGGTGTGGTGGTGACGTATGCTGAAGGAACACCTCCTTCGATTATTGATGTACGGGCATACTCGCGTGGCATTCCGGTGACCATCAAACTGGAAAATAAAGGTGCTGCTGATGTGAAGTCCGGATGGGTGAGGCTGCTTCGCTTTCATGATTTTATTGGTTATACCGATACAGATACCCCTTTTGAGTTGAAAGGAAAAAGCGATGCGTTTCCGGAAGGAGATTGGACAGAAACGTCCTTTAAGGTTGATGTCCTTCCTGACCGTCTCCCGATGCCAGAAACCAAAGCTACCTTTTATGTGCAAGCGTGTTATGATTATGAGACCAAAGCAGAAGCGGTGATCTGTATCGATCCTCATCCCGACGAAAAAACCATTCTCGAGAAGCCATGCCAGAAGCAATCGCCGGTTTCGTTGAGCGGTGGTCAGGGTGCTCCGGTTGCCGTTTCCAAAGTCGACTATGAGCTGATCGATACTATTGAAGAGAATCAGCGAGGCGAGGAATTGATGGATGTTCTCCTCCGAGTTTATGTCTCTAACGTTGGCAAGGGATTGGTCAGCAAAAAACGATCTTCCTGCTCATTAGAACCCTGGGACAGCACGATTGAAGGTGACGTGAGCATGGTGATTGATGGCAGATTGCAAAAACTTTCGTGCAATGCGTTTGGTGGCGAAGTCGGTTTTAAGCCGAGCATGGTGCTCAGTGAGACAACTGCAGAAAATTATTTTACCTGCATCGCCAAAGTGCCACGGAACAAGGGCATCTTCAAGACACCGGTGCTGATTGATCTGCAATACAACTATCTCACTCAGCAAATGGCAAAGGAAGTGTTGATCCGTGCATAGCTTTATATATTTCCATGCTTAAAAGGAATGCATGCGAAGGATGCTCGTGCTTGCCGTTGTGATTTCCTTACTGCTTATTACTGGTTGCATCGGGAGCAGACGATCAGACAGCCCATCATCGGTCAATGACTATCACACGGGAACCAAAGCACTGGAAATGAAATTTCTGCAGAATAACCCTCCCAGCATCTTGTACGATGTCGAGCGGCTTTCGGTCAGTTTGGAAATGTTTAATCACGGAACGTATGACATCGGCAATGCTAATGCTCGTCTGGACATCAGCGGCTTTGATCCAAACATTATCTTTTTCCCTCAGGTGCTGGTCTTTCCCGAATTGAAAGGAAAAAGCACCTATAATCCCGATGGCGATTATTCGATTGTGGAATACACCGGCAGCATCAGCTTGCCGCCGGAAGCCGACCATTATGATACTCCACTTATCGTGACTGCATGTTACAACTACGAAACGGATGCTTCTATTCCGGTTTGCATAGATCCAGGAATTTACAGTGTAGATACCGGCATTGACCGCGCATGCACCGTTGGACGGGCAAGCGGCGGCTCAGGTCAGGGTGCTCCGGTTGCCGTGCAAGGCATCGATGTGCAGATGACATCTGCCGGTGGAGAAATGATGCAAGGTCTCTTGCGCATTGATATCAGCAACAATGGTGGTGGGAAAGTGATTGATCCGCAGTACATTGGTCCTGCATTTTGCCCGCACAATCTGAGAAATGCAAATTACCTCAATCGCGTGCAAATTGTCTATGTTCGTTTACCGGGAGGCGGAGACATTACTGGAAGCTGCCATCCTCTGGATGATTTCGGATCTGTGTTGTTGAGAAACGATAAAGCAACGATCACCTGCAAGACGCAGCCTTTCGCACGGCAAACGCCGCCATTCAAGACCGCTCTGGAGATCAAGTTGCGTTATGGCTACATGGATTCAATCAGAAAAGATATCAGAATCAAGAGGACGCCGTAGGAATATTTTCCAATCTCCATTTGTTCTCTTCACGCAGCCAGCTCATTCATCAGCTTACCTATTTTTGCCTTGAACTCTATTTTCTCTCTGAACGTTTGAGCCAATACTTTTCGTTCCATCGCTTTGACTTTTCTCATAGCTGCAGCAGCACGATCCCTTAGTGTTTGGTCAATCTCTTGCATCTGCTGAACGACTTTGAGATCATGTTTCATTCTTGCAAACAGGACTTCTAACGCATGACCTATTTGTGCAAGATCAAGAATCTCCTTTTGATAATAGGTCGCCATTTTCTCCGGATCCTTTGTTGCCATGGAGTTGTGCATGGCATCGAGCAGTGCTCCCACTTCGATGGATTTTCTGCGGATTCTTTTGCAGAGCGACCGATCGCTCCAGAGCGTTGCTGCCTGTTCAACGGTAATAGCATTCATCACTTCCCCGACTTGCGCTTTTGACTCAAGGTACATCTTTTCGGAGAGATCGAGAAAGAGCTTATCCAACTGTGCGTATTTTGCACGAACCATTGTTCCGTTATCCGCACTGACCTTTTTTTTCAGGATATCGTTCTCTAGGTTGTCCACCCAACGATGCTGATGCTTGAGCAGGGACTTCTCTTCTCTAAAGACCAAGGTTGCAAGGTCATGCATCATACGTTCGAATACACGAACGCTTTTGCTGACATGCTCAATGACGCCTGCAGCTGCCTCATCTTTCTCTTTTTTATCTGCATGCTGCTTAGCCTTCAGCAGGCTGATTTTTTCATCAGAACGTTCATGGTAAAACATCACGATGCCTTTGATCATTCTTGCGCAGAGTGTTTTGGTAAGAACAATGCGCCAGTGCGATTTGAGAAAGGGGTGAAGTCCCATGGTGAAGAGTAGCTACATTTCCATCGCAAAGCAAGCGATCATGAGGAAAAGACCTTCAACGATAAATATGATGTAGTATGCTATCGCAGGGATCCAAGAGAATGAGAACCAGCTTGGACCAATGTTGCCAACATTATGCATGATCTGCACTAATCCTAAACCAAAGAATATGACTGCTGCCAAAAATGACCACCAGCCGATATGGTTGCTGTTGGTGATCTCAATAATAGATTCAACGGCAAGGTAGAACCCAAAGATAGCAACAAGATAGCTGAAAATCTGCGTAGGCACCCACGAGAATGCGAACCATGACGGGACAGATGCAGGAAGAAGGTTAGCGAGCAGTGGAAGCAGTCCTAAAGCAGTCAGCACAAAGCCAGCTAAGAGGCTGAGATAATCCTTGGTCTCGATCATGGAGAATCTTTCGTTGTGGAGATATATAAACGTTTGCGTTTTTCTTGCTCTGTAGAAAATGTTAGTGGGATTCAAGCAAAACACCTTTTGAACTTCCAGATTTCACCGACAAGGGGGACGCCCCCTACGGGGAATGTCGGTTATCGAAAACCAAAATCGAGGGTTTTGAGCCGCTAACTCGAGCGATAGCGAGACTTTCTACAGAGCCCGTTTTTTTCTTTCCGAAATCCATAAATAGATTCTCTCCTTTTTTAGTGGTATGCCACGGCTCTTCATCGGTATTGATCTTCCTTTGGCAGTCAAGAAGAGGTTAGGCAACATTCAGCATGACCTTCATCTTACCAATGTAAAACTCGTTAAACCAGAGCAGATGCACGTTACGTTAGTATTCTTAGGAGAAGTTTCAGCAGCAGATGTTGTTCCGATTACTAAGATACTTGATGGCTTCCCCTTCCATTCCTTTTCTGCAAATGTTACGGGAATCAGCACGTTTCCTTATGTGATTTGGGCATCGATTGAGCCAGAAGGCCAATTTAGAGATCTTCATCAAGCGATGATGATGCGATTGCCTGATATCAAACTAGATTTTCCCTATCATCCTCATATCACCCTAGCAAGATCTTCGGAGAAGAATCCTGTTGTGCAGGCTGCGGCATTTCAAGTGATCCCTTTTACGGTATCTTCTTTTATCCTGTATGAAAGTACGCTTACCAGAAATGGACTAATCTATAAAGAAATAAAAAAATGGAGCGTTTAATTGCTCCCTTCACTGTCTTCGCCGAAGTCTTCAGAATCTTCATCCTTGGTAGCAGCTTCTGCTGAGCTGTCATCACCGGAATCAAATCCCTCTTCGCTACCCTCGTTTTCAGCAGGAGCTTCTTTTGCTGCTGGTTTGCCGTCTGCAGGACCAACAACTTCAGCAAATCCTACTTTTCTGAGGACTCGAGTTACCTTGACTTTGACATAATCGCCCGTTTTGGTATTTGGGACAAATAGGACAAAGCCGTCTTTTTTGCCGACACCGTCGCCTTTTTCACCGACAGCTTCGATTTTCACATCGAGGACGTCGCCTTCTTTGACGGGTGCTTCACTTTGTGGACCTCCAAAACCGCCACTGCGGTGTCCGTAGCCTCCACCGCCACCATATCCGCCGCCTCCGTAGCTTCCTCCTCCACTGCCGCCATATCCGCCGCCACTAAATCCTCTGCGACCACCATTGTCTCTTCGTCTGTCATCCATACATGCTCACCTATTCCGTATATTCTATACTCTGCCGTAGATACGGCTGGAAACTGGAAAGTAAGGGAACTATATAAATCTTGTTAAGGATTTTCGGAAAACTGGCAGTATACCCAGAACATGAGATATGCTCATCTGGCATAAGATACTACTCCAAGATAACAACATTTATATACTCGCTACCTTCTCTCCCTTCAAAAGGATGAACTCATGGGCCAAGAAACACTCAACACCGGCATTAGCTTATCTTACCGAGAGAATGGCTGGACAGAAGAACGTATCCTGCTGGACGTTATTTCGAATCATCTGCCTTCAGATTCTGGCGGGAGCCATACCAAAATTACTGTAAAGTAGTCCGGTGAATATCGTTCTCTTGAAGCCATGACTGATGCGCCTGTAGAAGAGGTTATTATTGAAGATGATGGTACCGGTTTTGACTTTCATCGTTTGAAGTACTTAGAATCTACTAAGTCGCCGTTGGATCCATCCATCGGTCAGTTTGGTGAAGGAACAAAACTCGCTGCAACCGGAGCTTTACGAAAACATCTTTTGATGCAGTATTATTCTCAGGATTGGTGCGCAACACCTTCGATCACTGAGAATCACGAAAAGCTCAGGAAATGGGAACACAGTGTTCTCATCGAAGAAGATCAAACCATTCCTACACTCACCTTTAACGTCGAAACCGATTTGCCAGTTATTTCTGGTTCTAAAACCGTCTTTTCTGCACCCAACGATGAACTTGTAAAGATCGTCCAGAACATAGGATCTTATATGCTTTACTTTAACAAAGACTATGAAGTCCTCTTTGAGTCTCGCTCGGATAGAAATTCTCCCTCTCCGACCGCGGGTGATCGTATGCTCGACATCAAACAAGGTGGAAAAACCGCGTTTTTTGTGAAAGGCGTTGTTGTGTCGGGTATCCAGAAACCAAGCATCTTTTCCTATGACCTTCAAACCGATAAAATAAACCCTGACAGAAATTTTGCCGATGATCGGGAAGTTCAGAAGAAAGTTAGTGCCTTGGTTAGTAATTGTACTCATGAGGGTACGATCGAAACGATTCTTCAAAAAGCTGAAACGATCGGCTATGCAGGGAAGACCGATCTTGTTGAAATGGTGCACTTAGAGTCCTACGCTTGGACTGACCCAGTAAAGACTGCATGGAGAAATGTGTTTCAACGATTGTATACTGATTGCAGCAGTGGACAACCCGTGGTGCTTGCAGATGGCACTCAAAGTGACAAAGATGCAAGTTTCTTAGGCTATCGTGTCCTGAGCTTAGAGTAGCATGTTGCAGCACGCGTTGCACTCGCATGCGGTATTCAAAAATCGAGCGATGTTGCTAAAATTGGCAGTTTTCATTTTGTTGATGAATCAGATCTTTCTCTAGAACAGACGGCTCTATTATCAACGGCTGACTCTGTGATCCGTACCCTCTATCCGGATACCGTTGTGAAAGAGCCAATCGCGCTGAGAGTTTTTGACAAGGCTTACGGTCCTAGTGGACAAGAAATTTCTGGACCTCTGGGCGGTTATAACAACGATACGCATGAACTTTCAGTCCATATTACTCATCTTTCACCAGAACATTTTCCAAAACTTCTTAGGGCATTGAACCACGAATATGGGCATAAATTCACAGGAAAACCTGATTACGATCGCGGATTCACTGAGCATTTCGAACTGCAGGTGATAGACTTTGTTTTGGTGCCTCTTGCAAATCGCCTAGCAGAAGAACGCAACCCAAAATCTCCTGCTTATGTAGATGCCCTGCACCAAGTCGAAGAGGCTACTCGCCTTGCTGCCGTTGTCAAGGATTTCGGCGGAACTTTAAGCGTGACAGCGACGTACACGAGTAAACCTCAATAACGTGATCTCACAACCTTTTTATAGCAACCCTTCCTCTTCATGAATATGGCTGATTTAAACATCCTCATAGAATCCTTCGCCCTGCAGAATGCTCTGCATTTCAACGGCAAAGCAAATCCCGGGAATGTGATCGGCAAAGTCATTGGTGCAGATCCTTCACTCAAGGAAAAACTAAAGGATGTTGCAAAGCTCACGCAGCAGGTTGTTGCTTCGGTGAACAAACTCTCCCTTGAGCAGCAGGAGCAGCGTTTGCGAGAGATTGCACCCGATTTGTTAGAGAAAAAAGTAGCAAAAGAAAGAGACATCTTCGCTTTCTTTGGCATCAAGGAAGGAGAGAAAGTTGTTACTGCGTTTCCCCCAGAGCCGAGCAAATATCCGCACATCGGTCATGCGAAGGCAATTTTGCTGAATTACGAACTCGCAAGACGACATCATGGAACGTTTATTCTTCGTTTTGAAGATACCAATCCTGAACTTGCGAAGCAGGAATTTTATGACATTCATCTGGACAATTACCGTTGGCTTGGTATTCAGCCGGATAAGGTCATCTACGTTTCTGATTTCATGCCTTCGTTTTATGAGTACGCGGAGCAGTTGATCACTTCAGGCAATGCATATCTCTGCCAATGCGCAGGAGAGCAGATCAAAGAAGGCAGGATGAAAGGCACTCCTTGCGTTTGCAGGTCGCAATCGGTTGCACAAAATCTGAAGCTCTGGAAAGCCATGCCAACCATGGAAGAAGGCACCATCATCGTACGACTGAAAATCGATCTTCAGCATCAAAACAGCACGATGCGTGATCCTACCATCATGCGGATTATTGATCATCCACATCCCCGAACAGGAACCAAATATCGGCTCTGGCCGAATTATGATTTTGAAAATAGCGTGATGGACGGTAAGTATGGCATCACCCACCGATTGCGAAGCAAAGAATTTGAGTTGCGCAATGAACTACAGACATACATCCAGAATCTACTCGGGTTTACACCGGCAACCATTGCAGAGTTTGGCAGGTTCAACATGACCGGCGTGGAAAGCAGCGGTCGTATCATCCGGGAAAAAGTGAACTCCGGCGAGCTATTGGGTTGGGACGATCCCTCCCTCACCACTCTTGTTGCATTACGCAGGCGAGGATTCTTGCCGGAAGCCATCAAGTCTTTTGTTCTTTCAACAGGCATCAGCAAGGCAGAAGCAACCATGACGTGGGATGATCTGATCGTCCACAATAAACGGCTGCTCGACAAAACCGTAAACCGTTATTTTTTCGTCGAAGATCCTGTCGAAGTGTCTATCCATGGTGCGCATCGACTGCACGCAAAGCTCAAGCTCCATCAGGATTTTCCTGAGCGAGGATTTCGTGAATATCCAGTAGCTGACACTGTTTTTCTTGCACGACATGATGTGGAAAACTGCCATGTTGGCGAGCTCTACCGATTAATTGATTGTCAGAATATACTGAGAACCAAACAGGGTTTTCAATTTCACAGCACGTCATACGATGACTTCCGTAACAACGGAAAAACGATGTTGCACTGGATTTCTGCTGCCATCCCTGCCCTTATGGTTGAAGTGATGATGCCCAGCAAAGAAATAAAACGCGGCATGGGTGAAGCTGCTCTGACGCAACTCAAGATCGGAGACACTATCCAGTTCCAGCGATTTGGTTTCTGCAAACTGGATTCCATCCAGAACACCACCTATCGCTTTTGGTATACTCATGACTAACGCACACCTCATTGATGGAAAAGCTCTTGCAGAGCACGTGAAAAAGAGAGTGAAGGAAAAGGTTTCTTCTCTTGCTCGAACACCTAAGCTGGTTTTTGTTCGGGTAGGAGACGATCCCGCTTCAAAAGTCTACGTTGCCGGAAAGCAGAAAGCCTGCGCCGATGTAGGCATTATTTCTGAGCTCAAACTGCTTTCTGAGAAAACTACCGAAAACACCTTGCTCCAGTTGATTCAGACTCTGAATCACAATAATGGTGTTGACGGCATTCTGGTGCAGCTTCCGCTGCCGAAGCATATAACTGAATCAGCAATTATTCAGTCCATTCATCCTGCCAAAGATGTTGACGGTTTTCATCCTGATAATCTTGGGAAACTCGTAGCGGGTATGCCGTGCATTGTTCCCTGCACACCACAAGGCATCATGGAGATGATCCATTCTACTGGAGTTTCCATTGAGGGAAAGCATGCTGTTGTGGTCGGAAGAAGCACGATTGTCGGGAAGCCAACTGCTCTTTTGCTGTTGCAAAAACATGCAACCGTGACCATTTGCCATTCTAAAACGAAGAACCTTAGAGATATTACCCAACAGGCAGATATTCTTGTCGCTGCTGTTGGCAAGGCAAAGATGATCACTAAGGATATGGTAAAGCACGGAGCTGTTGTCATTGACGTTGGAATCAACCGCGTTGATGGAGTGATTGTCGGCGATGTTGATTTTGAGAACGTGAAGGAGACGGCAGGGTGGATTAGTCCTGTGCCGGGCGGTGTTGGAAAAATGACCGTTGCCTGTTTAATGGAAAATACCGTGGAGGCGTATCTGGCACGATGCAAAAAGTAATTGCTCTTGGTATTCTCGCTTCAACGAATGGGACAGATATGGATGCCATTGTTGCAGCGATCCAACAGAAAAAGATAGCTGCGAACATTGCAGTTGTGATCAGCAACAAAGCAGATGCTCCAGTGCTTGAGCGAGCAAAACAACATCACCTTCCTGTGACATTTGTTGATTCTCATGGAAAAAAACGGGAAGCATTTGATCAGGAAGTGGCAAAGCGCCTTGATGCTGCTCGTGTTGATCTCATTGTTTTAATCGGCTATATGCGTTTTCTCTCGCCGTGGTTTGTAGAAAAATATCGGAACCGGATCATCAATGTGCACCCCAGCCTGCTTCCCGCTTTTGCCGGCGGCATGGATCTCAATGTGCATGCAGAAGTCCTGAAGCGTGGATGCAAAGTTACTGGCTGCACGATCCACCTTGTTGATGAGGGAGCTGACACTGGACCGATTATTGTGCAGAAAACTGTAGCGGTTACCAGTACCGATACACCTGATTCGCTGAAAAAAAAAGTGCAGCAGCAAGAGGGAGATGCATTGATCGAAGCGATTGCGCTATTTCAGCAAGATAGGATAACTGTTGAAGGGACTCAAGTTAGGATCCTCAAAAAATGAAGCTTTACCTCCACCAGTTTCTCAGCAAGACAGGAGCGTTTTCTAGTAAAGAAGCAATTAAGAAAGCTGTACATGGGCAGGAGATCACTGTCGATGGCAAAATCATAACGAATGTCGCTTATCAGATTAAACCGTCAAGCACAGTTATTTGGAAAAGCAAATCTCTTTTGATGACTCCAAGAATTTATCTGGTGATCAATAAACCTGCAGGCTACCTCTGTTCACGAATGACGAAGGAAGATATCCGGTTAGGAAAGAAAAGCGTTTTTGAGTTGTTGAACAACCAAAGAATTGCCACCACAGACGTTGGTCGATTCGTGGGACGCTTCCTTTGTGGTGAATCTCCGAGAAGTGTAGCGACGACAACTGTCAATAGTGGTGGCACCAACCAACTTCCTCACCAGCTTTATCAATCCCTCGTCTGCGTTGGACGATTGGATGAAGATACTTCTGGACTTTTGATCATGACCAATGATGGAGAATTTGTCAAACAGGTGACTGATCCAAGCAGCAGAATTCCTAAAACGTATGGGGTAACACTTGCAGATCGTTTGACCAAGCAACAGCAGGAAGCATTGAGCAAAGGCGTTGTCATTTCCTTGGAAGACAATGGGAAGATCAGTCGCTATCGGACACTTCCTGCCAACGTAACAAGGGTTGAAGACAACGTGATTCACCTTACGATCACCGAAGGCAAGAAGCGAGAAGTGCGGCGGATGCTAGAAGCAGTGGGGAATACTGTTGTTGAACTGGAACGAATCGCTATCGGGAATTTGCGGCTGAATGACGTTGGATTGCAACGCGGCGAGTGGAGAGAGATGGCTGCAAAAGAGCGTGGATTATTTTCCCAGAAGAAAGTCTAGCGTTGCTCCGGCTTGATACTCTACCGGTTCTTTCTTTGGCTCAAACACTTTAACGTCGGTGATTCCTCTAACGTAGATCTGATCGTCATGAACTCTGAGCATCGCTCCTTCCCGCAATGCAACAACGGTCTGCGGATTTTTTAGTGCGTGATATTCCCGAATTCGGTCTTCTCTTGGTTCGCCTTGGTGATCGATCAACATCGAAAGGTGAGGAGCAATCTTCAAAACAGCTTCACGATCTTCTGGAGTTAATGTTACTTTGTCTAGATAATGGTGATTGATGTTGAACGGAACAAGTCCTAATGCTGTTTTGTTGTCTAGACCGAAGCCATCCGGTGGGACATAGGCAGCGGGCATGTCATTGGTATTACCAATGGTTAAGCCAGCTAAATTTGCTCCTGCAGATGAGCCAATATATGGAACCCCTCGGTTTATGGTTTCTTTTATTTTGCTCAACAACTTGAGCTCTTTGATTGTCCCAAGCAGCGCCCACGTATTTCCTCCACCCACAAAGAGCGCTTCTGCATCCCTTATACTTCCAGAAGGATCCATAGGGTTTATCTGCTGCAGTTCATAGCCCATCTCTGCAAATACTGGACATACTAGCTTAGTATACTTGTCGTAGCCCATGCCGTTAGGGTTTGCATAGGGGATAAAGGTAACTTTCTTTCTATCTCCGAGCATAGCCTGGATTTCTTCTACTGCATGGCTGAACGGCTTTCCACCAGCGACTTTTGAGTTGCTGATGAGTAAGAGATCTTTCGTCATGGAAACGTGAATTCTGCTGCGTTTATAATGTTTTTTCTTTCATTCTTACTAAAAAACAAATTGTCTTCCCACGACCTAAATGTCGGGGCTTCACTATCTCGGTCGGCTTCACAAGTACAGAGGCAACATACACGGATAATTGCGGCTGAATCGTGCAGTCGTAGGTTTCTCCGGTTTTGCATATTCCCTCTTCAGCAGATACTCAACCGGATTTAGATCTGAAGAGCATGTTCCATCGGGATTTTGAATGCTGCCATCTCTCAATAATCTGCCAGCAACCAAACCATCTGCTCCCAGGATACTGCCCTGTAATCTTGAGTTAAACTCGCTCAAAAAACCTTTGTAAGATCCTTGATCATCAAACACGCACGCACCCGGTACGTCCACTAATGGTCATGCTGAAATATTATGCAGGTGCTCTTCAGGTACTCTTTTTAATGATTTAGGGGTTTAAATCCCCGACCTTTAGGTCGTTCTTTCTCCGAAAAATTTTTGTGCGGCAAAGCCGCAGGACTATCCTGCGGACGAAGCTGCGCACACAATTCGAGTTAAGAATAGCGTGAGCTCTTGTC
>JACRKL010000075.1 GCA_016219835.1 Candidatus Woesearchaeota archaeon
GAGCCCAGGAGGATGTGCCGTCACTGTTGGTTACAATGACCTCAACTCAATGATCCGCTATATTGAGAACCAAGCAGAACACCATAATGTTGTGTTTGTCTAATGGAAACCCCACCCTTTAGGGTGTGGGAGGAGGTCATCTTGCTTTTTCTCAGAGCACCCATGGGCTTGTTTGGATGGTTTCAGAAGAAGAAGTATGATCCGAAGAGGGATATACTGAAGGAGTTAAGAGAACAGTTTAGCGAATTCTATCACTTGGTTGAACTCTGGAATCGAACAACAGATAATCTTTCCGAAAACTCACCTCAAAGTATTTCTGGACTGTTACACAGCCTCATAGGCCTGAAGGTGGAAAACCGCGTTAAAAATAGTCTAAAAGAGTTAATCCTGCTTGACTCACCTGATGAAAGGGTAAAGGAGATACAGGATTACTGCAAGGATCTTATCCCTATTGCAAGATACATTCCTAAAGCGATATCACGCCTGAAGAGTTTAATAGAGCATAACCAATGGATGATCGAACTTGGGAATGACCGTGAGCTAACGTTGCGACAATCTCGAGCAAGTAAATTCGCCTTCCGAAGAATAGTCGCCCTTAGTTTTCATGGTAGACCACGTACACTCAAGCACCGTAAGATAAATGGAAAGCCACTTGAAGAGGTACTGCAAAGGGTACATGATCTACTCTGGAGTATTGAAAGATCGCCCCAGCATCTGCGGTTGAATGAAATAGACCTTAAACAACCTAACCTCCTCATTCATTTCACACATTCAAACTGGTCCATCAACGAAATGAAGTTATTTGTCCAACGAGGAATTCAATGTAAGAAGGATGTACTGAAATTCTCAAAACGATATAGGGAGGAATCAGGAGGTTTTGGTCCAAGCTTTAGTCCGAGTCATATCAGTTTTTTCTGCGGGGACTTTTCTCACATTCAGAATTATGGAGGATATCGTAAGGAAAGAGTAGGCTTCGTTCTCAAACCTCATTGGATTAGGGACTATCACCAGCAGTTCTTAACAACCAAGAGAGAATGTGCGCAGTATTTTGGATTTATATGGGTCCCAATTAATCCAAATAGCCCAGAAAGCTGGACGTGGTTAGAAAATGAAGTGAGAATAAACAGGAACATCCCCTACGAAGCTATCGCAGCCATAGTTTGCCAAAGAGGTAAGGCACAAAGTGTCATCATGCACTTCATGAGCGAACTGGTAAGATACCACCCCGACAAGATCATCCCGATCTACGATCATCACGGGAAGCGAGTTTGGCCGTGACGCACGAGGTTACTATCAAGAGATCATCACTCGAGAAACAAGACATTCTCCATACCTTTAAAATGATGATCACCCGTGACGAAGATCGCATGATGTTTCTTTGCAGTACAGTATAAGATTGCGTCATTAAGGCCAAAATCCTTGTGTTTCTTTCTTGCAACAGCTTTTACAGCAGCAGCAGCTTCCATAGCAATATGCTGATCAAGAGGAAGAATTACTGATTTTGATTTAAGGAAAGTAAAGAAAGTGGTAAAGTCTGCTTTATCTCGTTGGAAAGAATCCGCAAGCTCTGCAACAGCAAGAATCGGTGTTCCCACTTGTTCTTTCTGAAGAATTGCCTCAACTTTCTTTCCTTTTGCTGTTCCCGTAAAGTTCTCTATCCACGCATACGTATCAAGGACGTAGGTTAAGCTCACGCATTCTCACCCGTTCAACCGTTAATTTTCTCCCTTTTGCAGCACCAAACATCGACTTTGGAACTTCTTTGGCTTTCAACGCGAGATCAAGGATAACTTGATCATACGATGCAACAACACGCTCCCGTTTGAGCTCCTCGAGCAGTTGCTTTGTGCTCTCTTTAACTTGAATAGTAGTGACCATAGCTATATCTATAGTTATACTTGTATTTAAATATTGTGCAGCAGGATGTCGTAAACTTCTTGGAATAGAATTCAAAATCTCCATAAAAACGACTAGCTGTTTACGCCTTCATAAACGTTTGCACAAAAAAGCTGAAAATCTTGCAATCTTTAACAACAATCTTTATAAACCAACCTCCCTTGTAATTTATCGTCGATAAAACGGCAAAATTCTGGCTGATAAACATGGACGAAAAAACACCGCAACCGGCAGAAGTCAAACAGGTAGGAAGCGAGGTTAAGAAAGATCCTAACCGCTATGAAGCTGAAGATATTCAGGTCTTAGGGGGTCTTGAAGCCGTTCGCAAGAGACCGGGTATGTATATTGGTTCAACTGGATCAAGAGGGTTACATCATTTAGTCTATGAAGTCGTTGACAATTCCATTGATGAAGCACTCGCTGGATTTTGTACCAAGATTTCTGTCCTCATGCACGTTAACGGTTCAGTCACGGTCATTGACAACGGTAGGGGTATTCCCGTCTCCATGCACCCGCAGTTCAACAAGCCTGCGCTCGAAATTGTGATGACCAAGCTCCATGCCGGGGGTAAATTTGAGAAAGGTGCATATAAAGTCAGCGGGGGATTACACGGCGTTGGTATTTCGGTCGTCAATGCACTCTCAGAGTCGCTCCGCGTGACCGTAAAAAGAGACGGCGGTAAGTTTGCTATGGATTTCATCCGTGGAGAACCAAAAGGGGGCATGCAAAAGCTTGGAGAAAGCAACGAAAAAGGTACTGAAATAACATTTATGCCGGATGCGCAAATCTTCCCAGAGCGTGAATTCTCATTTGAAATACTATGCAACCGAATGCGAGAGCTGGCATTCCTCAACAAGGGAGTTGAAATTGAGATCACCGACGAAAAGAATAAGCAAAGCACCTCATTCAAGTATGAAGGCGGCATCAAATCATTTGTCCAATATCTGAACACCAACAAAGTGGTCTTCCATGAAGTCTGCTATGTAGAGAAGCAGAAAGATGACACCATTGTCGAAATGGCCATGCAGTATAATGATGGTTATACCGAGAACATACTCTCGTTTGTGAATAGCATAAACACGATTGAGGGTGGAACACATCTTTCCGGTTTTAAGGCAGCACTGACCCGATGCTTCAACGCTTATATCGAGAAGAATATGAAGGACACAGAAAAGATAAGCAATGAAGATGCCCTAGAGGGATTGAGCGCAGTCATTTCATTGAAGATCCACAACCCTCAGTTCGAAGGTCAGACTAAAACCAAATTAGGCAACGCTGAGATTAAAGGCATCGTCGAATCGTTAATCGGCAGTGCACTTTCAACCTACCTCGAAGAAAACCCTAAAGTAGCAAAACTCATTGTTGAAAAAATCAAGCTTGCTGCAATGGCAAGAGAAGCAGCCAGAAAAGCAAGAGAATTAACGAGGCGAAAGTCGGTTTTAGAAAGCGGCGGATTGCCCGGCAAACTTGCCGACTGCAGTTCGCGGGATCCCAAGCAATGTGAGATATTTATCGTCGAGGGCGACTCCGCAGGCGGAAGCGCGAAGCAAGCAAGAAAGAGAGAATTCCAGGCCATCCTTCCACTGAAGGGGAAAATTCTCAACGTAGAAAAATCGCGCTTGCATAAAGTCTTGAGCAATCAGGAAATCGTAACATTGATCACGGCGTTAGGAACAAGCATTGGCGACGAGTTTGACCTTGCAAAACTAAGGTACCATAAAGTAGTGCTGATGTGTGATGCCGATGTTGACGGCCAGCATATTACTACATTAGAACTAACATTCTTCTATCGCTACATGGTAGAACTGATCAACAAAGGCCACCTCTACATTGCCCAGCCTCCTCTGTTTCTCGTTAAGAAAGGGAGCAAAAAGATGTATGTTTATACAGAAGAAGAGAAAAACAAAGCAATGGCAGAAATCGGCAAAGATGCAACCGTGCAACGTTTCAAAGGTTTGGGAGAGATGAATCCCGACGAATTATGGCAGACCACGATGGATCCAACAACGAGAAGAATGAAGAAAGTTAACATTGAAGATGCCATCCAAGCAGACCAGATGTTCACGATCCTCATGGGCGATCAAGTCGAGCCAAGAAGAAAGTTCATCAAGGATCATGCTGCTGAAGTTGTTAATATTGATGTGTGAATGGTTATGAAGCCCAGAAACCGAAAAGTAACTCCCCTGTTCATCTATCGTGATGACGGATTAGAGCTCCTCGTCAATATGGCAAGTTATGAGCTCAGAAATCGGCGACCATCTATTGCGATGGGGGTTGAGAATGCACTCAAGAGAATGCTTCGAGCTCTTGATTTAGGGTACATGATCCCAAAGTCTCCAACGAGAAAGGACGGATTTCAGCTAACGCCCATATCTTCCGAAAATCATAACCCCACTGAGAGTACTATCTACCAACGAGAATACCCTGCACCGGAGCAGAGATACCAAGTGTTACCAGAGCCTTATACAGGTAGGCATAGAAAAGTATTTATGCTTTGAATGCAATTTTCTGTTAATGCCATTCATCTACCTCTTCCGCCACGGACAGACGTTCTACAACAAGAACCATTACTTCACCGGTTGGAAAGATTCCAAGCTAACACCACAAGGGTTTATTGACGCAACTAAAGTAGCAGTGAGATTAAAAGGCAAGCGCATTGATGTTGCCTATTGCAGCCATTTATCAAGATCAAAAGACACCTTACGCGAGGTGCTGAAGTATCATCCCGAATGCAAAAAAATTATTGTTGATGATAGAATGATCGAACGCTCCTACGGAAAGCTCCAAGGAACAAGTCATCGTGTCTTTGAAAGAACACATAGTGCTGAGGAGCTCCATCAAGTACGAAGGGGCTACGACCACCATCCTCCAGGAGGAGAATCCGTCAAGGATGTTGAGAAGCGAGTTTTGTCGTTCATCAAAGAGCTGCTCAAGAAGATGAAAAAAGAAAACATCAACATCGCCATCTCGGCGCATGGCAACAGCATGCGTCCATTCAGAAGGTACTTTGAGCACCTCTCCATTCCAGAGATGATGAAGCTCGAGAACCCATGGGACGACTATTTTACGTATGAGGTAAAGTGATGAGTTACTCCAGAGGAGTAATGTTTATAACTACATCTGGATTCCCCTCGTCATGATTGAAACAAAAGCTACATTAGAAGAAATCGTGAAACTAGTGTGGGAAAAAAGAGATACCAAGAATGGTCCTTCATTCCAGAGGATTCCATTCGGACATCTTGTTAGGAAAATACGCGAACACAGAGGAACAACGGAGGAAACACTTGCCGATGCCCTTCCTGATGAAAGATTATCCGTTCCTTATCTTGAACGGTTTTGCAAAGACCCCTCGGAAGCAATACTTGACGCAGTTGTTTCAGTATTGCAGGTTGATGACGATGCTGCCGCTTATCTTCACGAGGTATATCAGGTTTATGCCAACAACCAACAGCTTCCTCTTGCACTCGTCACAGCATATTATCAGGAAGAACACTCAATCCCAAAACTGTTAAGTCGGATCAGGTCAAAGCGCGGGTTACACCTGAATGAAGTGAGCAAGAAGTTAGGCGTTTCTGACAAGCGAATGCCGTGGATAGAAAAATCAAACTACCGCCCCTGGTTAGACCAATTAACCGTGACCTACGGACTTTCCCCTTATGCAAGAATATTTGTTAAGAGTGTTGCTGAACAAACTCCAGTTAATACAGTAGCCCTCACGCTTTACCGGACAAAATCCCTCTATCGAAGAAGCATGCAGCGTGGTTCCTTTATTGACGCAGTGATTGCTGATGGAAGCATGAGCGAAAGATATATCGTGGAAAAGCTCGGCATCCACAAAAGCACTTTTTCAGGGTATAGAAATGGAATACGTTCCATGCCATCAGCAGTATGGGAACGGTTTCTGAGCATTGACCTTATCGACAAGGAAGCACGAGAGTTTCTGAGGAAGTCATTTGACAGCAGCAGACCATATACCCTCGCAGAAGTAAAACAGATGTACCATGAACATGCAAAGGAAGGGAAGCCACCGTTCAGAAAAATCCTTCGGCAATTGCGCAAAGCAAGGTTTCTAAATCTTGGAGAAATGGCAGAGCGATTACAAATGCAAAACTCTGGTTATAATTCTATTGAACTTGGAATACGTGCCTGTAGCCAAAGATTCTTTCACAATGTCCTAACGACATTGCCCTTTGAGGAGGATGCGAGGGCTTACATTGAACAGAAATATGCACCGGTACCTCAAAAGCAAGAGAAATTCTGGAGCGTAGTATCTCATCTAAGGGAGTATTATGGCATTTCCGTAAGGAGTTTTGTAAGAAGTATCAACCTGAGCCTAAAAAATGTGTACAACTATGCTCGAGAAGATAAGTTGCCTAACCCGAAGACCTTTGAAAGAATCGCGGTAGTCTTGAATCTCGATGAGCAGACACAGCAGTACTTAAAAGCGAGATACGGAATTGAAGAAGAACAAGAAATTATCAGCAGAGAGATGGTAGAAAGCGTCGTTGGGGGAGAAAAAGAGATTGGCAGCATTTTCAAATCTTTGCGAGAGATGAGGCACTTACCACAAAAAGCACTTGGGCATCACCTCGGTATCAGCAATGCAGGAGTTGCAGTTATGGAAGCACGGAATAGCACGAAATATGCGACTCAGATCATGAAATTTTTGGGACTTGAACAAGATGCACAGCAGTACTTAAAAGCGAGATACGGAGTTGTAGAAGAACAAGAACTGATCAACAGGGAGATGGTAGAAAGCGTCGTTGGGAAAGAAAAAAAGATTGGCAGCATGTTCAAATCTTTGCGAGAAATGAGACACTTATCACAAGAAGCACTTGGGCGTCACCTCGGCATCTGTACGGAAGGAGTTGCAGCCATGGAAGCACGGAGTAGCACGAAATATGCGACTCAGACCATGGAGATTTTGGGACTTGATCAGTATGCACAACAATATGTCAGAGAAGTGTATCAACTAAACAACGCTTCTTAATACTCCTCCCACGCCTTAATCTCTAAATCGTCCATCTTCTTGTCAGCAATGGCGTCGATGAATACTTTTGCCAGCTGAATGTTATTGATCAACGGAACATTGCAATCCACGGCCGCTCGTCTCACAATCTTGGTACCACCACTGTCCACCGAAGCATATTCTTTCGGCATGGATATGACCAAATCAATTTTACCGTGCAACAAATAGGTCAACGTATTCGGCTCGGTTTTCTCATGCACTTTGTGCAACATTTTGATCTGGATACCATGGCTGCTGTAAAACTCAGCCGTGTGCTCTGTTCCATATAACTTAAAACCAAGATCGGCAAGTTTTCTGATGTGGTCCAGCAGCTTATACCTGTTTTCATCGCCACTTACGCTCAACAAAATACCTTTCTTCGGCCAGGTTAAGCCTGTTGCCAGTACTGCTTTAAGGAACGCTTCATGCAAATCCTTCCCTAAACAGCCTACTTCACCCGTCGATGCCATCTCAACCGACAGCAAAGGATCAGCGCCTTTTAACCGAGAGTAAGAAAACTGCGGTGCCTTGACGCCAACATAATCCAAATCAAGGTTTGAAAGCGCAATCTTCTTCCCTTTGCCGATCATACACAAGGTTGCAAGCTCAATAAAATTCTGCTTCAGCACTTTTGACACAAACGGGAAACTTCTTGATGCCCGCAAATTGCATTCGATCACTTTGACATGATTATCTTTAGCGAGGAACTGGATGTTGAAAGGTCCGGTGATGGAGAGCGCAGCTGCAATCTTTTCAGTAATATGTTTTACTCTGCGCAAGGTTTCGAGATAGGTATGTTGTGGAGGCAACACCATCGTTGCATCGCCGCTGTGGACTCCTGCATTTTCTATGTGCTCGCTGATCGCCCATGCAACGACTTTTCCATGATCACCAACGGCATCAATTTCCAATTCTTTGGAGTTCACTTCAAACTTGCTTACCACAACTGGATGCTCTGCGCTGACTTTTGCTGCTTTTTCTAGGTACAAAGCAAGTTCTTCATCATGGAAGACAACATTCATGGCAGAACCACTGAGCACATAACTGGGCCTGATCAGTACCGGGTAGTTTGCTTTTCTGGCAAACTTGATGGCTTCTTCCGTCGTTGAAAGCTCTTTCCAGAGCGGCTGGTCAATCGAAAGCTCATCCAGCAACTTAGAGAACTTATAACGATCTTCTGCGCTGTCAATGTCAACGGGAGATGTTCCGATGATGTGCAAGCCTGCTTTGTGGCAACGGAGTGCAAGATTATTGGGAATCTGTCCGCCCATGGAAACAACAAGACCTTCTGGTTGCTCCAGCTCATAAATATCAAGAACTCGTTCAAAACTTAGTTCTTCAAAATAAAGTTTGTCAGAAGTATCGTAATCCGTACTCACGGTTTCTGGATTATAATTGAGCATGATCGTTTTGTAGCCAGCTTTTTGCAGCGCTAAGGCACAATGCACCGAGCACCAGTCAAATTCAACGCTGCTGCCAATGCGGTATGAACCGCTACCTAACACCAGCATACTCTTATCAGACTTGTTTTTCTGTTCTAGAGGAGCAACGTCATGGTGGCATCCTTGCGTGCATCCATGATATGTAAGATAAAGATAGTTTGTTTGTGCTGGATATTCAGCAGCAAGCGTGTCGATCTGCTTGATCGACGGTAAAATGCCATAATGCTTTCTCAACTCACGCACTTCTAGCTCTGTTTTTGCAACCAACCTTCCAAGGTGATAATCTGAAAAGCCATACTGCTTCGCTTTCAACAGGGTTGGTGCAGAAAGCTTCCCTGCATGCTGATATTCTTTGCGGATTTCTGCCTCAACAACAAGGATCATGCGGATTCTCTCTAAAAACCATGGATCAATACCTGTCAGTTTGTTGATCTCAGCAACACTCATGCCTTGCTGCATGCCTTCAACCACGGCAAAAATACGTTCGTCCGTTGGCTCTTTCAATTCTTTGGCAAGATCACCAAGCTCAACGTCATTGCCTGTGAGCCCTTTATAGCCCATGCCCAGCATGCGCAGTCCCTTTTGCAATGCCTCTTCAAATGTTCTACCGATGCTCATGACTTCGCCAACGGACTTCATCTCACTGCCAATCTTCTTGCTGACCTGCTTAAACTTGTGCAAATCCCATCGGGGAATTTTAATGACCAAATAATCGAGCGCAGGTTCAAAGCAGGCACACGTGCTTTTGGTAATGCTGTTCTGCAGTTCAGGAAGCGAGTATCCCAAGCCAAGCTTGGCAGCAATATAAGCAAGAGGATACCCCGTCGCTTTTGATGCCAGCGCAGAGCTTCTTGACAAGCGGGCATTGACTTCAATCACACGATACTCCTCGGATCTTGGATCAAGAGCAAACTGGATATTGCACTCGCCAACAATGCCAAAATGCCGGATCACTTTGATTGACGTCTCACGCAGCAGATGATATTCGCTATTCGAGAGCGTCTGCGAAGGTGCAACCACGATGCTTTCACCGGTGTGAATTCCCAGAGGATCAAAGTTCTCCATGTTGCAAACCGTAATGCAATTGTCTTTTGCGTCACGAACAACCTCATACTCTATTTCTTTCCAACCGCCAAGATATTCCTCAACAAGAATCTGCGGGCTTGAAGTGAGTGCTTCATCGACCATGCGTTGCAGTTCTTGTTTGGTATGCGCAACACCTGACCCTTTTCCACCAAGAGCAAAAGCAACACGAATCATCACGGGATAACCAATCTCTTCAGCTATGGCAAGCGCATCATGCGCATGATGGGCAGCTTTGCTTTTTGGCACAAAAACGTTGATGCTCTGGAGTTCCTTTGCAAAAAGATGACGGTCTTCTGTCAATTCAATAGCTTTGATCGGAGTACCAAGCACCGAAACACCATATTTATCGAGAATGCCTTTTCTCTCCAACTCTAAGCCGCAGTTCAATGCCGTTTGTCCGCCAAATGAAAGCATAATTGCATCAGGCTTTTCTTTTTTTATGACGCCCTCGACAAAATCAACGGTGATTGGCAGAAAATAAATGCGGTCAGCCATGCCAGCAGAAGTTTGATACGTTGCAATGTTCGGATTAACCAACACCGTTTGGATACTGTCTTCCTTCAGTGCCTTGAGACATTGGCTCGTGCTGTAATCGAATTCGCCTGCCTCGCCGATCTTTAATGCGCCAGATCCAAGGATGATGACTTTCTTTGGTTTCATTAGTGTCTCTCCCGCTGTCCCTGCCGTTCTTTTTTCTCTCTTTTCTCCTGTTCTTTGATTGAATTCCAGATCACAGTCGCTTCTTCCTTCGACTTCAGCTGCATATCTCCAAACACCCACGGCTTTCTGCGCACGAGCTTTTTGGTCACTTCTTCGATCATATCCTTCACCGTGAATCTACGATGTTGTTCAGCAATGATTGCCATAAACAGTAGATCCATAAATGCATCGCCCATTTCCTCTTTAAGATTGTCATCATCGCTGTTGGCAATCGCTTGCTTGATCTCCTCAATTTCTTTGTACAACTCTTGCGCATGGGCTTCCAGCGTCTGGTCTTTTGCCCAGGGACATTTCTCTCTGTTTTTTTGCAATGCTTGAACAAGCGCATCAAAACTTTCTTTCATGTTGCTTCACCATTTCAATAAACTGGTCAAACAAAAATCCAGTGTCTGTAGGACCGGGCGTTGCTTCCGGATGGAATTGGCAACTCATGAACAAACCAGACTCGTGCATGATGCCTTCATTCGTCTGATCATTGGCATTGACAAACAGCTCTTTCCATCCGCTCTTCAGGGTTTTGGTGTCAACCGCAAAGCCATGATTCTGGGATGTAATATAACATCTTCCCGTTCTGGTATCGATGCACGGCTGATTCTGACCTCGATGACCATACTTCAGTTTGTACGTATCTGCTCCACTTGCAAGGGCAAGAAGCTGATTTCCCAAGCAGATGCCAAAGGTAGGGATCTTTTTGTCGATTGCTTTTCTGAGGTGAGCAATGGTCGCAGTACATTGCTTTGGATCTCCTGGTCCATTGGAAAGAAAAAGCCCGTCAAACTTCAGTGCATGAAAATCATAATCCCAAGGCACACGGATGACCGTCACGTTTCTCGCTAACAGAGAACGAAGAATGTTATTCTTACAGCCCGTGTCTACAACAACGATACGCATCTTGCCGTTCTCGTACGTCACTGGCTGAGGTATGCTAACGTCAGCAACAAGATTCCGGATGTTTGGATCTTCCAGCACAACATCCTGCTCAACAACAATCTTGCCCAACATCACCCCTTTTTCACGGAGGCGTTTGGTCAATGCTCTCGTATCAATGCCTGTAATAGCGGGAATCTTCTGCTCAACGAGCCATGACGACAAAGACTGCTTTGCATTCCAGTGGCTGTAATCTAGAGAGAGATGAGCAACAACCATCCCTTGAATTTGTCCGTGGGAAGATTCATAGAAGCGTTCAATGTTTTCCTTGCTTTTTTCCCATGAAGGCATGCCATAGTTGCCGATGAGCGGATACGTTAAAACCAAAATCTGACCCTTGTAAGATGGATCAGTAAAGCTCTCGGGATAACCAACCATGCCAGTGTTAAAGACAACTTCGCCAGACGTGCTTCCATGAAAGCCGCAAGAAACACCTTCAAGAATAGTGCCATCCTCAAGAATCAATTTTGCAGGTGTAGAGGATGTCATCCTAAAAAAGAAATAAACTGGTATCGGATTAATAAAGGTTATTGTGATCGACGGAAAAACTGAAGATCCGGAGAGCACCAAAACATATATGAACAGGGTATGCCAGCAAACACCCTATGGGTCTGCTTAATCGCATGTTTGGATCAACCGAAGATCAAGCAAACGAAATGCTGAAGGATGAAGAAAAGATCCTTGCAATCTGGAAAGATTACCTGAAAACCATTCCCCAGAAAAAAGCAGTGACCGAACGTCTTGAGAAAAAGAAAAGAGAACTGGATAGTGCTGCCGATCTTCAAGAACTCAGGGAACTGCTTATTCTCGAATTATCGGAGATCGGCGATGAAGAACGAAAAGAGAAAGATCTCATCAAAGACTTGGAAGCGGTAGAACATAACCAAAAAATTAAGCGCATTCACCGTCTTGAAGAGTGCTTGGGCTATGCGGAAACAAAGTATGAGTATGTCCATCAATTACTGAAACAGCTGCATGAAGCGTTACAACACCAAATCCATCTTGTTAATCGGTTACTTCTCAAACCAAAGCATCCGGAAAAGCTGATCAGCCATCTCCAGCAGCAAGTCGAACTGGAAGACACCACACTCTCAAAGATCAAAGAAGTCAAAACATTCCATGACCTGTTGGTAGCATTAGCCACAGGAGAGCATCTCATCCACCGCATGGATGCAGCAGAGAAAAAACTGCTGAACCGGATGCAGAAGAAGATGAAACTCATTGTTGCTGGTCAGATCCAAGAGGGAGAAACATACGAATGGGCAATGGCGGTGTTCAATGCCATCGAAGACAACGTGCATCAAGCCGTTGAAGACAGCCTACTCGATCATCATCCTCATGTTGACTTTGAGTTTGTGAACCGCCCAGAATTTGTGGAGCTGGTTAGAAAAAAGAGGGATGACATCAAACATCGATCAGTGCCCGAGCAGATGATCAGCGTGTTCGTCTATGTCTTCAGGGAATGGTATAATCACGAACGAGATTAGGTTCAGAGTTGTATCGGCTGTGTAGAAGCTAGATCATGGAATATAACTTACGTTAATTTTGAGAAGGGGAATTCTGTCAATCCATCTTACGATTACCCATTTGATTCATAGCGCCGCTTAATTTGCTGCTCTCTTCAGGATGATATCAACGAGTGAGGTAGATACTGGTTTATTTTCTGAAGGATCTTTAAGATAAAAGCTCAACTCCGTTACATTATCATATACTGTGCGTTCAGCTCCTCCTACAACATGTCTATCCGAAAAAAAAGCATAATTATCACAATAGTGATAGCAAGAATCCCCTACACTTAATCTGCGGGGTCCAACTCTAATTAGATCCCTACCACTTGTAACCTCATGAACAATTAGCTCATAATACGGATCATGTGCTACTGAGCTTTGAATCAATTTGGCAAGTACTGTAGAAGCAGGTAACTTCTCTTTCTCTCCCTCTCCTAAAAAATACGGTAGTGTTAGTAAATGACTGACAGAAAGATTTTTATTCTTTGAAATATTTGGTGTGCGTATGGCACCAAAACTCATCTGCACAAGCTGCAACAGCAGCAATATCGTTATGAATGGACTTACTTCTGCCAAGAAGCAGAA
>JACRKL010000076.1 GCA_016219835.1 Candidatus Woesearchaeota archaeon
AATCAGACAAAGAGTTGGAAGAGTAGTGAGAAAGACATGCTCATTCTCGAAATCTTTAGAAAACCACGACAAGGTTATCGGGTTGTTTCTTCAAGAAAGAAACATGGAGCGTTTATCAGTCAAATGATAACACTTCCGAATAGATTATAATTAAACATGGAAGGCAACACTGAAGAAGGATTAGAAAGTGTAAACATAGATGCTATGGTTAGAGGGGGGATGTCATTGAAAATCCTTACCTGATCAAATTTACTATTGGGAGGAGTATCCTTAAACTCGTATTCTAAAGCACGAGCGGTAAGAGCTCCAAGCTTGATCAGGAGCTCCTTATAGTCAGGATGCCGAGGAAAACTCCATTGGTCAACCTGCACAAATCCCGTTGGAACTAGGCTACTCGCAGCAGGCACAGCCACGGGTGGCACTGCCGAAGCACCTCCTCCTTCTCCAAAGAAAGTATCATCACTTTGCATTATAGCTGCCATACCTGTAAACCTCCTCTGATAAGTTCTTATCATGCGAGGGGGAGACTACTATATAAAGGTTTCTATTTTTTAGTACTGTGTAGTGATCTAAACTAGAGTAAGGGATTATTTCACCGTTGCTCAGCATAGAGTAGGCAAAAAGCAGGAGAATGGAAACAAAGGATCACGCACGATAGAAGATGACAACGTAAAGCCGCCGCTCGCAGTGAAAAGGGCGATATCCGTCGCACTAATTCATTTCAGGGGTAAACTTCTTCCCACCACGATACAGCTCTCGTTGCATTGCAGGGTCGAAACTTTCGGTGTTCGACTCCAAAATCAGCGGCATTGCAGCTTCTGCATACATTATCTGATCTGGCGTCAGAGGGGTGAGCTTCTCTTTGACCAACCGCATGACGTGCAAACGATCTTCAAGATATAGTCCTTGATCAGCCGATATTTGTTTTCGTTGCGGTTGCAGGCTAAGAATAGCATCGATCAATGGGGATGGGATGGGAGATGATGACTTGCTGAGTAGGACGATTTCGTTGCTGTACTCTGGCATGATATACTGAAGACTGCCAACATAGGATTGCTCTCTCCAGATGAGGAGGATGCCATAACCAGGAGGCTGCTGCTGAGCAAGATTTTGCTTTTCTTTTTCGAGAAAGGTTCGTGCTAGCGAGCCATAATCCGGGTTCATTTTCTGTTGACACCTTCATCGTGATCAATCATCGCTCCAGCAACCAGCAAGGGAAAAGCGATGGTTGCATCGCAATGTACTTTGACTTGCAATGCTTTTGCTTTGATTTTCCCCCACGTCACAGCTTCATCTGTTCTTGCGCCTGAATCAGAGCCATCAAATTCCTGAGCTGTGTTGATATAAACTGCATAATCCAATCCTTCCCGGAAGATGTTGGCATTCAGCACAAAGTGCTTGCTGATACCTCCGCCTAACAAGATGGCTCCAGCTTTATCGGCGTTTAACGCTATGTCGACAATGTCTTTGATTTCTTTCGTCACATCCAACAAAAATTCAGGATGGCTCTGCTTGAAGAAGTACAGCATGTCTCCTAAAGATCCGTCGATGATACCGGGACAGAAGACGGGAATGTTATGTTTTGCCGCCCAGTATAAGATAGATGAAGGATTGTTGATGGCAATGCCCAGTTCACGATTGAAGTCTTTGGGACAAAGAACGTCGCCACTCTTTTTTTGCTGCTCCAGCATTTTTTTGAGGAACGGCTGCATCCATTGATCGAAATAGGCGAAGCGGTCGTTGGGGACAAAAATATTGCCTGTTCTGTTGACGCCGTGCTCATGCAGCATTTTTCCCGATGATTCAAAATTTCCTAAAACAAAGGGCTTGAGGCATTTGATAATATCTTCTTCGATGCCGCCGGCGGATGTGACCAACACATGCACTTTCTTGTGTTGAACGAGATAACGGATGATATCTCTGTTTCCAGAAGATACCATGTTTGATGTAAAGCCAAGAAAGATCGTTGCTTTTTCGCGCTGCATGGCTTTGGTGATTTCAATAGCTTGCGAAAGATTGGTTGCCTGAAAGCCTGTAGTAGCGTAGGAGTCGAGGAATTGTTGGAAATCAAAGGGCTTGCTGAAGTCATAGCCTTCGATCTTCGGTTGATCATCTAATGTCGTTGTTTTTCTCAAGGAATATTGGGCATGATGCTTCTTGATATCTTCAAGGGAACGCTTTTTGGCTGTCATGCAGAAGGGAGATATGGCGAGGTATAAGAAGGTTGCTGTCAAAGAGCGAAGGGTTTACGAATAAGCGTAGGGCATAACGTATGTTGTGGCATGATTACGGATATTTGCTAATAATTCGCTTTAAATGGATGAGAAATTCGTCGGTGTCTATAAAATAGTTAGGATATGCTTTCTTTAAATCGGTTAGATTATCAAAACCAACTAATACTACATCATAATCCTTTTGACCTGCGTGCCGTTTCTCAAGTTTTGAGTAATCTAAAATTGCGGCTTGCTCCAATTCCTGAGGGTAACCTGTTATGTTTAACCTTTCTCCGAGAATATCCAACTCTAATAAGAAAAATTGAGAACCTTTCTTTTTTTTATCCTTATCCTCCTCCTTAAAAAACTTCATAGCTTTTGCCCAACTGTTTAATTTACTGATTACATTAAGTTCCTTCTCTTTCTTCTTAATTTCTAAATAGAGTTCCTTCTCATTGCTTATCGTTTTCGGGACTATTGGGCAGCCTTCAATCATTGCGAATGCGGAGCTTACTAACCTGAAGAAATCGGTCCACTCTTGCGGTCCCTCATTTGTTTTAATAGGCTGCCTTGTGAAGAAATCGACAGTTTCTATTGCAGTCGCCCATAGATGCTGTAATTTTGAACGGATCTGTACTTCGATAAGAAGCCCATTATATTCTTTAGAACCCTTATCGCTCCGATATTCATAAACAATATGAAAACTTCTATATCCGTCGTCTTTTGGGAGAACCACATAATCTTTATAATTTACCCGTTTATGTTTTAAATCGCCCCTGAGATAATGTTCTTCAACTAACCTTCTTGCCTGCGCAACAGTAGGTAAAATACTCCGACAACCTCCAATATCTTGCATCTGGTAAAGCTTCATTGAAGGTTTACGCCCATAATATGACCTGTTGAGTTTGTAGATTATAGCAGATGAACGCTTCAATCTTTGTGCGACTATCGGCTTTGATTTCTTTTCTACACGCTTTGTTTTGTTTAATAATGTCCTCTGGAATACATGTAATGGGTAACTATGTACTGCTCTCCAATTGTCCAATATCTCGATTGCTCCTTTAATTTCTTCTTCAGAGCTAGCAGGATCCGACAATATCCTCCCAGCATGATTGATTTCTTCTTTTGTGTGTCTAAGTTTTTCCCAAACCATACCTTCTTTAAATGAAGACTTGTATATAAATATTTCCATTCTGCGCTGTTTGTTTATCGACTAATATTGATAAAATGTGGTATGAATCGCAGATCCTGCGCCTCCTTGTATAGGGGTGCCTTAAGATCGTTACATTAACCCTAAATTAAACTGTGGCTTATATCTCCACCAACCCTCACAACAAACTTTATAAACCTCCCCTTTTCCCATCAAGAACAGCACACATATGCTCGACTGAACCAGAGCCTGAAAAACTGATTTTCAGTACATGGTTGCGAAGGCAACTCGTTCTCTGAAAAAAGGTAAGGAAAGGCTCGTCAACGGACAGTCAAACAACATTTACCGTTAAAATGTTGTGGTTATGTAATATGCATTGAATATTGCATCCATCTGTTCCAAAAACAGATACAGGGAACCATGCCAAAAGTTACTCATCCAAAACGTGGAAGCGTCGGTTACTGGCCACGCAAGAAAGCAAGCAGACCTTATGCTCGTGTCAGAGTCTGGACTACGACAAAAGAAGCTAAAGTGCTTGGATTTGCTGGCTACAAAGTAGGCATGACTCGTGTTACCATTCTTGATAATAGACCTCATTCTCCAACCAAAGGTGAAGAAGTAGCTATGCCAGTTACGATTCTCGAATGTCCTCCACTCAAAATTCTGTCTGCCATGTTCTATAAAATCCATCCTGCAGGAACGCAGGCAGTTGGTGCGGTAACCAGCCGCGGCGACAAGGAGCTTGCACGAAAGTTAACACTGCCCAAAGATACTCCCGGAGTAGATTTTGATAAAATGACGGATTATGATGATGTCCGCTTGCTTGCGTATACGCAACCGAAGATGACCGGTATCGGTAAAAAGAAGCCCGAAGTCTTTGAGCTTGCATTAGGTGGCAAGAAAGAAGAGAAGCTTGCATTAGCAAAACAGTTGCTTGGCAAAGAATTGAAGGTCGAAGATGTGTTTAAAGCAGGTAGCTTCATTGACATTCACGCAGTCAGCAAGGGAAAAGGATTTCAGGGACCTGTAAAGCGATTCGGTGTCAGCATCCGGCAACATAAATCCGAGAAAGTGAAAAGGGGTCCAGGTACCTTAGGTGGGTGGAAATCGCAACAGCATTTCATGTACCGTGTGGCTCATGCAGGTCAGATGGGTTATCACCAAAGAACAGATTTTAATAAATTAGTGATGGCAATCTCCGATAAGCCTGATCAAGTCAACCAAACGGGCGGTTTCCTGAATTATGGCTTAGTGAGGGGCACATATCTCATAGTAAAAGGCAGCCTGACTGGCTCTAGAAAACGACTCTTACGCTTAACTGTTGCACTTCGACCAAACCCTCAAGTAAAGATGGACAATCCGCAAATCACCTCACTCTCAATCAAGTCGAGCCAAGGTAATTAAGACGTGAAAAAATGGATCTCAAGATTATCGCACCAGATGGAAAGGAAACAGGGAGCATAACGCTCCCTCAGCAGTTTAGCGAGCCTGTTCGCTCGGATATCGTCCGCAAGGTGCATTATATTATGCAGATGAGCGGCAGAGCGCCCTATGGTGCAGCTCCTACAGCAGGAAAGCGTGCATCTGCTACGATCTCCAAACGCCGAAGGGACTACAAAGGATCCTATGGCAAAGGAATCTCGCGTACGCCTAGAAAAATCATGAGCAAGCGAGGAGAGAGGATGAATTGGGTTGGTGCTTTTGCTCCCAATACGGTTGGCGGCAGACGAGCACACCCTCCGAAAGTTGAGAAAATCTGGTCATTAAAAATTAACCATCAAGAACGAAGAAAAGCGATTCGATCAGCACTTGCTGCAACGGTTCACAAAGAGCTTGTGGCAAAGAGAGGTCATCAGCTTCCTGTACACTATCCCTTTATTGCTGCTGAGCAGCTGCAAGAAGAAGCAAAAACGAAAGCTATTGTAACTGCGCTCGAGCACATGGGCTTTAGCAATGAACTCGCTCGTGCAGAAGATAAGAAGATCAGAGCAGGCAAGGGAAAAGCACGCGGAAGAAAATACATTGAAAAGAAAAGCATCCTCATTGTCGTGAGCAAAGCTTGCAATCTCCTCAAGGCAGGAAGAAATATTCCCGGCGTAGAAGTTGCTCAAGTGCAAAGCTTGAATGTTGAACTGCTTGCACCGGGTGGTGACTTGGGAAGAATTACGTTATTCACAAAAGCAGCAATAGAACGATTGGAGAAAGAACAGCTCTTCATGTAACCATGGTAACGCAAACACAACTCAAAAGGATAGCGAAAATGGCAGAAACACTGGATGCAAGAAAGATTGTGAAGTATCCGCTCACCACAGAAAAGTCCATCCGACTGATGGAGGCAGAAAATAAACTGCTCTTTGTTGTTGATGCGCACGCAACCAAGCAGCAGATCAAACTGGCAATTGAATCCCTATTCAGCGTCAAAGTGTTAGCCGTTAATACATCCTATGCGCCAACCGGCGAGAAACGAGCGTATGTCCGCTTCAGCAGCGAGACGCCAGCTATAGATATTGTAACCAATTTAGGATTAATGTAATTGCAAAAAAAACGATGATCAACCATGGGAAAAAACCTTATCCAGCAGGCACGGGGTAAAGGCGGTCCACGATACCGCTCACCGAGTTTCCGCTTCAAGGGGAAAGCGAAGTACGGCAAGTTCCAGCCTGATCGTATGCTCTCTTTAATGGTGAAGGATATCGTGCATTGCCCAGGTCATTACGCACCTCTTCTTGCAGTAGAATATGAAGACGGCACGCAAGGATATGTTATTGCTCCTGATGGCATGAGATCTGGTGAAAAACTGAGCATGGGCGCTGATGCAACCATGTCGGCTGGTAATATTCTTCCTCTCAAAGCGATTCCTGAAGGAACTGCAGTCTATAATATTGAATCCAACCCTGGCGACGGCGGCAAGTTTGTCCGATGCCCAGGGACCTTTGCAAAGATCAAAGCACGCTTTGATGACAAAGTTGTTATTGAACTTCCTTCCAAGAAAGAAAAGGATTTCCATCCTGAATGCCGAGCAAGTATTGGAGAAGTTGCTGGCTTCGGAAGAAAAGACAAGCCCTTTTTCAAAGCAGGTAACATGTTTTACCGCAAGCGGGCAAGAAATAAGTTATGGCCCAAGGTGTGCGGTGTCAGCATGAACGCTGTCGATCATCCATTCGGCGGTAAATCGAGCCACGTGAAGGGAAGACCAACACAAGCCCCGAGAAGCGCTCCTCCAGGAAGAAAAGTAGGAAAGATCGCACCGAAGAGGACTGGCTTGAGAAAAGCATAAACAAACAACTCATGTGAAACTATGGCAAAAAAAGAATTCAGCTATCGCGGAAAAACGCTTGACGAACTCAAGAAGATGACACTGGAAGAATTAGCACAATATCTTCCTGCACCCTCACGGAGAAAAATTAGACGAGGATTTACCGATGCAGAAAAACTATTCCTGAAAAGTTTCAGAGCACACAAAGGCGACATTAAAACACATTGCAGGGACATGCTTGTCCTACCGGAAATGGTTGGTGCTTCGATCAAAGTTTACTCCGGCAGAGAGTTTGTCCATTTACCGATTGTTGCTGAAATGATCGGTCACCGATTTGGAGAATTTGTGCTGACCCGAAAGAGAGTCCAGCATAATGCCCCGGGTATTGGCGCAACGCGATCCAGCTCGGCAGTTTCCGTGAAGTGATTATCCATGACGACAAAAACATCCTATCAAAAGTATGATGCAGCGAAGATGGCGAGAGCCGCAGGCAAAGACCTCAGCATCTCTACCAAAGATTCGATCGAAATAGGCAATGTCATCCGTTACATGGATGTTGACAAAGCGAAAGCTTACCTTGAAAAAGTTGTTCAGATTAAACAAGTGGTGCCGATGCGACGCTTTAACCGGGATACCGGTCATAAGCACGGACCGTACTCTGCTGGCCGCTATCCGGTCAATGCAGCAAAAGATATGCTTGCTGTCCTCAAATCCGCAGAAGCCAACGCAAAAGACAAAGGGCTTTCCCATTTGTACATTACTCATGTTGCGGCCAACAGGGCAGCTGGCGGTTACCATCATGGCAGACAACGAGGTGTCACCTTTAAACGCTCTCACCTTGAGATTGTCGTGAGAGAATCCACGAAGAAAGGAAAACAGAAGGATGAAAAGAGCGGAGAAAAGCTTAACAAAGCAGCTCCAGCGGCAACTCCTGAACAAAAACAAGAAAAGAAAAGTGCTCCTCAAAAGAAGAAGACTGAAACAAAAAGAGCAGAAACACCAGCAGGTGAACAGCAATGATTGAACGCAAGATCCTCGCACAAAAAATCAAGGAATTTGAAGTCGAGGAATTCATTACTATGAATCTTCCGAAGATAGGTCACAGTCACACGAAGTTGCAGCGAACTCCCTTAGGCGATAAGGTCATAATCACTGCTTCACGACCTGGATTGGTGGTCGGCAAAAAGGGACAGAGCATCAAAAAGCTGACCATTGATCTGAAGAAGAGATTCAATCTTGAAAACCCGCAGATCGAAATTGCTGACGTCCAGAATCAGAATCTTGATCCTAAGATCCTTGCAGAAAAACTGGAAACATCGCTGGAAAAGTTCGGCATCAACCGATTTAAGGCATTGGGTCATAAGATCATGATGGATGCCATGAATGCAGGAGCGTTAGGCATTGAGGTTCTCATTTCCGGAAAAGTTCCAAGTTCAAGGGCAAAAGTCTGGCGATTTTATCAGGGATACTTGAAAAAATGCGGTGATGTTGCTGAAACGCAAGTCAAGAAGGCATATGCTGCAGCAAAGCTGAAGAGCGGTGTTGTTGGTATTCAAGTGA
Source organism: Candidatus Woesearchaeota archaeon (assembly GCA_016219835.1). Classification (GTDB taxonomy): domain Archaea; phylum Nanobdellota; class Nanobdellia; order Woesearchaeales; family JACRKL01; genus JACRKL01. The sequence continues at coordinate 8,180 of JACRKL010000076.1, forward strand.
GAATCATGCCTCCCGATGTTAAGCTTCCCGATCATGTCGAATTGTTTGAAGAAAAAGTAACGGTTACTGAAGAACTGCCCGCTAAATCAGCGGAAGAGAATGGATCTGTCTCTGTGGAGGCACAGGGAACGTTGGATGCAGGTCAAAAGGCAGAAGAAAAAGCTGCAAAGCCAAAACGACAGAGAAAAAAAGCAGTCAAAAAGGACAAGGTAAACGATGAAAGCAAAGGAACTCAAAGCACTCAGTGAACTCGACTTGAGTAAAAAGACGCAGGAGCTTAGAAAAGAGCTCGTGAAGCTGCGCGCTCAGTCACGAACAGGGACAACCTTAAAAAACCCCCTCCAAATCCGCATGCTTAAACGCACATTAGCAAGAATACTCACGATCAACAATCAACGGAGGAACACGAAGCAATGAGTGAGATTTGCACCACCTGCGGTTTGCCGAAGGAACTTTGCGTCTGTGAAACCATAGCCAAAGAGGCCTTGCAGATCAAGGTGTACGGAATCAAGAAGAAATTCGGCAAAGTGTACACTGTTGTTGAGGGTATTGATGCCAAAGACATCAATGTCCGGGAGCTCACCACCAAGCTGAAGGCAAAATTTGCCTGCGGCGGAACCGTCAAAGACGGTAGAATTGAGCTCCAAGGAGAACATCGACGCCACATGAAGGAGTTCCTCGTTGAGATGGGATATCCGCCAGAAACCGTAATGGTCAAATGAGCTGAAGGGCATGAAAAAAAACATGCACGTTGCAGCGTATGATCTCCGACGGGAAGAGTGGATCAACCAGACCATCGACGTTGCTGCTGCCCGACAAGCCAGTTATCTTGGAGTGCACGGCAAAGTACTAGACGAGACAAAAGAAAGCCTGCTCGTCCAAACCAGCAATGGAAGAAAAAGAGTACTGAAACAAGGCGTGGTGTTCAAGATTCATGATACGCTGATCAAAGGAAATGACCTGAGAAAAAGACCAGAAGAACGCATTGGCATGAAGATCAAAACGATCAATCCACAAAAAAGACAAGAACCGAAAAGGTGATGAAGATAACAACCATTCCACAAAAAAACATCGGCATTGCAGTTTCCAAGAAACCGGATTCTGCATGCGTAGACAAGAACTGTCCGTATCATGGAACGATTCGGGTGAGAGGCATGCAGTTTACCGGCACGGTGCTTTCTGCATCGGCACAGAAAACGGTAACGGTAAGCTGGGAAAGAAAGTACTTTGTCAAGAAGTATGATCGTTACCAGCGAAGGTATACCAAAGTATTGGCTCACAATCCTAAATGCATTAATGCACAGTTGGGCGATATTGTGAGAATTGCTGAAACCAGACCATTAAGCAAAGGGAAACACTTCGTTGTCATTGAAGTAACAGGACGAGCAAAGCATGAAGAGCTCGATCAGATGGTGTCGCTGCAGCAGGAAAGAAGCGAACGCAAGAAAGGAAAGCTGCAAGATGAAAAAGCAAAAGGAGATCAGTGAAGAACATGAAAGGACTCAAATCACGCATGACTCGTGCTTTATCCCACGGATCCATTGTGGAAACGTGCGATAATTCCGGAGCAAAATGGGTTAAAGTGACAAATGTCAAAGGCTTGAAAACCGTTAAAGGGAGAAAGCCATCCTGCGGGATTGGGGACTTGATCCAAGTTGCCGTCAAAAAAGGAACGCCCCAAATGCGAAAGCAAGTAATGTTTGCCGTTATTGTTCGACAGAAAAAAGCATTCCGCAGGCCCAATGGGATGCGCGTTGCTTTTGAAGACAACGCCATTGTTGTGCTCAAAGATGATAAAGGCAATCCGAAAGGAACGATCCTCAAAGGACCTATTGCCAAGGAAGCATGCGAACGCTGGCCTGGCATTGGCAAAATCGCGACCGTCGTCGTATAAACTGGAAGCACCATGAAACAATTTTCAACCCAATGGAAATCAAGCAGTAAAGCAAGGAAGCAGAGAAAGTATGTCTTTCAGGCTCCGTTGCATATTCGTAAAAAGTTCCTGTCCTGCCATCTTGCAGATGACTTACATAAGAAACTCAAGAAGAGAAATCTTCCCTTGCGAAAAGATGATAAGGTGAAGGTGATGAGGGGGTCTTATGCTGGCAAAGAAGGTAAAGTGGTGGGAATTAACACGAAAGATCAGCGGGTTTCCGTTGAGAACGTGGAGAGAATTAAGCGCGACGGCAGCAAAGCATTGGTGGGCATCCATGTAAGCAATCTGATGATTACCCAATTACATGAAGAGAAAAAACGATTAGCGTGATACTATGGTAAAAAAACACTTGAAAAGTTTAGCGGCTCCCCGATCATGGGTGATCCAGCGAAAGCAATACACCTTCACGGTAAGGCCACTGCCAGGCAAACACAAGCTTGGTGCAGGTATGCCCTTGCGCTTGATCTTCCGTAATCTCTTAGGCCATGTCAAATCAAGGAAAGAGATGAATTATGTGCTAACACATAAGAACATTCTTGTCGATGGCAAGAAAGTTGACGACGGAAGAACACAAGTTGGATTGATGGACGTGTTATCGATTACAGATCTGCAAGAATACTACCGCATGCTGATCAACACCAAAGGAAAGATCACTGCAGTGAAAATCGGAGCAGAAGAAGGGCAGATGAAACCGCTCAAGCTCGTCAACAAGTCGCTGGTCAAAGGAAAAGTGCAATTGCAGTTCCATGATGGTACGACGACTCTTGTTGATAAGAACACCTACAAAACAGGAGATACACTGCTCGTGTCCTTGCCCGATCGAAAAGTGATAGGACATTTAGCTCTGGAACCTCAGCAGACAGTCTATTTAACGCAGGGGAAACACACCGGTGAATCCGGTCTGGTGAAAAGCATTACCACCAAAGAACTCACGATTGAATCTCAAGGCACAACGTTTACGACGCCAAAAGCCTCTGCATTTGTCGTCGGCAAAGGAAAAAGCCAGATCCTGTTACCATCACTCTAAACACTGATGCACCATGAACCCTAATAAAACGATCAAAGTCGGAAAATTGACCCTTAACATAGGTACGGGAAAAGAGCCAGCCAAACTTGAGAAAGGGCTTAAATTGCTGCAAAAAATTAGCGGTGCAAAGCCTGTGAAAACATTCACCACCAAGAGAATTCAAGCATGGGGCGTCAGACCTGGATTACCGATCGGCTGCAAAGTAACGTTACGAGGTGCAACTGTCCTTCCCCTGATCAAACGGTTATTACAATCCAAAGAGAATATGCTTTCCGAGAGCAATGTTGATCTCAACGGCAATGTTTCCTTTGGAATTCCTGAATACATCGATATTCCCGGTATGGAGTATGATCCGGACATCAAAATTATGGGTCTCGAAGCCAGCATCACCTTAGTAAGGAATGGCTTTCGCGTGAAAGAACGAAGACTCCAGCAGAAACGACTTCCTGGAGATCATAGAATTGGACAAAAGGAAGCGATCGAATTCCTGAAGCAGCAGTTCAGTGTGCGCTTCGAAGAACAAGAAGAAGAATAACCAATAAAGAAGGACGTAAAACAGGAGAACAGCATGACAACCAGCGACTATCGAAAAGAGTTCAAACAACTCAAGTACAAGCCGGCAAAATTAGGCAAGTACATGAAACATAATGCGCCGAAAAAGAGAACCTGCGGCATTAATCTGAAACACTGCAGACGATGCAACAGGACAAGAGCCCATATTGGGAAATACGGCTTGCATTTTTGCAGGCAGTGCTTTAGAGAAGTTGCGCAGAGCTTAGGATTCAAAAAATTTGCATAATCAGGTGAACACCATGTCCATGAACGACCCACTATCACAGGCATTGTCCAAGATCATGAATGCAGAAAGGACAACGAAATCAAAGGTAACGATTATCCCAACCTCGAAGACCATCATGAAAGTCCTTGAGTTGATGCAGCAGAACGGCTATATCGCAACGATCGAAGTGTTTGGCAATGAGAAGAAGAGCGGATTGACCGTTACTTTATCCGGTACACTGAATGAGTGCAAGGTTATCAAGCCGCGATTCGATGTCACCAAGCAGGAGATCGAGAAGTTTGAGAAGCGGTTCCTCCCCGCACGAGGATTTGGCTCACTGATTATTTCAACATCGAAAGGTGTGATGACGCACCAACAGGCAAGAGAACAAGGTTTAGGTGGCAAGTTGCTTGCTTATGTGTACTGATTAAACATCAAAAACGTGAATCCCATGAAAAACTCCATCGAAGAAACGATCGCATTGCCTGAAGGATGTAAGGCAACCTACGCTCATGGTCTCTTAACCATACATGGTGGCAAGGCAACCGTCAGCAGAAAAGTTGTGGATCCTAAAGTGACCTTGAAAGTCGAGCATGATACGATTGTACTTGCTTACAAGGATGGCTCTAAGAGAGAGAAGACAAGATTATTTACCCAAAAAGCACATATCAAAAACCTCATCAAAGGAAGCATGGAAGGTCATGAGTACAAACTCAAGATCTGCGCAAGCCACTTCCCCATGAACGTCAGTGTCACCGGTAATGAACTCCAAGTCAAGAATTTTTTCGGCGAGAAAGTGCCGAGGAAAGTTAAGTTTGATCCGTCAGTCAAAGTACAGGTAGCAGGAGAGATCATCACCTGCAACGGCGCCAACAAAGAGGTTGTTGCGCAGACCGCAGCTGCCATTGAGCAGTTGACGAGACGATCATCATTTGACAAGCGTGTCTTTCAGGATGGTATTTATATCACCGACAAAGACGGCAAGAGTCCATAATGTCCATGTAACACAACACACAAACGACAAGGTGCCTTATGAAATCAACCCAGCAATTACTCGCGATCAGGAAAGAAAGAAAGGAGCATCAGCCTCTCTTTATACGGCAAGATGCCTACAAAAAAAAGCGGCTGAGCGACAAGTGGACCAAACCAAAAGGAATGCACTCGAAGCTTCGAAGAAGCAAGCGCGGAAGGGGGGCATTAGTGAAAGTTGGTTATGGAACACCACAAGCAGTCCGTGGATTAAGCCGAGAAGGTCTCAAGGTGGTATCTGTTTCATCGCTCAACGATCTTCAGAAGGTTGGCAAAGAAGCTGGTGCCATGCTCTCGAGCACCTTAGGAGAGAAGAAAAAGCTAACTGTCCTCAAAGCATGTGTTGAACATCATATCAAGGTACTCAATGTGAAAGATCCTGCCGCTTATCTCAAAGCTGCCGAACATAAACTCGCAGTAAAAAAGAAATCACATGAAGAGCAGCAAAAAACAAAGGAAGACAAGAAAAAAGTCCTTGAGCAGAAGGCTTCCGAGAAAAAGAAAGAAGGTTCGATTGAGAAAAAAATCGAGGATGAAGAGAAGAAAGCGGTTGAGAAAGAGGAAAAGGACAAAGTCCTGACGCACAAATAAGATCAACGATCAATAAACGGTGAATGCAATGGATCTCCAATTACAAAAAAGGCTTGCGGGTTCGGTGTTAAAAGCATCGACAAAACGGGTCAAAATTGACTTTGAAAGGATGGAAGAGCTCGGCGTCAAAACCGAAGACCTTAAGCAGGCAATCACCAAGAAAGATGTTGCAGGCTTTATTGCCGACGGCATTATCACTGAAAAACAGAAGAAAGGTGTTTCACGTGGTCGGGCAAGAAAGTCCCACATCCAGAAAACCAAAGGCAGACAACAAGGTCATGGCAGCAGAAAAGGCAAGCCGAATGCACGACGCTCTACCAAAAGGACGTGGATCAATAAGATTAGACTGCAACGAGCGTTCCTCAAAGAACTGAATGACAAAGGGCTGATTGATCACGAGGTCTATAAAAAATCCTACGGACTTGCCAAAGGAAACTTTTTCAGAAACAAGAGACACGTCAAGATCTATCTTGAAGAGAGAGGGTTGTTTAAAAAATGAGCCAAAGCAAAAATATGACCGTTCCTTTTAGACGAAGGAGAGAAGGGAAAACAGACTATCGGGTACGCTTTGCGCTCCTCAAGTCCGGAAAGACGCGACTCGTGGTCAGAAAAACGTTACACCAAATCATCATCCAGTTTATCGATTATCAGGAGAAAGGCGATGTTGTAAAATCTGCAACGTCTTCCAAGCACCTCAAATCGTATGGCTGGACGCTAGGACCAAACACCCCTACTGCTTATCTTACTGGCTTTCTTGCTGCCAAGCAGGCAAAGAAGAAGAATATAGGCGAAGCTATTCTTGACTTAGGTATGCAGCCACCCATCAAAGGAAGCAATGTCTATGCTGCCCTTGAAGGGGTTATTGATGGTGGAGTCAGTGTTCCTGCTTCTGAAGAGATTTTTCCTCCTGAAGAACGAGTGCAGGGAAAGCATCTGGCAGAGAACACTCCAACCCAATTCCAGAAAACAAAGCAAGCAATTGAACGAGGCGTTTCCTCATGACTGAAGAGCAAAAAAAGCCTGAAGAGGCATTGGTGACCATCAGCGAAGAAGAGATTGTGAAGACTGAAAAGCTGGTTGAAAGCGTAGAAAAAAAATCATTTGATGTCAGCGCATGGCAGCCAAAAACAAGCATAGGCAAGGCAGTCAAGGAAGGCAGGATTACTGATTTACAGCAGATCCTCGATGCCGGTCAGAAGATTATGGAAGCAGAAATTGTTGATGCGCTCATGCCGGATATGAATGTTGATTTACTCATGATTGGACAGTCCAAAGGTAAGTTTGGCGGCGGACAACGAAGAGTGTTTAAGCAAACACAAAAAAAGACCATGGAAGGAAACAAGCCAAAATTCAGCACGATTGCACTCATCGGAAATATGAATGGCTATGTTGGTGTCGGTTTAGGGAAAGCAAAGGAAACTGTTCCTGCGCGAGAGAAATCGGTAAGAAAAGCAAAGCTGAATGTTATGAAAGTCATGCGTGGCTGCGGCTCCTGGGAATGCCAATGTGGAAAGCAGCACTCTGTTCCCTTTAAAGTCAAAGGGAAATGCGGCTCGGTTGAAGTAACGCTAATTCCTGCACCGAAGGGAACGGGATTAAAAGTTGAACCGGAAACGAAAAAAGTATTGCAGATGGCAGGCATCGGCGATGTCTGGTCACGAACGCATGGGCAAACTCGCTCCAAAGTGAACATGATCACAGCAACAATGCAGGCACTTGCAAAATTAAATCGTACAAAACTTAAAGAAGAGGACAGACGAATCCTCAGTATTGGAGAAGGTAAGAGGCAATAATATGGCAAACACTCCAGTTTCCAAAAAACCTACCAACGAAACAGCAACACCTGTTCAAGGAAAGAGCATTGCAGTAGTCCGTGTCAGAGGAACTGCTAACCTAAAGCAAGAGTTTGTTGATACGTTTGTTATGCTCAGACTCTATCGGAAAAATTACGGCATTGTTGTTCCGAATACTCCGTCGATGCTTGGCATGATCGCCTGCGTCAAAGATTTCGTAACCTGGGGACCGATTGATGATGCTACTTGGAAGATGCTCGTTGAGAAAAAAGGACAAGCTGCAACCGGAGACAAGGAACGAGATTTTTTAGTTGTTGATGGCAAGAAAATCAAACGCTACTTCAGATTAAACCCGCCCCGAAAAGGGTTTGGAAGAAAGGGCATCAAGGTGCCGTTTTCCAACGGAGGGGCATTAGGAGACCGAAAAGAGAAGATCAATGATCTCCTCCAGAGGATGATGTAAGATGACCGCAAGAAAACGAAAAAAGAGCGTACGCTATCGAGGATCAAAGACCCACGGCTGCGGCTCGATGAAAAAGAGAAGGGGCAGCGGCAACAAAGGCGGAAAAGGCAATGCTGGATCCGGAAAACGGGCAGATTCTAAAAAGCCAAGCTATCAAACAATCAAGGATTACTACGGAAAACATGGCTTTGTCAGCAGGTCAAAGAAAGTAGTTGTTCCGGTGAATCTCGAATACTTTGAGCTCCACAAAGAATCACTGCCCAAGCAGGATGGTTATTATGTGGTTGATCTCAAAAGTCTTGGATATACCAAACTTCTTGGCAAAGGCAGCTTGACCGGCAAATTCAAGTTCACCCATGTTGAACAGATTGCCAAAAAGGCAAAAGAAAAACTTGATAAAGAAGGCAGTGTCGTAGAATTGCTATCATGAGCTGGTATCGTCCTATTTTAGAGAACCTTCCTGAGGTCATGCCTCCTACCCAAAAGAGGTTGTCCTTTAAGGAAAAACTCAAGTGGACGCTCGTTGTTCTCGTCCTTTTTTATATCATGGGGCTCATTCCCCTGTACGGGCTTGGACAAAATGCCCTGCAACAATTTGAATTTCTCTCGGTTATTCTCGGTGCAGAATTTGGCAGCATTATCAGTTTAGGCATTGGACCGATTGTGACGGCTTCCATTGTTTTGCAATTGCTGAATGGCTCCGGTCTGGTCAAGTTTGACTTAACGACCAAAGAAGGAAAGCAAACCTTTCAGGGCGTGCAGAAGCTTCTGTCATTTTTCTTCATCCTCTTTGAAGCCTTCATTTATGTCATGATGGGCGGTCTTGCACCAAGTCAAGGTGTTTCACCCTGGCTGATTATCTTTCAACTGTTTTTAGGTGGCATTATAATCCTCTTCATGGATGAAGTCGTCAGCAAATGGGGGTTTGGTTCAGGTATTAGCCTCTTTATCGCTGCCGGCGTATCAAAGACGATCATGGTTCGATCACTAAGCTGGCTTCCAGGACCAACAGCGGTTGCCGGAGTAACCTATGTGACTGGAGCGATTCCTGCTACCTTCCAAGCATTGGGTGCAGGAGATCCACAAACTGCAGGCATTATGATCAGCATGGTTCTTTCGACGATTATTGTGTTTGTCATTGCAGTCTACTCACAGTCCATGAAGGTAGAAATTCCGTTGAGCTTTGGCAGAATCAGAGGTCATGGCATCCGTTGGCCACTCAGTTTCTTTTATACCAGCAACATTCCCGTCATTCTGGTTGCTGCACTGATGGCAAACGTCCAGCTGTGGGCACGATTGCTGCAAGGATGGGTTGGTGCAGGAACTGGCGTATTTGCATTTATCTCCAAAAATATTATCGGACAGTATGCTGGCAATACGCCCTCTTCTGGGTTAGTGAGTTGGCTTTCATACCCCAATATTCCACAAAAAATAATTACTGGATCTTTCCAGTTCTTCCCCATGGATGGAGGGTTCTGGTACGCAGTAACACGTTCTGATTTTATTCATGCTATCGTGTTTCTGCTCTTCATGATGGGAGGAGCATTGATGTTCAGCATCTTCTGGGTTCAAACGTCAGGCATGGATGCAAAAACACAGGCACGGAATATTGCAGCTTCTGGCTTGCAGATCCCCGGGTTTAGAAAAGATGATCGGATCATGGAGCGGTTGCTTGATCGCTATATCTGGCCATTAACCGTCATGGGTGGTTTATCTATTGGATTACTGGCAGGTTTTGCTGATCTTACGGGAGCCATTGGTTCTGGAACTGGTATTTTGTTGACCGTGATGATTGTCTACAAGCTCTATGAAGATATCGCCCAGCAGCACATGATGGATATGAATCCCGTCATGCGCAAATTTATGGGAGGATAACTCAACAGTTTCTAGTGATTCATCATTCTGTTGTTGCCGAACGAAGTGAGGCAACCTTTTTGCCAACTTTTTGCGGTCAGCAAAAAGCTGTTGGACATGAATCCTATGATGAGAAAGTTCATGGACGGGTAGACTTCTCAAAAGAACAAACCATGAAGCAATCGGTTCAACCAACTTTTTAAATCACACCAACTTTCTTAGGTTATGGCGATGTTGCAGCTCCTCAACCAGCTTTCAGCTCTGCAGAAAATACCAGTACAACCACGACCATATGTCAATCACAGCGTTTCCTTCAAGAAACTGTTTTCAGTAGAAGAACGAACGAAGAAGCTGGAAGAAGTTGGTCTGAACGTGTTCTTCTTTCCAGCGGAGATGATTACGGGGTGCGATTTTCGGAAGTGTTATCATTTGACTGATAAACGCTCCATGTTTCTTTCTTGAAGAAACAACCCGATAACCTTGTCGTGGTTTTCTAAAGATTTCGAGAATGAGCATGTCTTTCTCACTACTCTTCCAACTCTTTGTCTGAT